>NZ_JBFRFW010000036.1:0-37058 GCF_052115025.1 Bradyrhizobium sp. 2TAF24 | reverse complement strand
CTCGTTGGTCACGGTCTTCACGACGTCGGGGCCGGTGACGAACATGTAGCTGGTGTTCTTGACCATGAAGATGAAGTCGGTCATCGCCGGCGAATAGACGTCGCCGCCGGCGCACGGCCCCATGATGACGCTGATCTGCGGGATGACGCCGGAGGCCTGGACGTTGCGGCGGAACACGTAGGAATAGCCCGCGAGCGCCGCAACGCCCTCCTGGATGCGCGCGCCACCGGCGTCATAGAGGCCGATGATCGGCGCCCGCGCCTTCAGCGCCATGTCCTGCAGCTTGGTGATCTTGAGCGCATGGGTCTCCGACAGCGAGCCGCCGAACACCGTAAAGTCCTTGGCGAACACGAAGGTCTTGCGGCCATTGACGGTGCCCCAGCCGGTGACGACGCCGTCGCCGGGGATCCTGCTCTTCTCCATGCCGAACTCGACCGAGCGGTGCTCGACGAACATGTCGAACTCCTCGAACGAGCCCTTGTCGAGCAACAGCTCGATACGCTCGCGCGCCGTCAGCTTGCCGCGGCCATGCTGCGCCTCGATGCGCTTCTCCCCGCCCCCGAGCTTGGCGCCGGCGCGGCGGGCCTCGAGCTTCTCGACGATGTCCTTCATGGGTCTCCTCCGCGGCTCAAAGCGGCTTTGCCCCGCCCCGGCCGGATCAATCCTTCGAGACGGTCTAGCACGCGGCCGGCGGTGAGGAAAACTGTCCGGCGGCCGGCGCACCCGGGCCCGGCCACGGCGGCATCAGGCGGGGACGGCCGGCGCAGCTTTGCGGTTGAAGCTCCACAGGCCGAGGGCAAAGGCGAGCAGCAGCACGCCGGCGCCGAGCACGGTCCCCGGGCTGGCGCCGAGCTTCTCGAACCACTGGGTGTAGAAATGAATCGCAGCGAACACCGCGACCACGTTGACCATCCAGCGACGGTCGGTCTTCACCGCCCACACCCCGGCAGCCAGCAGCGCCACCGCCCAGCCGATGCTGAATACCAGCGGCGACACATATTCGCTGCGCGCGGTATAGTCGTGCAGGATCGAGGGATCGCCGTGCAGCAGCGCGCGCACGCGCAGCAGCCGGTCGCCCCACAGCGAGCCGACCCAGAATCCGAAATTGACCATCAGCACCGCGGTGCGCGCCGCGATCAGCCCCAACCGCTCATAGGCCGCCGTTACCCGCAGCGAGACGAGGTAGCCGGCCAGTGCGATCACCGCGAACACCACGATGGTCAGCGTCGGCTCCTCGACGGAGAGCGAGTACATGGCATGGCGATAGTCGGTGCTGCTGCCGAGACAGCCGCCGACCACCAGCACGGATGCGGCGATCAAGAGGCCCGAGCGTGCCACCACCGCGGCCACCGCAAGCAGCAATGCGATCAGCAGCATCACCCGCAACGAGCCCTCATCGAGCATGGCAAGGCCGCCGCAAAATCCCAGCGCGCCGAGCACGAGGCAGATCTGCGCCAGCAGCTCCCAGGCCTTGGCGCCCGACATGATGAGGCCAAGGCCAAGACCGAACATCACCACGCCAAGCGCGAGCGCGGTGTAGGCCGATGGCAGCAGCGCGCCGGCCCCGGCGGCCACCGCCACCACGCCGAACCCGACCAGGATGTTGATGCCGAGCGAGACCGTGTCGCGCGCCGCGAGGCCGCGCAGCCGCTCAGCCTCCGCCGCGGTGAGCTTGCCGCTCTGGACGAGGTCGGTGAGATCGAGGGTGACTTTCATGGCGGCCCTTTTGGACGGAGTGACGTCCGTATGGGTAGCCGATCAGCCGCCACCGGTTCAATCGCCTGGGATCGCAGCGGCGAACGGCTACTTGTCCCGCGGCGGCCGGCTGGTGACGAAATAGCTGTCCTTGCTCACCACCTGGCCGTCCCGCAGGGTGATCAGGTCGACCAGCTCCATGGTCACCGGCGCGCCGTCCGGCGTGGTCGCGGTGATGATGGATTCGGCGACGAAGTGGTCGTCGCTGCCGTGCAGCGACACCGGCTCGAACTTCAGCCCGGGCAGACCCGAAAAGTCCTTGCCGAACTGCTCGGCCACCGCGTCCTTGCCGCGAAAGATCCGAGCGCTGCCGTGCCGCCGATAGCTGGTGTCGTCGGCATGCATGGCCATGATCGCGGGAATGTCGTGCGCATTCCATGCGGCCATGTAACGGATGGCGATCTCCCTGTAGGACGGCTTGGCGGCAGCGGTCATGAACGGTCTCTCCCGATCTGTTCTTGTCCTTGGTGCCGCATTCAACCCTGCCGACAAGGCGGCTGTCCAGCGCGGCCGACGCAGGGCCTTCGCGCTCGGGCCGCATGCACGGTCTCAGTCCCTGGCCAACGCGACCTCCGTCATCACATAGCGCGCATAGCGGAAATCGCGGATGTGACGGATGTGGTCCCCCTCCCAGTCCAGCAGGATGAAATAGAGCGGCGCGCCATCAACCTGCCGTGGATCGACCACCAGGATCGCGAGCCGGCCATCGACATGGCCGACGCCGAGATGCCAGTCGGCGATCTGCCCATAGTTGCCGAAATAGCGCCCGACCAGGTCGCGGCCCTCGAGGCGGTTCTTGCCGAGCAGGTCGAGGCGGACGTCGTCGGCGAGCAGGTCGCGCAGCAGGTCGAACTCGCGCGCGTTGAAGCGGGCGACATAGGCCGCGAGGCGGTCGCGCTCCCGCATGTCGAGCCGGGGCGGCGGTGGCCCCTCCGGCACCTGCGCCAGCGCGCGCAAGCGCACGCGCCCCTTGTGCAGCGCCGCCTTGACCGCGAGCACCGTCAGGCCCGTGGCCTCCGCGATCTCCTGCAGCGAATGTCCGAGAACATCCATCAGAATGACACTGCTGCGCTGTGCCGGCGGCAGGTGCATGAAGGTGCGCAGGCTGGTCGCCGCGATGTCGGGTGCGACGTCGAGGCTGCCGGGATCGGCGACATCGTCGGGATCCCCGTCGGCCTGCAGGGCGCCCTGCCGGCCGCGCCGCCGCAGGTAGTCGAGCGCAGTGTTGTGGATGATGCGGAACACCCAGCCCTCGACATTGACGATGGCGCCGGCGCGCGGCAGCGCCTCGATCGCCTTGAGCAGGCCATCCTGCACCACGTCCTCGCCGTCGATCGCCGAGCCGGTCATGCGCGCGGTGTAGCGATGCAGCTTCGGCCGCAGCGCACCAATCGCTTGCACCAGTGTGGTGCGGCCACCGTCCGCGCCGGACAGGCTCATGGCTGGTGTCCGGACATCATGGGGTCCGCCCTTCGCCGATCATCCGGTAGTTGCCGACGATCACGGCATCGGAAAATTGCGGCGCCTCGAGACAGCGCTCGCGGATGGTGCCGGTGAACACCTTGAACGTCTCCAGATCCGGCAGCGGACTGCGCTCGCCCTCGCTCTCCACGACATGGAGGAAGGTGTCGTCGGCGAGCCGCAGCACAGCATAACGCAGGCCGTTCGGCGAGCGCGCGCCAAGCTCCAGAAACACATTTTCGATCAGGCGCTGGTTCTCGGCGGCCATTTCGGGCCTGGTCCGGTAGCGCACCACGGTTCGTTTCATGGAGGTCTCTCCCCTGAGCCTTGGGAACCGGCCGGCGGCCGGTCCCGTCGTCTGAAGACGCTGCAGCCCGCCCAAAGGATTCCACGCCCGGCGAATTTTTTCCGGCATCCTTTGTACCCCGCGGATCGTCTTCACCGGTGCAGCCCTCCCACCTCCAGGACGCCGCCGATGACCACCACCGCCCCACGAACCACTCCGCCCACCCCCACGCCGACCACCCAGCGCTGGGTGCTGGCGCTGACCTCGACCGCCTCGTTCATGGTCGCGCTCGACGCACTGGTGCTGACCACCGCGCTCGCCACCATCCGGAGCGAGTTCCACGCCAGCATCGCCACGCTCGAATGGACCGCCAACGCCTACAATATCAGCTTCGCGGTGCTGCTGCTGACCGGCGCCGCCCTCGGCGACCGGTTCGGCCGGCGCCGCATGTTCGTCCTCGGCCTCGCGCTGTTCGTCGCCGCGTCCGTTGCCTGCGGTTTCGCCGCGGATGTCGGAATGCTGATCGCGGCCCGCGCCGTCCAGGGCATCGGGGCCGCACTGGTGATGCCACTGGCGATGGCGCTGCTCGGCGCGGCGTTCCCGCCCGACCAGCGCGGGCGGGTGCTCGGCCTGTTCGGCGGCATCACCGGGCTCGCCCTGATCGCCGGGCCGCTCGCGGGCGGTGCGATCGTCGCCGGCCTCGCCTGGCCGTGGGTGTTCTGGATCAACCTGCCAGTCGGTCTCGTGGTCATCGTGCTGGTGCTGCGCACCTGCCCGGAAAGCTTCGGGCCCGTGGCGCCGCTCGACCTCGGCGGCCTTGCGCTCGCAGCAGTTGCCGCGCTGGCGCTGGTCTGGGCACTGGTGCGCGGCAACCATGTCGGCTGGACCAGCACCGAGGTCGTTGCCGCGCTCGGCGTCACCCTCGCCCTTGGCCTCGTGTTCCTCGCCTGGGAGGCGCGCACCGCCGCGCCGATGGTGCCGCTGCGGCTGTTCCGCAGCCGCACCTTCTCGGCCGGCATCGCCGCGAGCTTCCTGTTCTATGGCGCGATGTACAGCGTGGTGTTCTTCCTGCCCCAGTTCCTGCAATCGGCGCAGGGTTTTGGCGCGTTCGCGACGGGGCTTTGCCTGTTGCCCTGGACCGCGACGCTGTTCGTGTTCGCGCCGCTCGGCGGCCGCCTCGTCAACCAGCTCGGCGAACGGGCGCTGGTGGCCGGTGGCACGCTGCTGCAGGCGATCGGCTTTGCCGTCGTAGGGCTGAGCACATCACCGGATCTCGCCCTGCCCGCGCTGGCGCTGCCGCTGGTGATCGCCGGTGCCGGCGTCTCGCTGGCGATGCCGGCGGCACAGGCCGCCGTGCTCGGCGCCGTCGCGCCGGCCGAACTCGGCAAGGCATCGGGCATCTTCAACACGGCGCGGTTTTTCGGCGGCGTGTGCGGCATCGCTCTCGGGGTCGCCGTGTTCGCGCTTGGCGGCGACGCGACCTCGCCCGCGCATTTCAGCCGCGGCTTTGCGCTCGCGATCGGAGCCGCCGCCGCCCTGTCGCTGCTCGCCGCCATGGTCGCATTGGCGCTGCCCGGCCGGCGCGTGGCAGACACCGCCGTCGCACGCGCGCAAGCCTGAAACGGAGCGCTACAGCGCGCCGATCTCCGTGAGGCAGGCCTGCGCGAGCTTCATGCGCGCGGCATTGTGGTGCTCCTCGCGGATGTCGAGATTGAGGGCGAACACCGTCGGACGATCGCCCTTGTCCACCCAGCCGACCAGCCAGCCGACGCTGGAGCGCGCGCCACCGCCTTCGGTCTTGTCGTCGACCCCGATCAGGCCGGTCTTGGAGCGGATCACCGCATCGCCGACCTTGACCTCGGGCAGGATAGCGCGCGTCAGCTGCTGCGCCCGCTTCGACACCGGCAAGGCATCACGGCGCAGCCGGTCGACGAAATCGACCTGCTGCACCGGATCGATGCGCAGGCTGCCGGTGAGCCAGAAGCGGTCGATGCCGCCGCCGATGTCGCGGTTGCCGTAATCGAAGGCATCGATGTACTTCTGCATCCGCTCGGCGCCGATCCGGCGGGCAATCTCCTGATAGACCGGCACGGCCGAGGCCGCCATCGCCGAGCGCAGGGTATGGTCCTTGTTCCATTCGGGAATGAAGCGGGTGACGCCGTCCCACGGGAATACATCCTTGTCGGGGTCTGCCACGACGCCGCTGTCGAGCGCGATGACCGAATGCGGAATCTTGAAGGTCGAGGCCGGCAGCAGCGGCTCCCCCGAGCGGCCTGCGTCGCTCGCGATCACGGTGTAGTCCTCGACCTTGTAGGCGACGAAGGTCCCTTCCGTGCCATTGTCGGCGAAATGCCGGGCAAGGCTGCCCTGGATGATGTTCTTCATCGGCGCCACGGTGGCGCGGGCCCGTGTGCGCAGGCCGGTGGCGGCCAGACATGCAAGCGGCAGGGCAAAGGCTTGGCGGCGACTGATCAAGGCAAAATCCGAAGGCGGTTGTCGGGGTCGCCGTCAGTACATCCGATTTCGTGTTGAAAAAATGACGGAGCGCGGAACACACCCCGGCTATCTGCCGCGCTTCGACAGCCGCAGCACGAAGATCAGCACCTCCGCCACCGCCTTGTAGAGTTCGACCGGGATCTCGTCGCCGATCTCGACATTGGACAGGGCCCCGGCCAGCACCTCGTTCTCCTGGATCGGGATGTTGTTGGCCTTGGCGACCTCGACGATCTTCTGGCCGATCGCCCCCTTGCCCTTGGCGACGACCCGCGGCGCACCGGTCTTGTCATAGTGCAGCGCGACCGCCAGTGAACGGGTCGGTGCGTCGCTCATGTGGCACGGTCCAGGAAATGTCCGGCGCGCGCCGGCGTGGCCGGTGGTGGCGGCGCGCCATTGCCGATCACGATATCGCCGGGCTCGAGCTCGGCCTGCCGCAGCGCCTGGCCGAGCTGGCCAGCCGTCTCGCGCAGCCGCGCCGCAGTCTCCGGGCGTTCGGCCCACATCCGCACCGAGGTGGTGTCGCCGCTGAGCGTGACCATGGCGTGCACCGGACCGGCCGGCTCGACATCGAGCGAGAAGCGCGCGCGCCAGATCCGGCTCGCCACCGGCGCGGCCTTGCCGCCACCGCCATCGCGCGCGATCTCGAACTGGGCCACCGCGGTGCCCTGGGGCGTGGCGAACGGAATCTCGAACTGCCAGCGCGGCTGGCCGAGATCCACCCGCCCGGCATCGGCGCGATCCGGCAGGGAAGCGATCTGCAGCAGGGTCTGGCGGGCGATCGCCCCGTCCGCGTCGTCGACCAGGCGGCGCACCGCCTCGGCCGGCGTCGCATCGCCTCCGATGGAGGGCTGGGCCACCGCCTGCGCGCTCGGCGCGCCGCCGCGCAGCGGCGGCGGTGGCAGGCTGCTGTGGGCGGTCGCCTGATCATCCACCGGCAGCAGACGCTGCGCCTGCACCTGCGCTGGATCGGTGACGGGCTTGCCGCCGACCATGCGTCGCAACACATCGGCCACGCCGGCCGGAACCGCGCCGTTCGCCTCCTGCAGCAGGTTCAGCGCCGCCGTCACCGCCGCCGCCCGCGCCGCGGCGCTCTGCAGCGGAGCACCGGGCGGCAGGATCTGGCCGCCGTTGAACTCCTCCGCCAGCGGCAGCAGCGCCTTGGGCAGATAGGCTTCCTCCACATCGATATCCGGCACCAGCGACGCCGTGGCGTCAGGGGTGGTCCCGACCGACAGGCGGGCCGCGGCGCCGCCCTGCGGCACGGCCGCGGCAGCGCTGCCCTGCGGCGCAGCCTGATCAAGCCAGTTCCCCAGCGTTTCGCGGAACACGATCAGCGCAGCCTTGAGGTCCGGCAGGCCCTGGCTCGCCTGCGACGCCGTCCCGGACGCGAGGTTGGCTTCCAGGAACAGGCCGGAATTCTGGAAAGCGGATTTGAGATCGTTGCCGCTGAGGCCACCATCGAGCACGGGGCGCATGGCGAGCAACTGCCGGGCCGCCTGCTGCAGCGGGTCCGGCAGGCCGGCGGAGGCCGCAGCGGTGTTGGCGAACAGCGGCGACAGCCCCGCTTGCCGCGCCGCGGCGTTCTGCGCCGCCGCCGTGACGGCCAATTCCTCGACCGGCGTGAGCACCGCTGCCGCAGCGGAGGCCGGCCGAGGCGTCGCGATGGCCGACACGTCGGTCACCGCAGCCGATGCCGCCGTCGCGGCCGGATCGGCCGATGGCACGATCGCAAGGCGCAGCCCGTCCGTGGTCTGCGAGACCGCAAGCTGCAGGGCCGCCCCCGCCTGCAGCGGCACTTCGCTGAACACATCGATGGCGAGGCTTGCGATCGCGATGCGCACGCGGCTGTCGTCGAGCACCTTGAGCACGCGCGCATCGACCACCGATCCCGGCTGCAGCACGACATCCGGCGCCGCCTCCTGGGCGGCAACGACAGGAAAGACCTGAGTGATCGAAATCGGCATGCGCGCCTCGTTTCGCGGTCACGTTAGGCACACGCCGTTAATCTGTCGTTAAGACTACCCGCGATGCCCCCGCTCGCAGCAACGAGGCCGCCGGCTCCAACCGCGGAACCGGTTCAGGCCAGCACCAGCGCGGCGGCCCTGAAATCGATCTGGCGCGCGGCGCGGCGGCTGATGACCTCTTCGTCCGCGCCCCACTGGGCGATGTTCCAGTCCTCGTCGACATGGGCCGCGGTCCACACCGCTTCCGCATCGAGCCGGCCACGCAGCAGCGCCAGCGCCAGCAGCGCCGAGCCGGTCAGCGTCGTCACGACATGCAGCGCGCCGAGCCGCCAGGCATCCTGCGGCAGCGCCGCCCGCGCTGCGGCGAGCGCCGCGTCCGGCTGGCGCACATGCATGATGCCCTCGGCGAGGATGAAATGCGCGCCGAGCTCCTCGGCGGCCCAGAACAGCACCGGATCCCAGTGCTCGGCCTGCCGCGCCACCAGCGCCTGCGGATGGTCGGCGCGATAGAACAGCGCGTCGGTGCCGAAGTACTTGGCGATATCGTCAGCGACCTCAGCGGCGCGCGGCGCAACGCCGTCGATCACACTGTTGGCGAGCCGCGTCAGCGGCATCGACGAGGGATCGATGACATCCTGCTGCGCGTCCCACTCAGCTGCGATCGCCGCGGCGATCACCTGCGACGGCGCGACCAGCGGCTGCTTGGCGGGCGTGCGGATCGTGCGGCCGTCCAGCACCACCGCATGGCCCCCATCCGCCGCCACGACGCCGGCGGAGGTATAAAAGCGCTTGCGCAGTTGCGGGCGCGACGACTGCCGCGCCGCCTCATTGGGATCGAGCGGCGATTGTCCCGCGACCTCGTCGAACAGTTCCCGCATCAGGTCCTCACAACGCGCATCGAGCGCGGTCCTATTGATTGGCGCAGCCGCGTGAATACGCGGCGCGCTCGTTGGGGCCAAGCCCCGCCGCTGCGCCCTGATCGAGACACGGCGCCACGCGATCGCTGAACGAGCCGCGCGACTGCAGGTTGGCCTTCGGCGGCGGCAGCGGCGCATTCATCTTCGGCACCACCGGCACCTCGATTTTCGGCGGCGGAGGTGACGGCGGCGGCGGCATGATCATGGACGGCGGCGTCGGACCGAGGCCGAGCGACGACTGTGCGGACGCACCCTGCGCACCGATGGCGGTGGCGGCAACCAGCAGAACTGCAATTGCAAATCGCATGCTCAGCATATCGGGACGGCGCGGCCTGCGCGCAAGCTCATTCCTCCGGCGCCTCTTCGATCGGATCGAAGCGATCGGTTTCCAGCCCCAGCAGGTTCCACGACTGCTGCATGTGCGGCGGCAGCGGCGCGGTGGCATCGATGAAGCCGCCGCGCGGATGCGGAATGACGATCCGGCGCGCCAAGAGATGCAGGCGGTTCTGCAGGCCGCCCGGCAGCTGCCAGTTCTCCTTGTTGAAATATTTGGGGTCGCCGACGATGGCGTGATCGATGTGCGCCATATGGGCGCGCAACTGATGGGTGCGGCCGGTCACCGGCTTGAGCGACACCCAGGCGAGCTTCTGCGCCGAGGTCTCGACCACCGCGTAATACGTCACCGCATGGCTCGCGCCGTCGTCGCCATGCTCGGCGATCCGCATCACGGAATCGTCCTCGCGCTCTTCCTTGGCGAGGAAGGTCGAGATGCGGCCCTGCTTGGGCTTGGGCACGCCGGCGACCAGCGCCCAGTAGATCTTGCGCGCCGAGCGCGAGCGGAACGCGCCGGTCAGCGCCGACGCCGCAAAGCGCGTCTTGGCGATCAGCAGGCAGCCCGACGTCTCCTTGTCGAGGCGGTGCACGAGGCGCGGCCGCTGGCCCTTGGCGTCGCGCATCACCTCCAGCATCTGGTCGACATGGCGCGTGGTGCCCGAGCCGCCCTGCACGGCAAGGCCCGCCGGCTTGTTCAGCACCAGCACGTCGGCATCCTCGTAGAGCGTCATCGCCTTGAGCGCGTCGAGCGTCTTTTGCTGCGCTTCCGACAGTTCGCTCGGCCCGCCCTTCGGCGCGTCGAGCCGCAGCGGCGGAATGCGCACGCTCATGCCTTCCTCGAGGCGGTCCTTGCTGTCGGCGCGCCGGCCGTTCACCCGCAGCTCGCCTTTGCGCACGATGCGCTGGATGTGGGAGAACGACAGGCCGGGAAAACGCGCCTCGAGAAAGCGATCGACCCGCATGCCGTTCTCGTCGGCGGTGACGGTCACCGTCTGCACCTTGGTCGGCAGCGGCGGCGGTGCGGCCTCCGGCGCGCGTTCGTCAAAATCCCGTGGCGGCCTCTCGGCACGAGGCGGCTTGCCGCCCGCAGCCGGCCGCGACGCGGTGCGCGGGCGCTCGTGGAAGCTGTCCGACCCGCGCGACCCCTCGCCGTCGCGCGAACCGCCATCGCGCGCGGGTCCGCTGCGCTTGGCGCCGTTGGATCTGAAGCCCTCAGATCTGAAGCCGTCGGATTTGAAGCCGTCGGATTTCGAACCGCCGAACCTCGCGCCTGCGGGCTTGGCGCCAGCCGGCCTGGCGGCGGCGCGCTCATCGTCATGCGCACGGCCGCGGGCTGCGGCCCGGCCGCCGCGCGCGTCGGCGCCCTTGCCCGTACCCTTGCCGATGCCTTTGCCCGGCCCCTTGCCGGCGCCCTTGGCCGCCGGCCGCTCCATGCGGCCACGGCCCGCGGCGGATCCCGATGACTTCTGCAGCGGCCTCTTGACCCGACGGCTCATGATCTCTGCTCTGGTGATGGGCGACAGGCGCGGTGGTCTTGCGATTTTGACCGTGTCCGCACAATTTCTTTGCCCTAGCGCAAAAGCAGCGCAGCGTCACGGTCAAATCGTTGCAAATGAACGATTTTCCATTGCATTGTCGGGCATTCCAACAACACCCGGAGCCATCCGGGGCCTTATCAGGGAAACGCCGACCGATGCCCGCCTCGCCCTTGCTCGCTCCCCTCGCCCGCCTTGCCGCCGCCACGCTGCTGCTGACCGGCGCCGCCGCGGCACAGGGCGTGCCGCCCGACATCGCCACGCAGCTCAAGGAGATGGGCCGCGTCATCGACCCACCCAAGGTCGGCGCCATCTATGGACGGCTGCAGCAGCAGGAGCCGTTCCCCGGCATCCGGATCGAACGCGACATCAAGTACGGCTCCGCCGAGCGCCATCGCCTCGACGTGTTCACGCCGGAGACGGTGGGCGGCGGCCCACGCCCGGTGCTGATTTTCGTGCATGGCGGCGGCTTCGTCGCCGGCGACAAGCACACGCCGGGCACGCCGTTCAACGACAATGTCGCGGCCTGGGCGGCCAAGAACGGCTTCATCGGCGTCAACCTCACCTATCGCCTCGCGCCGCAGGCGCCGTGGCCGGCGGGTGCCGAGGACGTCTGCGCCGCGGTGCGCTGGGTCGGCGACAATATCGGCAGCCGCGGCGGCGACGGTGCACGCGTCTACCTGATGGGACATTCGGCCGGCGCGGTGCATGTGGCAAGCTATGTGTCACATCCCGAGTTCCATGGCCCGAAGGGCGTTGGTCTCGCCGGAGCCATCCTGGTGTCGGGCCTCTATGACCTCACGGCGCTTTCCTTCAGCAAGTTCGAACTCGCCTATTTCGGCGACGACGCCGCGACCTATGCGCAACGCTCCTCCCTTGCCGGCCTCGTCGGCGGCAAGCTGCCGCTGCTGGTGATGATGGCCGAACTCGATCCGCCGCCGTTCGAGCAGCAGTACAAGCTGCTGACCGAGCAGCTGTGCAAGAGCGAGCGCGGCTGCGCCCGCACCGCCGTCCTCGCCGACCACAGCCATATCTCGGAGGTGTATGCCATCAACACCTCCGATATCAGCCTGACCAGCCAGATCGTGGCATTCACGGCATCGGGAAAATAGACACGACACTCCACGGCACCAAGGCCGGCCCCACGCCGGTCCTTGGCCCTGAACCATCACGGCCCGCGATCAGCGCACCGTTTCGGGCGCGCGCCACCACCGCCGAGCAGCCGTCCGCGCGGGCGGTGCGGCGATCTCCTGTGCATCATGCATGTGATCGTCGCGGACGATCGGCGTCGCCGGCATCTGCAGCACGGTCGCACCCTGGCCCTCGAGCAGCCGCGTCAGCAGCACCACCTGGCCGTTGGGAAATTCCAGCGCGTCGTGGTGGGTGCTCGGCCTGTCCATATCGATCTGCCGGAAGCGCGCGACGCGATAGGGAATCCTGCGTCGGCGCCACAGCAGCAGGCGCGGCTCGATTTCAACGTCGCGTTCGAACGCAAGCTCCGTGCCCGGACGCAGGCAGACCGCTGTGGCCGGGTCCATCGCGTCGCCGAAGCCACGCGTGACCGATCCGGAAAACGATTTGGAGATCAGCTTGTCGCCGGCCTTGGCCGGACGCGACGCCACATGGTGCAGGCTATAGTCGCACATCGGACGCTCCATCGTCAGAGTTCGCCCCCCAAAGCCTGAGAAGCGAAAGTCTGACACCGGAGCATGGCGGGTTTATGTTGCAGCCTGCGTCCCGTGCGACGCAGGATTGCGATCCCCTTCGGCGGGCGTCAGCCGCGCTGGGCGCGCAGCCTCGCCCAGTACTCCAGCCGCTTGCGCACCTCGCGCTCGAAGCCGCGCTCCGGCGGATCGTAGAAGGTCTGGCGTCCCAGCTCTTCCGGAAAATAATCCTGCCCGGAAAAGCCCTCAGGCGTGTCGTGATCGTACTGGTAGCCGCCGCCGTAGCCTTCCGACTTCATCAGCTTGGTCGGTGCGTTGAGGATGTGCCTCGGCGGCAGCAGCGAGCCGGCCTCCTTGGCGGTGCGCATCGCAGCCTTGTAGGCGGTGTAGGCGGCGTTCGACTTCGGCGCGGTGGCGACGTAGATCACCGCCTGGGCGATCGCCAGTTCCCCTTCCGGGCTGCCGAGAAAATCGTAGGCATCCTTCGCCGCGTTGGCGACCACGAGGGCCTGCGGGTCGGCAAGGCCGACATCCTCGATCGCCATCCGCACCACGCGGCGCGCAAGAAACAAGGGGTCCTCGCCGGCATCGAACATGCGCGCGAGATAGTACAGCGCCGCGTCGGGGTCGGAGCCGCGCACCGACTTGTGCAGCGCCGAGATCAGGTTGTAGTGGCCATCCGCCGACTTGTCGTAGATCGGTGCGCGCCGCTGCAGGATGTCCTGCAACTGCGCGGCGTCGAAGATCTCGTCGGCCCGCGCCGAGCGCCACACCTCCTCGACGAGGGTCAGTGCGGCGCGGCCATCGCCATCGGCCATGCGCACCAGCGCGGCGCGGGCCTCCGCATCGAGCGGCAGCCGCCGGCCCTCGACCTCTTCGGCGCGTGCGAACAGCCGCTCGACCGCGGCCGGATCGAGCGAGCGGAACACGAGCACGCGCGCGCGCGACAGAAGAGCGGCGTTGAGCTCAAACGACGGGTTCTCCGTGGTGGCGCCGACCAGCACCACGGTGCCGTCCTCCATGACCGGCAGGAAGGAATCCTGCTGCGCCCGGTTGAAGCGATGGACCTCGTCGACGAACAACAGCGTGCCCGTTCCCATCTCGCGACGGGCGCGCGCGGCATCGAACACCTTCTTGAGATCGGCGACGCCGGAAAACACTGCCGAGATCTGCTCGAAATGCAGCGCGGTGGCGTCGGCAAGCAGCCGCGCCACCGTGGTCTTGCCGGTGCCCGGCGGTCCCCAGAACACCAGCGAGCCAAGGGTGCGCGTCTCCAGCATGCGCGTCAGCGCGCCGTCGGGACCGAGAATGTGCTCCTGGCCGACGACATCCGACAACACATGCGGCCGCAGCCGCTCCGGCAGCGGACGCGGCGCGTCCTGCTCGAGGCCGGCGGCGGCGAACAGCGACGGCGTGGATTGCGGCCGCTTCACGCTCAACCGCCGAGCACGACCGACAGCTGCTGGCCGCCGCGCTGCAGCGTGATGCGCCACAACCGGCTGCCCTCCTTGGTCACGCGCTCGAGGTCGGCGGTGCGGCTGATCTTCTGGCCATTGACCTGGGTGATGATGTCGCCCTTCTGGAAGCCGACATTGGCGGCGAGCGCGTCATCCGAAAAGCTGATGATGATCACACCCTCGGCACTGCCGTCGAGATGCAGCTCGTCGGCGAGCGCCGGCGAGATGTTGGCGACGGTCGCGCCCTGGAATGGCGAGCGCGACTTCAGCACGATCTCGTCGCGGCCGCTGTCCGGCGCGGTCTCCAGCGGCACCGTCAGCTTGACCTGCTTGCCCGCGCGCTGCACCTCGATCGCGGCCGTACCGCCAAGCGTGCGGGTGGCGAAGCGGTAATCGAAGGCGTTGGGATCGTCGATCGCCTGGCCTTCGATCGACAGGATCAGGTCCGACAGCTTCAGGCCGGCACGCGCCGCGGGACTGCCGGACACGACGCTCGCCACCAGCGCGCCGGTCGGCCGCGGCAGCCCCAACGTCTCGGCGATCTCCGGCGTCACCGCCTGCAGCCGCGCGCCGAGCCACGGCCGCTTCACCGCGTTGCCACCGCTCTTGGCGGACGCCACCACCACGCGCACCATGTTGGCGGGAATGGCAAAGCCGATGCCCTGCGAGCCGCCGGAGCGCGAGAAGATCGCGGTATTGATGCCGGCGAGCCGGCCGTTCATGTCGACCAGCGCGCCGCCCGAATTGCCGGGATTGATCGCGGCGTCGGTCTGGATGAAGAACTGATAGTCGGTGATGCCGACCTGGGTGCGCGCCAGCGCCGAGACGATGCCATGGGTCACGGTCTGGCCGACGCCGAACGGATTGCCGATTGCCAGCACCACGTCGCCGACCAGCAGCTCATCGGAGTTCGCGAATTCGAGCGTCGGGAAGCGCTCGCGGGCATCCTTGATCCGGAGCACGGCGAGATCGCTGCGGCTGTCCTTGAGCACGATCTCGGCCTCGAACTCGCGCTTGTCGGCGAGCGATACCTTCACCTGGTCGGCGCCTTCGATGACGTGGTTGTTGGTGACGACGAGACCGCCGGCGTCGACGATCACACCCGAGCCGAGCGAGCGCTGCATCTGCTCGGGCTGCTGGCCCGGCACGCCGAAGAAACGGCGAAAGATCGGATCGTCGAGCAGCGGATTGCGGTTCTGGATCACCTTCGCCGCGTAGACATTGACGACCGCCGGCTGCACGCGCTGGACGATCGGCGCGTAGGACAGCCGCAGCTGGCTCGCCGAACTCGGAACCACGCGGTCCTGCGCACGGGCGGGCGTGGTCGGCGCTAGCGCCCCCGCCAGCACCAGGGTCGAGAAAGCCAGAGGCGCGAAGAGCTGTGAAAGGCGCGTCATCAATCCGTCCTGCAAAAAGCGTGGTTCGTGGAATTTTTTACTCGTTCCAGAGAGCACATGTTCCGGAGAGCACGTGTTCCGGAGAGCACATGGCGATGCGGCTCCCGCACCCCGGGTCGGCGGGGCACGGAGCTGCGGTCTCGGCCGGCCGGCCACCTTGCGGCGGCTTGGCCCGCTCCGTGAGATCGGCCGCGAAGCAGTGCTGCCGCGCAGGATAGCCCAAAAAAACTGTCATATAAATGGCTTAGCGGCGCGGCCCAGCAGGCTCGCCCGCGCGGTTTTGCAGCCGCACCGGACGGCCTCTCCCGCTCGAGCAGGGGTGGACGCCGGATCATCCGGCCAGACCGGCCTGTCGCGTCCTTCCGCGCGCGACGGACACAGCCCCAAATCCGCGGGCATCGCCGCGACCACATGACAATTCGATGACGGCAAACGATTCGTGCGGCGGTGACGCTGAGCCTGGACGCGCCTGCTTGCGGTGCAATCGCGGAGCGCGCATGCGATGCATTTTTCAATCAACACCGCTGGCATGCGATGCAGCTCACGATCGTATTATCGCAGGCGAATATGACAGTCGTTTCATCGCTCCCCTGAGACATGTTGACCGCAGCGCACGTATGTCCAGCGCAGTGCAGATCGTTTGTGCAGCAGCATCAAGACGCTGCATCAATGGCCTTGTTTTCCAGAGGCAAACGCATGTCAGCCATGCCGCGCGACAACCTTGTACAAAACTGTGTCCACGACGCCACAACGATCATCACAAAGGAATATAACTAAGTTCGCTAATTGAATTGACCTACCCGTTTCGATATGGACCCGATTGCGACGCAGGGGGGCACCCTTCGATGTCGTTTCGTCCAAACCTCTCGCCCTGCCGCGACAGGCGGCGCGAGAGTCGAACGACGGATTCGCGGGCGGATCAGAGAGCGCTGATGCGCATCACGACCGCCCATTCGACTGATCTGGAGGTTTCTAATATGACTACGATGAAGGGCCTTATTCTGGGCACCGCGGCGAGCCTCGTCGCGCTGACCGGTGCACAGGCCGCTGATCTGCCGCTCAAGGCTAAGGCGGTCGAGTACGTCAAGGTCTGCTCGCTGTACGGCGCAGGCTT
This sequence comes from Bradyrhizobium sp. 2TAF24, assembly GCF_052115025.1. NCBI lineage: Bacteria > Pseudomonadati > Pseudomonadota > Alphaproteobacteria > Hyphomicrobiales > Nitrobacteraceae > Bradyrhizobium > Bradyrhizobium sp. 2TAF24. Next base: position 20,679 of record NZ_JBFRFW010000036.1, on the reverse strand, counting down.
CTACTACATCCCGGGTACCGACACCTGCATCCGCATCGGCGGTGCGCTGCGCGTCGGCACCTCGATCAACGGCGGCGTGTGGGGCGTGCCGTTCTACCAGGGCGGCGCCGGTGGCGCAGGCTCCTACAACCGCAACTACTTCACGACGCGTGAGCGCTTCACGCTGTTCCTCGACACCCGTACCCAGACCGAGTACGGCGTCGTGCGCACCTACGCCAACATGCTGTTCGACTTCTCGCAGGGCCGCGAGAGCATCGCCGGCGGCTACATCGAGAACGACTTCATCTTCATCCAGTTCGCCGGCTTCACCTTCGGTAAGGCGGTGTCGCAGTTCGACCCGCAGTGGACGCTGTCGAAGCCGCTGATCTCGACCAGCGGTTTCTTCTCGGGCACCAACGACGCCTCCGGCATCCCGCAGCTCGCCTACACCGCCGAGTTCGGCAACGGCGTGTCGGCCACGCTGTCGCTCGAAGACGCCCAGCCCTACCGTTCGGCCGGCGTCGTCAACACCTCGCTGACCGGATCGAACGCGCTGCTCGGCCCGTTCGGCAGCACCGCCTCGGCCTACGGCGTCACCTCGAACAACTTCCAGGGCAACGCCCAGGGCGGCGATCATGTGCCGGACGTCGTCGCGAACATCCGCCTCGACCAGGCCTGGGGCTCGCTGCATGTCGGCGCCGCGGCGCACGAAGTGCACGGCACCTACTACAACCCGACCGACAGCGACAGCGGCCACCCGAACTCGACCTGGGGCTACGCTGTCATCGGCGCGTTTGAGCTGAAGAACCTGCCGACCGGCGTGGGCGACAGCTTGAAGGTGCAGGCCACCTTCGCCAACGGCGCTGCCAAGTACGTGTTCGGCGGCACCTTTGACTCGGCCGGCGGCGGTCGTCTCGCCAGGATCGGCGATGGCGGCATGGCGTTCGGCTACGTGCTCGACGGCGTCTACGGCACCGGCGGCTCGATCCAGAAGAGCGACGCGTGGGAAGTCAGCGGCTTCTATGAGCACTATTGGAACCCGGCCTGGCGCACCTCGGTGTTCGGTTCGTACAGCCGCGTCTCCTACGGCTCGACCGGCGACGCCCTCCTGCTCGCTGCCGCCAATGGCGGCCGTCTGAGCACCGGTGTCACCAATGCCACCGGCAGCTTCGCCTTCGGCGTGATGCAGTTCGGCACCCGCACCGCGTGGGATCCGGTCAAGAACCTGACCGTTGCGGCGGAATTCGACTACACCCGCCTCGACCAGCACCTCAATGGCACGTTCACCAACACCAGCGCCTTCCAGGGCGTTGCGACTGGCAACACGTTCCAGCTCAAGGATCAGAGCATCTACTCGGGCCACGTTCAGGTCACGCGCAGCTTCTGATCTCAGAGTTCGTCAACAAGGAAGCCCGCTCCGGCGGACCATCTGTTGACCTCCAGGGACCTCCGGCGATGCCCCGCCGGAGGTCTTTCCTTTTGGGCGGGGCTTTGTGCCAATGGAATGGCGCACGTCATCGCATTGTCGCAACCGCGGCAGGTATCCCCTCACCGCGCCGCCCCAGGTGGGGCCAAAGTGCCACAGCTGACCTTTTTCAATTGACGCACCGCACCTGACAAACTGTCGCAGACCGCTTTGCTGTAACATCCATTGTCAGAGCAGGCTGATCCGCCTGCGATCAAACAGGGGCGTTACATGGGTCGTCACCACACCGGTCTCCTCAAAACCCTTGCGTTTGGAACTGCTGCCGGTCTGGCGACGCTGACCACAGCCCATGCGGCCGACCTTCCGGTCAAGGCCAAGGCGATCGAGTACGTCAAGATCTGCACGGCCTATGGCGCGGGCTTCTATTACATTCCGGGCACCGACACCTGCATCCGCATCGGCGGCGCGATTCGTGTCGGCACCACCTTCAACGGCAATCCCTGGGATGTGCCGTTCTTCCAGGGCGGCGCCGGCGGCGCGGGCTCGTACAACCGCAACTATTACGCCACGCGCGAGCGTGCCTACCTGAACGTCGACACCCGCACCGCGACCGAGTACGGCGTCGTCCGCACCTACGCCAGCCTGCTGTTCGACTTCTCGCAGGGCCGCGAGAGCATCGCCGGCGGCTACATCGAGAATGACTTCCTCTTCATCCAGTTCGCCGGCTTCACGTTCGGCAAGGCGGTGTCCGAATTCGATCCGCAGTGGGCGCTGTCGAAGCCGATCATCGGCACCACCACCGGCGCCCTGTCCGGCTCGCACAACGACACCGGCATTCCGCAGCTCGCCTACACCGCCGAGTTCGGCAACGGCGTGTCGGCGACGCTGTCGCTCGAAGACGCCCAGCCCTACCGCTCGGCCGGCGTCGTCAACACCTCGCTCGGCGGATCGAACGCGCTGCTCGGCCCGTTCGGCGGCGCCACCACCAGCTACGGCGCCGTCGCGAACACCTTCCAGGGCAACGCCCAGGGCGGCGACCATGTGCCGGACGTCGTGGCCAACCTGCGGCTCGACCAGGCCTGGGGCAGCCTGCATGTCGGCGCCGCGGCGCATGAGGTGCACGGCACCTACTACACCCCGACCGACAGCGACACCGGTCATCCGAGCGCGACCTGGGGCTATGCCGTCATTGGCGCCTTCGAGCTGAAGAACCTGCCGACCGGCACGGGCGACAGCCTGAAGGTTCAGGCGTCGTTCGCCAACGGCGCCGCCAAATACGTCTTCGGCGGCGCGTACGACTCCTCCGGCGCCGGCCGTTTCGCCAGGATCGGCGATGGCGGCATGGGCTTCGGCTATGTGCTCGACGGCGTCTACGGCAACGGCACCAGCATCCAGAAGAGCGATGCCTGGCAGGCGGCCGCGTTCTACGAGCACTACTGGAATCCGGCGTGGCGCACGTCGCTGTTCGGCTCGTACAGCCGCATTTCCTATGGCGCCACCGGCGACGCCCTGCTGCTGGCGGCGGCCAATGGCGGCCGCCTCAGCACCGGCGTGACCAACGCCACCGGGAGCTTCGCGCTGAGCCTTGCCGAAGTCGGCACGCGGACGGCCTGGACGCCGGTGAAGGACCTGACCTTCGCGGCCGAGTTCAGCTATGTGCGGATGATGCAGAACCTCAACGGCACTTTCACCACCACCAGCGCGTTCCAGGGCATCGCCGTCGGCAACACCTTCCAGCTCAAGAACCAGAACCTCTACCAGGGCGCCGTCGAGGTTCGCCGCAACTTCTGAGCCGCGACGCGCCAGCCGACGGATTGCGAACACATCTGACAAGCCCCCGGCGAGGTTCGCCGGGGGCTTTTTGATTGATGCTGTCGGGGCTGGCCGTAACCAGGCAGGCTTGAAACTGCCTGGCGCTGATTTGGCCTTACGCCGCAGCCGAGACCTGACGGGCGCGATAATCCTCGCCCCAGGCCTTGAGCACATCGATCACCGGCCGCAGCCGCACACCCATCTCCGACAGCGTGTATTCGACACGTGGCGGCACCTCCGGATAGACCTTGCGAATGATGAGCCCGTCGTCCTCGAGGGCGCGCAACTGCTTGGTCAGCATGCGCTGGGTGATGCGCGGCATCTTCCGCTTCAGCTCGCCGAACCGGCAGGTGCCATCCTGGAGATGAAAGAGGATGACCCCTTTCCACTTGCCATCGATCAGGTCGAGCGTGACCTCGACCGGGCAGCCCGGCCCACAGCCGAAATCCTTCCGCTTCATCGCGATTTTCCAATAGTATCCATTCGTGTACTATATCCCCATCCGTACCGTACTTGCAATTTTGGCCCTGCCGCGACACTTCTGAACCGCCGGCGACGAATAACCGTCGCCCAACCGGAGACCTGTCGGATGAAGGCCGTTGGATACACCCAATCCCTGCCGATCGATGCAGCGGACGCCCTGATCGATTTCGAAACCGCGATGCCGGAGCCGACCGGGCGCGACATCCGCGTCGCCGTGAAGGCCGTGTCGGTGAATCCGGTCGATACCAAGGTGCGCAAGCGCGCGGCGCCGCCGCCCGGCGAGACCAAGATCCTCGGCTTCGATGCCGCCGGCGTCGTCGATGCGACGGGCCCGGAGGTCACGCTGTTCAAGCCTGGCGATGAAGTGTTCTACGCCGGCTCGATCCAGCGCCAGGGCACCAACTCGGAGTATCACCTGGTCGATGAGCGCATCGTCGGGCGCAAACCAAAGTCACTGAGCTTCGCCCAGGCCGCGGCACTGCCGCTGACCTCGATCACCGCCTGGGAGCTGCTGTTCGACCGCCTCGAGGTGCAGCCGGGCAAGAGCATCGACCCGCGCACGCTGCTGATCGTCGGCGGTGCCGGCGGCGTCGGCTCGATCCTGATCCAGCTGGCACGGCGGCTGACCGGGCTCGCCGTGGTCGCGACCGCGTCACGACCGGAATCCAGCAAATGGTGCCACGAACTCGGCGCCCACGCGGTGGTCGATCACACCAGACCGCTGAAGGAGCAGATCGACAAGCTCAAGCTGCCGCCGGTGCGGCTGATCGCCAGCCTGACCAACACCGACCAGCATTTTCCAGCGCTCGTCGACATCCTCGCGCCGCAGGGCAAGATCGGCCTGATCGACGATCCGGCGACGCTCAACGCCACCCTGCTGAAGGGCAAGGCAGCTTCGCTGCACTGGGAATCGATGTTCACACGCTCCTCGTTCCACACCCCGGACATGATCGCACAGCACCGCCTGCTCAACGACGTCGGCAACCTCATCGACAACGGCGTGCTGCGCACAACGCTCGACAAGGTGCTCGGCAGGATCGACGCAGCGACGCTCAGGAAGGCGCATGCCGCCGTCGAGAGCGGCCGCTCCACCGGCAAGCTGGTACTGGAAGGCTGGTAGATCGTGCGGGCGCGGCGGCTCGGCCGCCGTGCCTCAGCCGATGCTGTCGATGATGCCGCCTTCCACCCGCAGCGCGGCGCCGTTGGTCGCCGACGCCTCGCGCGAGCAGACATAGACCGCCATGTTGGCGACCTCATCGACGCTGGTGAAGCGCTGCAGCAGCGACGTCGGACGATGCTCCCTGACGAACGACGCCGCGGCCTCGTCGACGCTCTGACCGCTCCCGGCCGCCATCGCGGCGAGGAACTCCTCGACGCCTTCGGAGCGGGTCGGCCCCGGCAGGATCGCATTGACCGTCACGGCGGTGCCGCTGGTGAGCTTGGCAAGGCCACGCGCAACCGCGAGCTGCGCCGTCTTGCTGGTGCCGTAGTGGATCATCTCGGCCGGAATGTTCAGCGCCGACTCCGACGACACAAAGACGACACGTCCCCAGTTGCGCGCCAGCATGCCCTTGAGATAGGCGCGTGACAGCCGCACGCCCGACAGCACATTGACCTCGAAGAAACGCCGCCAGTCGTCGTCGCTGATGGCGAAGAAATCCTTCGGCTCGAAGATGCCGGCATTGTTGACGAGGATGTCGGCCTGCGGCACTGCGGCCACCAGCGCGTCGCACCCTTCCGCCGTCGCGACATCAGCCGCGACGCCGCGGACATCGGCGCTGCCGGCGGCCTTCGCCACCGCAGCCGCTGCGGCTTCCACCCGCTCCTTGCCGCGGCCATTGACCACGACCGCAGCGCCAGCCGCCGCCAGGCCCCGTGCGATCGCCTGCCCGATGCCGCTGGTCGATCCGGTGACGATGGCGGTCTTGCCCGAAAGGTCGATTTTCATGCGTCTCTCCCTGTTTGGCTGCCCGATGATATCGGGAGCGGCGGCAGCCGGCGCAATCGTTCATGCTTCAACCGGCACAGCGCCTCACGCAAATCTGACGCGCAAAACAGGGCCGACGCACAAAAAAAGCGGCGCCGAAGCGCCGCTTTTCGCAAATCCAGTCGGATAAGGCCGCTTACGCCGCCTCGTCCGCAGCTTCCTGCACCGGACCGGAGTCCTTGCCCTTGGCCTCGACGTCGCGATCGACGAACTCGATCACGGCCATCGCGGCGTTGTCGCCGTAGCGGAAGCCGGCCTTGATGATGCGGGTGTAGCCGCCCTGACGATCCTTGTAGCGCGGCGCCAGCACGTCGAACAGCTTCTTGACCTGCTCGACATCACGGATCTCGCCGATCGCCTGGCGGCGCAGCGCAAGACCGCCGCGCTTGCCGAGGGTGATCAGCTTCTCGACGATCGGACGCAGTTCCTTGGCCTTCGGCAGCGTGGTGACGATCTGCTCGTGCTTGATCAGCGCAGCCGACATGTTGGCGAACATCGCACGACGATGCTCGGCGGTGCGGTTGAGCTTGCGGTGAACCTTGCCGTGACGCATTGGACTATTCCTTCTTCAATTTTGCCACGACGGTTCGTCGGACAAGTTCCTCAGGTGGGCTTCCTGCGTTCGCCCAGTGAATTCCGGGATCGCGCGGACGCGTCCCCGGAGGTCGGATCAGTAGTGGTCCTCGAAGCGCTTGGCCAGCTCGTCGATGTTCTCCGGCGGCCAGCCCGGCACTTCCATGCCGAGATGCAGACCCATCTGGGCCAGCACTTCCTTGATCTCGTTCAGCGACTTGCGACCGAAGTTCGGGGTGCGGAGCATTTCCGCTTCCGACTTCTGCACGAGGTCGCCGATGTAGACGATGTTGTCGTTCTTCAGGCAGTTGGCGGAGCGCACCGACAGCTCGAGCTCGTCCACCTTCTTGAGGAAGGCCGGGTTGAACGCCAGGTCCGGAATGACCTCGGCGGCCACTTCCTTGCGCGGCTCCTCGAAGTTGACGAAGACGTTGAGCTGGTCCTGCAGGATGCGCGCGGCATAGGCCAGCGCGTCGTCCGGCGTGATCGCGCCGTTGGTCTCGATGGTCATCGTCAGCTTGTCGTAGTCGAGAATCTGGCCCTCACGGGTGTTCTCGACCTTGTACGACACCTTCTTGACCGGCGAGTACAGGCTGTCGATCGGGATCAGGCCAATCGGCGCGTCCTCGGGACGATTACGCTCGGCGGCGACATAGCCCTTGCCGGAGTTGACCGTGAACTCCATGCGGATCTCGGCGCCATCGTCCAGCGTGCAGAGCGGATGGTCGGGGTTCAGCACGACGATATCGCCGACGGTCTGGATGTCGCCGGCGGTCACTGCGCCGGGGCCCTGCTTCTTGACCACCATGCGCTTGGGACCCTCACCCTGCATCTTCAGGGAGATGTCCTTCACGTTCAGCACGATGTCGGTCACGTCCTCGCGCACGCCGGCGATCGAGGAGAACTCGTGCAGCACGCCGTCGATATGCACCGACTGCACGGCAGCGCCCTGCAGCGACGACAGCAGGATGCGGCGCAGCGCGTTGCCGAGCGTCTGGCCAAAGCCGCGCTCGAGAGGCTCGGCGACCACGGTCGCGATCCGCGACGCATCAGCGCCCGGCGTCACGTTCAACTTGTTCGGTCGAATAAGCTCTTGCCAATTTTTCTGGATCGTCACTGTTTTCACCCATGCCATTCAGAGACTGGCGTTGGAGATCGCGGATCTGTCCGCGCAACAAACGTCTCAAAAAGCGGGCGGACGGCCATGCCGCCCGCCGCCAGACATCACACGCGGCGGCGCTTGCGCGGGCGGCAGCCGTTGTGCGGGATCGTGGTCACGTCGCGGATCGAGGTGACGGTGAAGCCCGCAGCCTGCAGCGCGCGCAGCGCCGACTCGCGGCCAGAACCGGGACCAGCAACCTCGACCTCGAGGGTGCGCATGCCGTGTTCCTGCGCCTTCTTGGAGACGTCCTCGGCCGCAACCTGCGCCGCATACGGCGTCGACTTGCGCGAGCCCTTGAAGCCCATCGTGCCGGCCGACGACCAGGCAATGGTGTTGCCCTGCGCATCGGTGATGGTGATGGTGGTGTTGTTGAACGACGAGTTCACATGCGCAATGCCGGACGCAATGTTCTTGCGTTCACGACGGCGGACGCGGGTGGCTTCTTTACCCATCTCTTCTTCCTTCAAGCGCATCCGTGATGCCGGATGCTGGGGAATTTTCAAACTATTGATCCGGCCACGCGGTACGCGTGGCCGGTGCGAAACGGCTGGCGATGCCTGCCGATTACTTCTTCTTGCCGGCGATCGCCTTGGCCGGGCCCTTGCGGGTGCGCGCGTTGGTGTGCGTGCGCTGGCCACGAACCGGCAGGCCGCGGCGATGACGCAGGCCACGATAGCAGCCGAGGTCCATCAGGCGCTTGATGTTGATGCCGACTTCGCGGCGCAGGTCGCCCTCGACGAGATAGTCGCGGTCGATCACTTCGCGGATCTGCAGGACTTCCTGGTCGGAGAGCTGCGAGACGCGGCGGTCAACCGGGATCTTCACCTTCTCCAGGATATCGGCAGCATTCTTCTGGCCGATGCCATGGATGTACTGGAGCGCGATCAGCACGCGCTTGTTGGTCGGGATATTGACGCCGGCGATACGGGCCACGGTCTTCACTCCTGTTACCGACCTGCTGTGGTCGGCTTTGTTAGTCTGTGTCGGGCGGTGTTTACAAACGCAAACACGACGCCCTCCCCTGGATGAACCTTGGGGCCCGGCATCGTTCGAAACGTATCCGACTGGATGCGGGCCTTATTAATGGACTCAACCTCGTTTCGTCAACCGCTTCGCAGCCTTGACGCGCTGTTTCGAGGCCTTTTTTGCCACTTTCCGGGTGGCGGAACCCCGCCCCCGGACCGCGGCTTTGACCGTCTTGCGGGCACTCCCGCGCGCGGCCTTGGCTTTGGTTCCTTTCCGGCCGGCCTTTGCCGCCGCCTTGCGGGGGGCAGCCTTGGCCTTCCTGGCAGCCCCGGCGCGGGCCTTAGCGGCTTTCTTGACAGCCTTCTTGGTAGCTTTCTTGGCAGCCTTTTTGGCCGCCTTCTTCACGGTCTTGGCGGCTTTTTTCGCAGCCTTCTTGACCGGACGCTTGGCCGCGACCTTCCTGGTGCCCGACGCCTTGCGTCCAGCAGCCTTGCCGCGCTTCTCGGTGCCGACAACCGCCGCCAGCACCCGGGTAATCTCCTTGGTCACTTCGTCGATCGACATCATGCCGTCGATTGTCAGAAGCGCCCGATGCTCGGAATAGTAGTGCACCAGCGGCTCGGTCTGGGCCCGGTAAGCCGCGAGCCGCTTCGACAGCACCTCGGGGGTGTCGTCCACCCGGACGGTCTCACCGCGGGCCGTCATCTCGGCCACCCGCGCCTCGACGCGCTGCAGCAACGCACTTTCGTTGACCCGCAGCTCGACCACGGCGTCGAGCTTGAGGCCCCGCTCCTTGAGGAGCTCGTCCAGCGCCTCGGCCTGCGGCACGGTGCGCGGGAAACCATCCAGAATGAAACCCTTCGCGGCATCCGGCTCGGCGATGCGGTCCGCGATAATGCCGACCACGACGTCATCGGGGACAAGGCCCCCGTTCGCCATGATGTCCTTGGCCTTGAGGCCAATCGGCGTACCCGCCGCAACCGCGGCACGCAGCATTTCACCGGTGGACAGTGGCACGATCCCGTAGCGGTCAACGAGAAGCTTTGCCTGCGTTCCCTTGCCTGCCCCCGGTGGCCCGAGAAGGATAAGTCTCATCGACGACGGCCCCTCAGTTTCGACTTCTTGATTAGCCCTTCATACTGGTGCGCCAGCAGGTACCCCTGGACCTGGGCCACCGTATCCATCGTCACGCTGACCACGATCAGCAGCGACGTGCCGCCGAAGTAGAACGGCACCGATGCGTAGGAAATCAGGATTTCCGGGATCAGACAGACGATCGCGAGATAGATAGCGCCGAGCACCGTGATTCGCGACAGCACATAGTCGATGTACTCGGCGGTGCGCTCACCCGGACGGATGCCGGGAATGAAGCCGCCGTGCTTCTTGAGGTTGTCGGCGGTCTCGGTCGGGTTGAACACGATCGCGGTGTAAAAGAACGCGAAGAACACGATCAGCGCCAGATACAGCACCAAGAACAGCGGACGACCGTGGCCGAGCTGGGTGGTGAGCCACTGAAACCACTCCGGCCCCTTGCCGGCATTGAAGTTCGCGACCGTCGTCGGCAGCAGCAGCAGCGACGAGGCGAAGATCGGCGGAATGACGCCCGAGGTGTTGAGCTTGAGCGGCAGGTGCGAGGTCTGGCCCTCGAACATCTTGTTGCCGACCTGGCGCTTCGGATACTGGATCAGCAGCCGGCGCTGGGCGCGCTCCATGAACACGATGAACGCGATCACGGCGACCGCCATCACGATGATCAGCAGGATGATGCCCGTCGACAGCGCGCCCTGGCGGCCGAGCTCGAGCGTGCCGGCGATCGCCGACGGCAGCTCGGCGACGATGCCGGACAGGATGATCAGCGAGATGCCGTTGCCGATGCCGCGCGAAGTGATCTGCTCACCGAGCCACATCAGGAACATGGTGCCGCCCGACAGCGTGATCGCGGTCGAGATGCGGAAGAACATGCCGGGCTCGCTGACGACGTTGCCGGCGCCCTCGAGACCCACCGCAATGCCGTAGGACTGGAACGCGGCAAGCAGCACCGTGAGGTAGCGCGTATACTGGTTGAGCGTCTTGCGGCCGGCCTCACCCTCCTTCTTGAGGGCCTCCAGCTGCGGCGACACGGTGGTCAGCAGCTGGATGATGATCGAGGCCGAGATGTACGGCATGATGTTCAGCGCGAAGATCGCCATGCGGTGGATGCCGCCGCCGGCGAACATGTTGAACATGCCGAGAATGCCGCCCTGCTGGGTGCGGAACACCTGCTCCCAGATGCCGGGATCGATGCCGGGCAGCGGAATGTAGGTGCCCAGCCGATAAACAAGCAGCGCACCCAGGGTGAACCAGATGCGCTTCTTCAGTTCGTCGGCCTTGGCGAGCGCCGAAAAGTTCAGATTGGCTGCGAGTTGTTCCGCTGCGGAGACCATCAGACCCGGTCCTTTTCAATTGTCACGACCGGGTGATTGCCCGGCCGTCCTCGTCCTGGAATTTCATCCCAAGAAGTAAAGACGGGGATGCCCGGCACAAGGCCGGGCATGACCAAATCACGAAGCCTTTTCGGCTTCGGCTTCCTTAGGGGCCAGGATCTTGACCGATCCGCCAGCCTTCTCGACCGCTTCAACGGCCGACTTCGACGCACCGTGGACCTCGACGGTGATCTTGGCCTTGATCGCGCCGCGGCCGAGCAGACGCACGCCGTCGCGCGAGCGGCGCAGCACGCCCGCTTCCACCAGCGCCGCAGCGTCGATGGTCTTGTTGGCGTCGAGCTTGCCGGCATCGATCGCGTCCTGGACGCGATCGAGGTTCACCTCGGTCAGGTCCAGCGCGAAGATGTTGTTGAAGCCACGCTTCGGCAGGCGGCGATGCAGCGGCATCTGGCCGCCCTCGAAGCCCTTGATGCGCACGCCGGTACGCGCGGTCTGACCCTTGCCGCCGCGGCCGCTGGTCTTGCCCTTGCCGGAGCCGATGCCACGGCCCAGCCGCATGCGCTTCTTGCGCGAGCCGGGGTTATCGGCGAGATCGCTGAGCTTCATCGCCCTGTCTCCTTACTTCTCGTCGACGACGCGAACGAGGTGATTCACTTTCGCGATCATGCCACGCACCGCAGGGGTATCCTGCAGCTCGCTGGTACGACCGATCTTGTTGAGACCGAGGCCGACCAGCGTCGCCCGCTGCGACTGCTCGCGGCGGATGGGGCTCGCGGTCTGCTCGATCTTGATGGTCTTGGCAGCCATTGTGCTCACTCCGATCAATAAGCGCGCGGCTTAGTCCGCAGCCGCTTCGGCGTCGCCGCCGATGCGGCGCGACTGCACCACGGACACCTTGAGGCTGCGACGCGAGGCCACCGAACGCGGCGAGTCCTGGCGCTTCAGCGCGTTGAAGGTGGCGCGCACCATGTTGTAGGGGTTGGACGAGCCGATCGACTTCGCCACCACGTCCTGCACGCCGAGGCTCTCGAACACGGCGCGCATCGGACCGCCGGCGATGATGCCGGTGCCGGGAGGGGCCGCGCGGAGATAGACCTTGCCCGCGCCATGACGGCCGGCAATGTCGTGATGCAGCGTGCGGCCTTCGCGCAGCGGCACCCGCGTCAGGTTACGCTTGGCTGAATCGGTCGCCTTGCGGATCGCCTCGGGAACTTCGCGCGCCTTGCCGTGGCCGAAACCGACCCGGCCCTTCTGGTCGCCGATGACGACCAGCGCCGCGAAACCGAAGCGCTTGCCGCCCTTCACGACCTTGGCGACACGGTTGATGTGCACGAGCTTGTCGACAAACTCGCTGTCGCGCTCCTCGCGCTCCCTGTTCCGTTCGCGGCCGCCGCGTTCGCGTTCACCTGCCATGGTGCTGTCCAATCCTTGAGAGGCCCGTCGCCTCAATCCTGTTCAAAAGCTTAGAAACTCAGACCGCCTTCACGCGCCGCATCCGCGAGCGCCTTGACGCGGCCGTGGTAGAGGTACTGGCCACGGTCGAAGATCACTTCCTTGACGCCGTTCTTGACGGCGCGCTCGGCGACCAGCTTGCCGACTGCCGAAGCCGCAGCAATGTCGGCACCGGTGTTGCCGGCGTCGCGCAGCGACTTCTCGAGCGACGAGGCCGACGCCAGCGTCTCGCCCTTCTGATCGTCGATGATCTGGGCGTAGATGTGCTTCGACGAACGGAACACCGACAGGCGCGGGCGGCCGAACGCCGCACGGCGGACCTGGCCCCTCACCCGGTTCTTGCGTCGGGCATTCGTAATATTGAGTTTCGACATGACCCGCTCCGTTACTTCTTCTTGCCTTCCTTGCGGAAGATGAATTCGCCGGCGTACTTCACGCCCTTGCCCTTGTAGGGCTCCGGCTTGCGGTAATCGCGGATCTCCGCGGCGACCTGGCCAACGCGCTGGATGTCGTTGCCGACGATGACGATCTCGGTCGGCTTCGGCGTGGTGATCGCGATGCCTTCCGGGATCGGATACAGCACGTCGTGGCTGTAGCCGAGCGCGAGTTGCAGGTTCTTGCCCTGCACCGCGGCGCGGTAACCGACGCCGACGATCTCGAGCTTCTTCTCGAAGCCCTTGGTGACGCCCTCGACCAGGTTCGCGACCTGCGCACGGGCGGTGCCGTACAGCGAACGCGCACGCTTGGTCTCGAACCGCGGATCGACCTTGATCACACCGTTCTCGAACTTCACCGACACGTCGTCGTGGACGACGAACTGAAGCTGACCCTTGGGCCCCTTCATCTTGACGGTCTGACCGTCCACGGTCGCGGTCACGCCCGACGGCACCGGGACTGGTCGCTTGCCAACGCGGGACATGGCTCTACCCTTCCTGAATTAGAACACCGTGAAGAGAACTTCGCCGCCCACGTTCGCGTCGCGCGCGTCGTGGTCAGCCATGATTCCCTTCGGCGTGGAAAGCACTGAAATGCCGAGGCCGTTGTTGACGCGCGGCAGGTTCTTCACCGAGGCATAGACGCGGCGACCGGGCTTGGACACCCGCTCGATCTCGCGGATCACCGGCTCGCCGTCGAAATACTTCAGCTCGATCTCGAGCTCGCTGCGGCCCGACGGATGCTCGACGCTGGTGAAGCCACGGATGTAGCCTTCGCTCTTCAGCACTTCGAGCACGTTGGCGCGCATCTTCGAGCCGGGGGTCGAAACCTTCGACTTGCTGCGCAGCTGGGCGTTGCGGATACGGGTGATCAGATCGCTGATCGGATCGTGCGTGGACATCTGCGACCCTCCTTACCAGCTCGACTTGACGAGGCCCGGAACCAGGCCCTTGGAGCCGAGCTCGCGCAGCGCGATGCGGCTCAGCTTGTTCTTGCGATAGACCGAGCGCGGACGACCGGTGACTTCGCAACGGTTGCGAATGCGGGTCGCCGACGAATTGCGCGGCATCTCGGCGAGCTTCAGCGTCGCAGAGAAACGCTCCTCGAGCGGCTTTTCCTTGTCGGCGATGATCGCCTTCAGCCGGGCGCGCTTGGCGGCGGCATTCTTCGTCATCCGCCGGCGCCGGTTGTTCTTTTCAATCGAACTCTTCTTCGCCATATCAGGCTCCTGAATTTCCGCGTTTGAGATCCTGGTAATCAGGTCTCACTGCCGGAAAGGGAAATTGAACGCGTTCAGCAACGCACGCGCCTCGTCATCGGTCTTCGCAGTGGTGCAGACCGTGATATCCATGCCCCAGGTCTCGCCGGACTTGTCGTAGTCGATTTCCGGGAAGATCAGGTGCTCCTTGATGCCGAGCGAATAGTTGCCACGGCCGTCGAAGCTCTTCGGGTTGAGACCACGGAAGTCGCGCACGCGCGGCAGCGCGATGTTCACCAGACGGTCGATGAACTCGTACATGCGCGCCTTGCGCAGCGTGACCTTGGCACCGATCGGCTGGTTCTCGCGCAGCTTGAACGTCGAAATCGCCATGCGCGACTTGGTGACGATCGGCTTCTGGCCGGCGATCAGCGCGAGGTCGGCAGCAGCGAGCTCGACCTTCTTACGGTCGTTGACGGCCTCGCCGACGCCCATGTTGAGCACGACCTTGCTGAGGCTCGGCACCTGCATGACGTTGGCGTAGCCGAACTGCTCGGTCAGCTTGGCGCGGATTTCGCGGTCGTATTGCGCGCGCAGGCGCGGCACGTAAGCGGTCTCAGCCATCGATCTCAGCTCCCGTGCGCTTGGCGACGCGCACCTTCTTGCCGTCCGCGAGGACCTTGAAGCCGACGCGGGTCGGCTTGCCGTCCTTGGCGACGAGCGCGATGTTGGACAGGTGGATCGGCGCCTCCTTGGAGATGATGCCGCCTTCCTGCGTCTGGCTCTGCTTCTGGTGGCGCTTCACGAGGTTGACGCCGCGCACCAGCGCGCGGTCCTCGCTCGGACGCACCTCGAACACCTCGCCGGTGCGACCCTTGTCGCGGCCCGACAGCACGATGACCTTGTCACCCTTCCGGATCTTGGCAGCCATCACAGCACCTCCGGCGCGAGCGAAATGATCTTCATGTGGTTCTTGGCGCGCAGCTCGCGCGGCACCGGTCCGAAGATACGGGTGCCGACCGGCTCCGACTGGTTGTTGACCAGCACGGCGGCGTTACGGTCGAAGCGGATGACCGAGCCGTCGGCGCGGCGGATATCCTTCGCCACGCGCACGACGACCGCCTTCATGACGTCGCCCTTCTTCACCTTGCCACGCGGAATGGCTTCCTTGACGGACACGACGATAATGTCGCCGACGGTCGCGTAGCGGCGCTTGGAACCACCAAGCACCTTGATACACATGACACGGCGCGCGCCTGAATTATCGGCCACGTCGAGGTTGGTCTGCATCTGGATCATTGATGCACCTCGTCCTCTTCTCTATGCGCGGAACTGCGCTTAAGCTGTTTTCTTCTCGCCCTGGACGACTGTCCAGCGCTTCAACTTCGAAATCGGCTTGCTCTCTTCGATCCACACCTGGTCGCCGATCGAGAACTGGTTGTTCTCATCATGGGCGTGGTAGTTCTTGGAGCGCCGGATCGTCTTCTTGTAGATCGGATGGGTGAAGCGGCGGTCAACGCGCACCACAACCGTCTTGTCTTGCTTGTTGCTGACGACGACGCCCTGCAGAGTTCGTTTCGGCATCTTCGGCCCCTTACTTCGTCTTCGCGCGCTTCTGCGCGGCGATGGTCTTGACGCGAGCGATGTCGCGGCGGGCCTCGCGCAGGCGCGAGGTATTCTCAAGCTGACCGGTAGCGCGCTGGAAGCGCAGATTGAAGCGCTCCTTCTTCAGCTTGACGATCTCGTCGTCCATCTGGTCGAGGCTCATTGCGCGGACGTCGGCGGGTTTCAGTTCGGCCATGGCTAGATCCTCACTCCGCGATGCGCGCAACGAAGCGCGTCTTGATCGGCAGCTTGGCGGCGGCCAGCGTCAGCGCTTCACGCGCCGTCTGGTTGGTGACGCCATCGATCTCGAACAGGATACGACCCGGCTTGACGCGGGCGACCCACAATTCCGGCGAACCCTTGCCCGAGCCCATGCGCACTTCGGCGGGCTTCTTCGACACGGGAAGATCCGGGAAAACGCGGATCCAGACGCGGCCGACGCGCTTCATGTGGCGCGTCAGGGCGCGGCGGGCCGCCTCGATCTGACGGGCGGTGACCCGCTCCGGCTCCATCGCCTTCAGGCCGAACTGGCCGAAAGCCAGGGTCGCGCCGGACGACGCGACGCCGTGGATGCGGCCCTTGTGCGCCTTGCGAAACTTCGTGCGCTTTGGTTGCAACATGGTCTTGTTCCTGGCTTACGCCTTCATGCCTTATTCAAATCAGGCCGCATCGCGACGCGAACGCGGCGCGCTCTCGCCTTCGGCCGCACGCTTGTCCTGGGCCATCGGATCGTGCTCGAGGATCTCACCCTTGAAGATCCAGACCTTCACGCCGCAGGTACCGAACGTGGTGAAGGCGGTCGCGACGCCGTAGTCGACGTCGGCGCGCAGCGTATGCAGCGGCACGCGGCCCTCGCGGTACCACTCCATGCGGGCGATTTCCGCACCGCCGAGACGGCCCGAGCAGTTGATACGGATGCCTTCGGCACCAAGGCGCATCGCCGACTGCACGGCGCGCTTCATGGCGCGGCGGAACGCAACGCGGCGCTCGAGCTGCTGGGCGATCGACTCGGCGACCAGGGTCGCGTCGAGCTCGGGCTTGCGGATCTCGACGATATTGAGAACCACGTCCGACTCGGTGATCTCCGCGATCTTCTTGCGCAGCTTGTCGATGTCGGCGCCCTTCTTGCCGATCACCACGCCCGGGCGAGCCGAGTGGATGGTGACGCGGCACTTCTTGTGCGGACGCTCGATCACGATGCGCGCGACCGCAGCCTGCTTCAGCTCCTTGTGCAGGAGCTCGCGGATGCGGACGTCCTCGTGCAGCAGCTTGCCGTACTCGGCCTTGTTGGCGAACCAGCGCGAGTCCCAGGTACGGTTGATGCCGAGACGCAGCCCGATCGGATTGATCTTCTGACCCATCGTTTTCTCCTGCGCCTTCGATTAAGCGCTCGCCTCGACCTGACGAACCACAATCGTCAGCTGCGAGAACGGTTTGAACACACGTCCCGAACGGCCGCGGCCGCGCGGAGCGAAACGCTTCATCACAATGCCCTTGCCGACATGCGCCTGGGCGACGATGAGATCGTCGACCTCGAGGTCATGGTTGTTCTCGGCGTTCGCGATCGCCGATTCCAGGCACTTCTTGACGTCGCCCGAGATCCGCTTACGCGAGAACTGCAGGTCGGCGAGCGCAGACGACACCTTCTTGCCGCGGATCATCGCCGCAACGAGATTGAGCTTCTGCGGGCTCACCCGCAGCATCCGGGCGACCGCCTTGGCCTCGTTATCGGGGAGGCTCCGTTCGCGCTTTGGTTTGCTCATGACCTAATCCTCAAGCCTTCTTGGCTTTCTTGTCGCCCGAATGGCCATGGAAGGTCCGGGTCGGCGAGAACTCGCCGAACTTGTGACCGACCATTTCCTCGTTCACGGCGACCGGAACGTGCTTCTGACCGTTGTACACGCCGAACGTCAGACCGACGAACTGCGGCAGGATCGTCGAGCGGCGGCTCCAGATCTTGATGACATCGTGACGACCGGACGCCCGGGCCGCATCTGCCTTCTTGAGCAGCGATGCCTCGACGAACGGGCCTTTCCAGACGGAACGAACCATGGCGTGCGATCCTTACTTCTTCCGCTTGTGGCGGCTGGCGAGAATGAATCTCGCGGTTGACTTGTTCTTGCGGGTCTTCTTGCCCTTGGTCGGGAAGCCCCACGGGGTCACCGGATGACGGCCACCCGAGGTGCGGCCTTCACCGCCGCCGTGCGGGTGATCGATCGGGTTCATCGCGACGCCGCGGTTGTGCGGGCGACGGCCGAGCCAACGGGTCCGACCGGCCTTGCCGATCGAGATGTTCATGTGGTCCGGGTTGGACACCGCGCCGATCGTGCCGGTGCAGCGGCCATGAACCAGGCGCTGCTCGCCCGAATTCAGGCGCATGATGACGTAGTCCTGATCACGGCCGACGATCTGGGCATAGGTGCCCGCCGAACGCGCGATCTGGCCACCCTTGCCGATCTTGAGCTCGATGTTGTGAACGATGGTACCGACCGGCATGTTGCCGAGCGGCATGACATTGCCCGGCTTCACGTCGACGTAGTTGCCCGCGATCACGGTGTCGCCGACCGCCAGGCGCTGCGGCGCCAGGATGTAGGCCTGCTCGCCGTCCTGATACTTGATCAGGGCGATGAAGGCGGTGCGGTTCGGGTCGTACTCGAGACGCTCGACCACCGCCGGCACGTCCAGCTTGGCGCGCTTGAAGTCGACGATGCGGTAGCTCTGCTTGTGGCCACCGCCGCGGAAGCGCACGGTGATCCGGCCGGTGGCATTGCGGCCGCCGGAGGAGTGCTTGCCTTCGGTCAGGGTCTTGACCGGCTTGCCCTTGTAGAGGGCGGAACGATCGACCATGACCAGCTGGCGCTGGCCCGGCGTCGTGGGGTTGAATTTCTTCAGTGCCATCGTCGTACCGCCTTACAGTCCGGTCGTAACGTCGATGCGGTGGCCCTCTTCCAGGGTCACGACCGCGCGCTTGGAGTCCGACTGCGTGCCGAACGAGCCGCGGAAGACCTTGGTCTTGCCCTTGCGCACGATCGTATTCACGCTCTTGACCTTGACGTCGAACAGCTTCTCGACCGCTTCCTTGATCTGCGGCTTGGTCGCCTTCGTCGCCACCTTGAACACAACCTTGTTGTGCTCGGAGACGGTGGTCGCCTTCTCGGTGATGACCGGGGCGACGATCACATCATAGTGCTTCGCATCAATCGTCATTTGAAGCGCGCCTCCAGCGCATCGACTGCGGCCTTGGTCAGCACCAGCTTCTGACGGCGCAGAATGTCGTAGACGTTGATGCCCTGGATCGGCAGCACGTCGATGTTTGGAATGTTGCGCGCAGCCGCCGCGAACCCGGTGTTCACCTCGGCGCCGTCGATGATCAGCGCGCTGGTCAGGCCGAGACCCGAGAAGTGACCGCTGAGCACCTTGGTCTTGGCGTCCTTGAGCTCGGCGCTGTCGAGCACGATCAGGCCGCCGTCCTTGGCCTTGGCCGACAGGGCATGCCTGAGCGCCAGCGCGCGCACCTTCTTGGGCAGGTCGAACGCATGGCTGCGCACGACCGGACCGAAGGCACGGCCACCGCCGCGGAACTGCGGCACGCGGGCCGAACCGTGACGGGCGCCGCCGGTGCCCTTCTGCTTGTACATCTTCTTGCCGGTGCGCCAGACTTCGGCGCGCCCCTTGGTCTTGTGGGTACCGGCCTGGCGCTTGGCGAGCTGCCAGGTGATGCAGCGCTGGATCAGATCGGTGCGCGGCTCGAGACCGAAGATCTCGTCCGACAGCTGCACCGAACCGGCAGCCTTACCCTCGAGCGTGGTGACGTTCAGTTCCATGTCACACGCCCTCCTTCTCGGCTGCCGCTTCCGCAGGAGCAGCCTCACCATTGATCACCTTGAACTTGCCGGGCTTCGGCGCGTCCTTCGGCAGCGGCTTCTTCACGGCGTCACGCACCGTGATCCAGCCGCCCTTCGAACCGGGCACCGCGCCTTCGACCAGCACGAGACCGCGCGCAACGTCGGTCTGGACGACGCGCAGGTTCAGCGTGGTGATGCGATCGACGCCCATGTGGCCGGGCATCTTCTTGTTCTTGAAGGTCTTGCCCGGGTCCTGACGGCCACCGGTCGAACCGATCGAACGGTGCGAGATCGACACACCGTGCGTGGCGCGCAGACCGCCGAAATTCCAGCGCTTCATACCGCCGGCGAAGCCCTTACCGACCGAGGTGCCGGTGACGTCGACGAACTGGCCGACGACGAAGTGATCGGCCTGGATCTCGGCGCCGACCGGGAGCAGCGCGTCCTCGGACACGCGGAACTCGGCGACCTTGCGCTTCGGCTCGACCTTGGCGGCGGCGAACTGGCCGCGCTCCGCCTTCGGCAGGTACACGGTCTTGCGTGCGCCGGAGCCGAGCTGCAGCGCCACGTAGCCGTTCTTGTCCTTGGTGCGGTGGCCGAGCACCTGACAGTTGCTCAACTTCAGCACAGTCACGGGGATGTGCTCGCCGGTCTCCGTAAAGACCCGCGTCATCCCGACCTTCTGAGCGATCACTCCGGAACGCATTGGCGTTCTTCCTATCTCTTCGTCCGAACGAATGGACTTTGAACTTACAGCTTGATTTCGACGTCAACGCCGGCGGCGAGGTCGAGCTTCATCAGCGCATCGACGGTCTGCGGCGTCGGATCGACGATGTCGAGCAGGCGCTTGTGGGTGCGCATCTCGAACTGCTCGCGGCTCTTCTTGTCGACGTGCGGCGAACGGTTGACGGTGAACTTCTCGATGCGGGTCGGCAGCGGGATCGGCCCACGCACCTGGGCGCCGGTCCGCTTCGCCGTATTCACGATCTCGCGGGTCGACGTATCGAGAATACGATGGTCGAACGCTTTGAGACGGATGCGGATATTTTGGCCGTTCATTGCCGTTGTCTCTCTTTTTGTCATCGCCCGGTCAGAGCGATCCAGTAATTCGTCAGTCGTGATACGTAACCCGCGACCTCGCGGATTACTGGGCGCCCCGCCTCGCGGCGGGGCGCGACAGGATTGCTTACTCGATGATCGAGGCGACGACGCCCGAGCCGACGGTGCGGCCGCCTTCGCGGATCGCGAAGCGCAGCTTCTCTTCCATCGCGATCGGCACGATCAGGTGCACTTCCATCGCGATGTTGTCGCCCGGCATCACCATCTCGGTGCC
>NZ_JBFRFW010000035.1:0-39087 GCF_052115025.1 Bradyrhizobium sp. 2TAF24 | reverse complement strand
TGATGAAGAAGATCCTGCTGGGCAGCGTGGCGCTGATCGCGCTGGGCACGTCGGCTTTCGCGGCTGACCTGCCGGCCCGTACCTACACCAAGGCGCCGGCCTATGTGCCTGCTCCGATCTACAACTGGACCGGTTTCTACATCGGCGGTCACGTCGGTGGCGCGTTCGGTGGCAACTCGGCGTTCGGCAACAACGATGGCCGCTTCCTCGGCGGTCTGCAGGCCGGCGCTGACTACCAGTTCGCTCCGAACTGGGTGGTCGGTATCGAAGGCCAGTACTCCTGGACCGCGCGCAACACCCAGTCGGTGGCGTTCGTTCCCGCTGGCTTCACCATTTCCGACCGCAACAGCAACCTCGGCTCGGTCACTGGCCGCCTCGGCTACACCTGGGGCCCGGCGCTGCTGTACGCCAAGGGCGGCGTCGCCTTCCGCGAAGGCAACAACGTTTTCGTGACCAACTCGGCGCGTGAACCTGGTTGCTCCGGGCACCGGTCTGGCCACCGCCGTCAGCTACGATCGCGACGTCCACACCGTGAAGGCCGGTATCAACTACCGCTTCAACTGGGGTGGCCCGGTCGTCGCCAAGTACTGAGATCAGTACTGATCTTCAGTACCTCGGCACCTGATCTGTCAGGACCAGCAGAAGCCCGGCGCAAGCCGGGCTTTTCGCTTTTAGAGACCTTAAGACCGCGCCAACGCGTCGACACAAACCCTCGATCCCACATTCTTGCCCAGATTCTTGGAATGCCCCGCGATGACCGAAACCTCTCACGACACCGTGCGCGACCTCCACGGCATCCGCGTGCTGATCATGGCCGCCGACGGCCCGAAGCTCGCGAGCGAAAGCGACAGCCAGACCTTTCTGAGCGCAGCGTGGGAGCATGACGCGGCGATGGTGGCCATCCCGGTGTCGCGGCTCGATGCGGCCTTCTTTCAGCTGAGCACCCGCCTCGCCGGCGCAGTGCTGCAGAAATTCGTCAATTACCGCGTGCGTCTTGCGGTGATCGGCGACGTATCCGAATGGTCGTCGGCGAGCAACGCGTTGCGCGACTTCATCGTCGAGGCCAATCGTGGCCGATCCACCTGGTTCGTCGCCGACATCGACGAACTGTCACGCCGCCTCGCATCATAAGAGCGGACAAGAAAAGCAGCGTCGCCGCGGGAACGAATCCGGCGACACCGATTGTTCCCCACTGAGGGGAGCCATGCGGCGGGATATATCTCGCTACGCGGTCGTTGAGTGTTCCACGAAAGGGAACACGATGACCGAACGATGCCACCTCCTGCTGCGGGCGGTCGAAGCGCTTCGCCGGGCGCGTCGCATGAAACCGGGACCGGAGCGCAACGAGTTGCGCCAGGTCGCGAAGACGCTGCGCGCGCTCGCGCGTCTCGATGATGCCGCCGCAGCGGACACCAGACGCGCACCGATGAGGCCGAGCAGCTCACGGTCCGCATCAATCGACAGTTGCAGCCCCTTGACATCCCATTGCCAAACGTCCGCTGCGAAGCGCGATGCTTGAACCAATTCGGGCCAGCCCAGACAGACTCTCAAGACGTCCTTGCAACAACGGTCCCGCTCTTTCCTCACCGCAAGGGCAAACCCGTGAACGCTCTCGCACGGGAGGCTGTCATGATCACCTGCACCAAAATATGTCCTGCCATCGCCAAACACATCCCGCGCGCGCCCGCCCTGTCGGAGCGCGAACGGGACTCCCTGATCGTGGTCGCGATCTTTTCCGGCCTTGGCCTGCTGGCGTCCCTCGGACTGTTGCTGCTCGACCGCGGCCTACACGGCAACTGGTTCTGACGATCACCGATCGCGGCAGGACAAGCTTTGCGCAGCGCTGCGCCTGACGGCTCGCGGGAGACAAATATTCTCCACCGCGCACAGCAATGCCGAAAAGGCGGGCCTATTCAGGTTAACAAGACCTTGACAACTTGCCGCACTTCACCTGCGGTTGTGGTCTGCGTTAGCTTCGCCAGCGTTAGCAAAGTGTTAATGCCGGGAATGACATGTCAGAGCAACGCAGAGCCGCGCGCGGACGCGTGATCTATGGCGGGGTGTTGATCTTCAACAACCGCTGTTCAACCATGAGCTGCGTCGTTCGCGACTTCTCCGCGAACGGCGCACGGATCGAGATCAAGCACAACGCCCTTCTCCCCGATCACCTGCAACTCGTGATCGCCCGCAAGGGCCGGGAATTCGCCGCGCGCGTCGCCTGGCGCAGCGAAGGCGCGGCCGGACTCGAATTCACCGAGCCGACGGCGTCGATCATCCCGTTCGATCGCGCCCGTGCACGCGCCGCAAATCCCGGCGCACGGCCATGACACTGCTGCGCCGTTTTCTCATCGACGAGACCGCCGGTGGCGGCTTCAACTATCTGCTGGCATCATCACTCGTCAGCCTGCTCGCGCTCGGCACGATCTATGAGGCGCGCCTCGCCGTGGTCGACAAGTTCGAGGCACTGGCCACGGCGCTGAAGAAACAGGGACTGCCCTGAGCCTGGTGTCGCGGTTCTGACATTCGCATGACTTTAACGGCTAGCCGCGACTGATGGGATTGCGCAACACCAGACAAGCCTGACCGGCACGGCGGATGCGACGACACAAATCATCCGCGGCAGTGCGCGTGTCGATCCCGACACGCACCTGATAGAAGGTGCGCGTCCCGCGGCTGCGCCACAGCAAGCCGAGCAGATTGGCGTCGTGATCGCCGATCACCGCGCCGAGCCGCTGCATGGCGCGCGCATACATCGCCAGCGCCCGGTCCCGCGAAAATCCCGCCGCAAGCTGCACACCCCATGGCTGCGCCGCGCCAAGCTTCACGCGCTGCTCGAGGCCGGCGACGAACGGATTGGGCGCCTGCTTGAGCAGCACCATCAGCTCGCGGCAGCCCGGCGTGGGTTCCGACGGCGTCACCCTCGCGCCGGCATCCCGCCACTCCTCGACCGACAGGCCCGTGATCGCCATCACATAGCGCCGCGTCTCCGCCGGCATCGTTCCACTGCCCGCGAGCCAGTCCTGCACCCGGCGCGGCCCCGCATTGTAGGCCGCAGCGGCAAGGCCGAGATTGCCGAACTGGCCACGCAGCTCGGCGAGGAATTCGGCGGACTTCGGCAGCGCCTGCACCGGGTCGAACGGATCGAGCAGCCGGCGCTCGCTCGCCGTGCCGGGCATGAACTGGGCGATGCCCTGCGCGCGCTGACCGCTGCGCGTCACCGGGCCGATCGCATCCGCCTGGAAGCGGCTCTCCTGCCAGATCACGCGGGCGAAAAAGATGAGCGGCAGGTCGTGCGTCCTCGCCGCCGACTCGATCATCAGGCACATCGCTTCGCGGGTGTTGGCGTCGCTCTGGGGATCGGTCCCCGCCGAGCCTTGAGCCGCTTCGGATGGATTGCTCGAGGGAGCGGTCTGCGGCCGTGACGGCGGACCGGGAACGGCTGCCCCCGCGATGTCAGGGGCCCCTGCGAGCGGCGGCGCCGCCTCTTCCGCCCCAACCACGTCCATCAGCCCGAGCACCAGGGCCGCAAGGCACAGGACGCGGAGCGCCCCAGGGACGTCTGTTGCGCGCATGGGGTCGCAGCCTGTGTCGACGCATTGGCGCGATTATGAGGATGCCGCCGCGGTCGCGCCAGCCACCTCACCGGCTCGTGAAGCGCGACCTGCCCGGCGTCGATACTGGCAGGACAGGCCACAGCCGTTATAGTCATGTGACCGTCGCTGTGTGGATTCTTCGTGATGACCTCGCCCGCCGACCCGCGCTTTGCTTTTGAACCCGACCTCGAGGAGCCGATCCGCTACATGCAGCGGACGCGCGACTATTACCGGGCGATCGGGTACGACGCTCCCTATCGCTGGGCGCACCACGACGATGTCCCGTTCCAGCCGTTGCGCAAACCTCTGGCACAGGCGCGTGTCGCCATTGTCACCACCGCATCGCCGTTCGATCCGGCAAAGGGCGACCAGGGCCCGGGCGCCGCCTACAATTCAGCGGCGAAGTTCTATCAGGTCTATGACGGCGACGCCGCAAGGGATCACGACCTGCGCATCTCCCACATCGCCTACGACCGCGTGCATACCACAGCCGACGACAGCAACACTTGGTTTCCGCTGCCGCAGCTGCGGCGGCTGGCGGCGAAAGGCCGCATCGCGGCGGTCGGTCCGCGCTTCTTCGGCGCGCCGACCAATCGCAGCCACCGCGTAACCATCGAGACCGACGCGCCGGACATCCTCGCGCGTGCGCGAGCCGACGGCGTCGACGCCGTCGTGCTGGTGCCGAATTGCCCGGTCTGTCACCAGAGCGTCAGCCTGATCGCGCGCCATCTCGAAGCCAACGGCATCTCGACCGTGCTGATGGGCTGCGCCAAGGACATCGTCGAGCATGCCGGCGTGCCGCGCTTTCTGTTCAGCGACTTCCCGCTCGGCAACTCGGCCGGACGCCCGCACGACAGCGCCTCGCAGGCGCTGACGCTCGAGCTTGCATTGAAGCTGCTGGAAGCCGCGCCGGGCCCGCGCACCACGATGCAATCCCCGCTGCGCTGGAGCGCGGATGCATCGTGGAAGCTCGACTACAACAACGTCGCGCGCATGAGCCCCGAGGAGCTGGAGCGGCGGCGCCGCGAGTTCGAGGCCCAGAAGGTCATCGCGAAGCAGGTGCGCGACAGCGCGGCCTAGCTCAATGCGCGCCGGCGAGTGACGAGGACGCGTCGACTTCGGGCGACGCCTCGTCCGCGCGGACGGCAAAGCGCCGCGCGAGGGCCGCGCAGACCATGAGCTGGATCTGGTGGAACAGCATCAGGGGCAGCACAATCAGACCCACCGACTGGCCGGCGAGCAGCACAGTCGCCATCGGCAGTCCGCTCGCCAGGCTCTTCTTCGAGCCGCAGAACATGATCGCGATGCGGTCCTCGCGGGAGAAGCCGAGCAGCCGGCTGCCGAAATGGGTCACGGCGAGCACCAGCGCCAGCAGCACGGCGTCGACGGCGAGCACCGCCGCAAGCTGGCCCAGGTCGAGCTGATGCCAGATGCCATGGCTGACGCCGTCGCTGAAGGCGGTGTAGACCACCAGCAGGATCGAGCCGCGATCGACGAGGCCGACGAGCGCCTTGTGCCTCGCCACCCAGCCGCCGATCAGCGGCCGCGACAGCTGGCCAGCGACGAACGGCAGCAGCAGCTGCACCACGATGTCGATCACGGCCGTGCCGGAGAACCCGCCGCGGGCGCTCAGCAGCAGGCCCGCCAGCAGCGGCGTCGCGATGATGCCGAACAGGTTGGAGGCCGTCGCCGAGCACAGCGCCGCCGGCACGTTGCCGCGTGCGATCGAGGTGAACGCGACCGACGACTGCACGGTCGAGGGCAGGATGCAGATCAGGATGACGCCGCTCCACAACGCTGGCGACAGCAGGTTCGGCGCCAGCGCCCGGCCGGCGAGACCGAGAAGCGGGAACAGCACGAAGGTAGCCAGGAAGATCACGAGATGCAGCCGCCAGTGCCGCGCCCCGACCAACGCCTCGGCGGTCGACAGGCGGGCGCCGTGCAGAAAGAACAGCAAGGCAATGGCCGCGTCGGTCACGTACCGGCCGGCGACGGCGCCCTCCCCATGCAGCGGCAGCACCGTCGCGAGGCCCACCATGCCGACGATGGCGGCAATGTAGGGATCGACCAGTGCGAGGGGGTTGAACGAGCGCAGAGCCATGGTGTGAATCCTTATCCAGTACGGCGACCATGACTGTGCAGCGCACAATTGTAAACCAGCCTAGCTGATGTTATTGTAATTACAAATTGCAATAAGCGGGCCGCGCCAATGCTGGATCCTGTGCAGCTCGAAACCTTCCTGACCGTGGCGCAGACACGGAACTTCAGCGAGGCCGCCCGCCGCCTCGGCCTGAACCAGTCGACGGTGAGCCAGCACGTCCGCAAGCTGGAGGCCGAGGCCGGCCGGCGGCTGTTCGTCCGCGACACCCATTCGGTGGAATTGACCGCCGATGGCGAGGCGATGGTGAGCTTCGCCCGCCCCATCCTCGACGCCAACGCCCGTGCCCGCGACTACTTCACCGGCTCCCAGGTCCGCGGCCGGATCCGCTTCGGCGCCGCCGAGGATTTTGCCAGTTCGCGGCTGCCCGACCTGCTGCGCGACTTCATGCGCCGGCATCCCCAGGTCGACCTCGAACTGACCGTGGGCCTGAGCGCCGTGCTCTACCAGCAGCTCGACGCCGGCGAACTCGACCTCGTGCTCGGCAAACGGCGCGCCGGCGACGAGCATGGCCAGCTGGTGTGGCGCGATCGTCTGGTGTGGTGCGGCGTGCCCGGCATGCGGCTCGATCCGGAGCAACCCCTGCCCCTGGTCCTCTATGCGCCGCCCGCCGTCAGCCGCAGCCTCGTCCTCGAAGCCATGGCGCGCGTCGGACGGCCCTGGCGCATCGTATGCTCGAGCGGCTCCTTGAGCGGGCTGCGCGCCGCGACCCTGGCGGGCCTCGGCATCACCGCGCAGGCCCAGAGCCTGATCCCCGACGATCTCGTCGAGATGCCGACACCGTGGCTGCCACCGCTCGGCTTTGTCGAGTTCGTCGTGCAGACGGCGCGCTTGACAACGCGCGGCCCGGCCGTCGAACTGGCTGAGGCCCTTGCGAAGTCCGGTGGCCGGCTGCGGCCCTGACCACCGACGTCAGGCTGCCGGATCCTTTGCGCCATCGACGGCGTTGAGCAGACCGCTCTGTGGGTGACAGCCGAGGTATTCGAAGAACTGCTCGTCGGCGCGGGCGAGCGAGACCTCGTGGTAGAGCCGCAGCTTCGCGCTCGGTCCGAGCGACGACAGGTATTTCATCGCCGCGCCGAAAATCCGCACATGGGTCGGGTGCGATTCCGCCCAGCGCTCCAGCGCCGCAAGGCTTGTCCACCAGCTCATGCCGTAGGATTTTTCGGTGGCACTGCCGTCGGCGGCGGTGACGGCAGCGTAGCGGTTGGCATAGCAGCCGATCGGCCGGCCCTCGTCGCGCAGGAAATCCATGCCGGCGCGCAGCACTGGCTCGACATCGTCGAGATACATCGCGCGCTCGGCGGTATCGGTGTCGCTCCAGTCTTGCCCGGAGCGGATCAGGCACAGATTGTCGTGCACGATGACGCGCCGGCGCGGCCCGTCGACGATGAGCTGCGCCTGCCCGTGCGGCGCGAGATCACTGGTCTGCGACAGCGCAATGCGGTCGCGCATGCCACCCCAATAGGCGTGCTCCTGGACCTCGCCGCTCATGCCGGCGGCGAGCACGGCGACCCCCTCGGCACGGTCCGGCGAGGAGAACAGCGTCTCATAGCTTTCGACCGCCGGACGGATGACCTCAATGAAGAAGCCAACGCCGGCGCCGGCATGCGGATCGCCGGTCCAGGCGTCGCGCGCGGGCGCGAACCAGCGGTCGAAAGCAGCGATGTCGTCCCAGTACGCCACCGACAGCACGTTGGTAAAGCCAGCCTGATCGACATGCCAGGCCCGGTCCCAGTGGGATGGGCCATCCGTGGCCACGAACAGCACCGCGATCTCGGCGAGCGCTTCATCTGCGAGCGGCGATGACGTGCCGCGATACTGCACGCCGAAATAGGCCATCACCACCCCCGCCACGTCGGTGCGATGCCGCGCCACGAACGACGGATAGGGCGGCGCGTAGCCGTCGGGCACGCGGCGCTGCCGTGTCCGCTCGGTGCGCAGATGCATGGGAATGGCCGATTCCATGGCGCCCTCCGCTCTCGCCGATCAGGTGGCCGGCTCGGCTTGTGTCGCCGGCTCGCTGTCCACCGGCAGCGCGAAATGCTCGACACGCCGCGCCGGCTTGTTGTTGAACAACAGCCGCGTGACGTCGGGGCGCGAATAGTGGCCGGCCGGATCGGCGGCGTTCTTGGCAACCCCGATGGCACCGAGATCGATGTCGGCGTATAGCAGCCCCTCCTGGTCCGGCGGCAGCTTGTCGGCGAGCAAACTGCCGTCGGGCCCGAAAATCGTGGCGTGGCCGCCGCCGGCATGCAGCAGCGCGTGCTTGTCAGGACGATCGCACAGCTCCTCGATCATCGCCTGGGACACGGTGGCGCACGGCGCCAGCACGAAGCACGAGCCCTCGACCGCATAGACGCGCGACGCGGCGTTGTTGACCTCCCAGCCGAGCGCCGGCGCGAACGGATCGTACAGCGAGAAGCTCGGCCACGACGCGACATGAACCTGCTCGTTCTGGGCATACATGGC
The DNA here is from genome assembly GCF_052115025.1 of Bradyrhizobium sp. 2TAF24. Taxonomy (NCBI): domain Bacteria; kingdom Pseudomonadati; phylum Pseudomonadota; class Alphaproteobacteria; order Hyphomicrobiales; family Nitrobacteraceae; genus Bradyrhizobium; species Bradyrhizobium sp. 2TAF24. Next base: position 30,864 of record NZ_JBFRFW010000035.1, on the reverse strand, counting down.
GTATTTCGACAGCGGCTGGAGATGCTCCCAGCAGCACAGCGCCCCGAGCCGGCCGATGTCGGGACGGTCATGCACCGCGAGATCGCTGCCGTCGCCCTCGCCGTAGACGGTGCGCTCGGCATGGGTCGGGCGCAGCTTGCGGCGCTTGGCGATGGTCTCGCCGTCCGGACCCAGCAGCCACTGCGCGATGTAGAGGCTGCCTCCATCGCGCTCGGACACGCCGAGCACGGCGGTGAGGCCGGCGCGCCGCACGGCAGCCCGAATACGGTCCGCCTGCGGGCTGTCGTAGCTCAGCGAGTTGTCGAAAGTGCGCTGCACGAAACCGCGGCCGATCGCCCAGGCCGGCGAGTCCAGCCAGATGTGCCAGGGGTAGCCGGGAATAAAAACCTCGGGGAACGCGATGAGCCTGGCGCCGTTGCCGGCCGCCTCCTCGATCAGCGCGATGACCTTGTCGACAGTGCCGTCGAGGTCGAGCCACACCGGCGCGGCCTGCACCGCGGCGACCCGGTATTTCTGATGCTGCAGTCCCATGTGGCGTCCCCCCTTGTTGGCGGCTCCAGCGGAGCCCGCATGCCGTTGCTTCGGCACTGACCGGGGACTGTGCAACCGCCGGGCGCCCGCCGCTCGTCCAGGACGGAAGAAAAACTCGACTGCGGCTGCACGCCGGCCGACACGGCCCCATGCGATGTTGCGGCGACGACATTTCCGCCCTAGCCTTCACGCATCCCGATCCCCTCGGGGGAGCCGAATTCACCCGCCTGCAAAAGGACAGCTGCGCCAGAGGACGTCAGGCTCATGCCGATCGAGCTCAGCACCGCCCATGCCCCGGCCCACCGCAAGCTGGCTTTCTGGCAGGACATCGTCTGCGACACCTTTGTGCAGCTCGACTGCCGTTCCGAGCTCGGCGACGATCTTCACGGCACGCTGAGCAGCTCGATGCTGGGGCAGATGTCCTGCACGGAGGTGACATCCTCCGCCCAGCGCGTCTACCGCACACCGTCACGGATCGCGCGCGCGCGGGAGGACTACATCCTGATCGCGCTCGGACGCGAGGGCGTCGGCGGCGTGGTGCAGGACGGCCGCGAGGTGGTGATCCATCCCGGCGCGTTCGCGTTCTACGACACGACGCGCCCCTACGAGCTGCTGTTCGACGCCGACTTCCACCAGACTATCTTTCAGATCCCCCGCGCCGAGCTGCAGGGGCGGGTCGCCGGCACCGAAACACTCACCGCCGTCGGCTTCGACCGCCTGCGACCGCTCGACCGCCTTGCCCTGGATTTCCTGACATCGATCTCCGGCCTGGTCGATCAGGTCGACGCCGACACCGGCACGCGGCTGTCCGAGCAGGCGCTCGACCTCGTCGCCATGGCGATCGGCGACCGGCTGGCGCACCGGCCGGTGTCGCCCTCCAGCCATCGCGCCGCACTGCTGCATCGGCTGAAGGCCCACATCCGCGCCCATCTCGCCGATCCGGAGCTATCGGTCGCGGACACCGCCGCGGCGCTCGGCATCTCGTCGCGCTATGTCAACAACCTGCTCGCCGACGAGCAGACCTCGTTCCAGCGTCATGTACTCGCCCAGCGCCTCGAGCAGTGCCATCGCGCCCTCGCCTCGCCCGCCCAGGTCCACCGGCAGATCGGCGAGATCGCATTCGCGTGGGGCTTCAATGACCTCTCGCATTTCGGCCGCGCCTTCCGCGAGCACTATGGCCTGTCGCCCCGCGCCTGGCGGGCCAGCCGGTCGGGCAGCTGACACCATCGACTTCGCCAAAGCGACTTCGCCAAAAACGACATCGCCAAAAAACAACGGCCGGATCAGAGATCCGGCCGTTGTGTCCTTCAATCGCAATCAGCGGCCTCAGGCCTTGACCAGCGGCGGCTTGCTGGAGCCCTTCGGGCCCTCGTCGTCGCCCTTCGGCTTGCGCGCCGACGCGCTGCGCTTGCGCGCGCCCGGCAGCTTCTCGGGCTTCGGCGTGACCGGACCTTCTTCGACGAACTCGAAGCCGATCTTGTCCTCGCCCTTGTCGTCCTTGACCAGAACGACGCGGACATGGCCTCCGCCCTTGAGCTGGCCGAACAGCACCTCGTCGGCCAGCGGCTTCTTGATGTGCTCCTGGATCACGCGGGCCATCGGCCGCGCGCCCATCTGCTCGTCGTAGCCGTGCTGGATCAGCCAGGCCTTGGCGGCATCCGACAGCTCGATGGTGACATCGCGGTCGGCGAGCTGGGCCTCGAGCTGCAGCACGAACTTCTCCACCACCATGCCGATGACGTCGGCGCTGAGATGGCCGAACGACACGATGGCATCGAGCCGGTTGCGGAACTCCGGCGCGAACTGGCGGTTGATCGCCTCCTGGTCATCGCCTTCCCGCTTGCTGCGGGTGAAGCCGAACGCCTGGCGCGCCAGATCCGCGGCGCCCGCGTTCGTCGTCATGATCAGGATGACGTTGCGGAAGTTGACCTGCTTGCCGTTGTGATCGGTGAGCCGGCCGTGATCCATGATCTGCAGCAGCACGTTGTAGAGATCCGGATGCGCCTTCTCGATTTCGTCGAGCAGCACCACGCAGTGCGGATGCTGGTCGACGCCGTCGGTCAGGAGGCCGCCCTGGTCGAAGCCGACATAGCCGGGAGGCGCGCCGATCAGGCGCGACACCGTGTGCCGCTCCATGTACTCGGACATGTCGAAGCGCAGCAGCTCGACGCCGAGCGAGGCCGCCAGTTGCTTGGCGACTTCGGTCTTGCCGACGCCGGTCGGGCCTGAGAACAGGTAGGAGCCGATCGGCTTCTCCGGTTCGCGCAGGCCGGCGCGCGCCAGCTTGATCGACGCGGTCAGCGCCTCGATCGCCTTGTCCTGGCCGAACACCACGCGCTTGAGCGTCTGCTCGAGATGCTTGAGCACCTCGGCGTCGTCCTTGGACACGCTCTTGGGCGGGATGCGCGCCATGGTGGCGATCGTGGTCTCGATCTCCTTCAGGCCGATGGTCTTCTTGCGCTTGTTCTCCGGCACCAGCATCTGCGCCGCGCCCGACTCGTCGATCACGTCGATCGCCTTGTCCGGCAGCTTGCGGTCGTGGATGTAGCGCGCCGACAGGTTGACCGCCGCCTCAATGGCTTCCGTGGTGTACTTGAGCTTGTGATAGTCCTCGAAGTACGGCTTGAGGCCCTTGAGGATGCCGATGGCGTCCTCGACCGACGGCTCGTTGACGTCGATCTTCTGGAAGCGGCGCACCAGCGCGCGATCCTTCTCGAAGTGCTGGCGGTACTCCTTGTAGGTGGTCGAGCCCATGCAGCGGATCGAGCCCGACGCCAGCGCCGGCTTGAGCAGGTTGGACGCGTCCATCGCGCCGCCGGAGGTGGCGCCGGCGCCGATCACGGTGTGGATCTCGTCGATGAACAGGATGGCGTTGGGATGCGCCTCCAGCTCCTTGATGACCTGCTTCAGCCGCTCCTCGAAATCGCCGCGGTAGCGCGTACCGGCGAGCAGCGTCCCCATGTCCAGCGAGAACACGGTGGCAGCGCTCAGGACCTCCGGCACGTCGTTGTCAACGATGCGCTTGGCGAGGCCCTCGGCAATCGCGGTCTTGCCGACGCCGGCTTCACCGACGAACAGCGGGTTGTTCTTCTGGCGGCGGCACAGCACCTGGACGGCGCGGTTGATCTCGGCGTTGCGCCCGATCACCGGGTCGATCTTGCCTTCACGCGCCTTCTTGTTGAGGTTGACGCAGTAGGTCTCGAGCGCGTCGCCCTTCTTCTTGCCGTCACCTTCGTTCTTGTGCTCGGTCTCCTCGTCGACGCCGCGCGCGGGGCGCGATTCCGACACGCCGGGACGCTTGGCGATGCCGTGGCTGATGTAGTTGACCGCGTCATAACGCGTCATATCCTGCTCCTGCAGGAAATACGCGGCATGGCTCTCGCGCTCCGCGAAGATCGCGATCAGCACGTTGGCGCCGGTCACCTCCTCGCGGCCCGACGACTGCACATGGATGACCGCGCGCTGGATCACGCGCTGGAAGCCGGCGGTCGGCTTGGCGTCGTCGCCACCCTCGGTGACGAGGTTCTCGAATTCGGTTTCGAGGTAATTGACGAGGCTGCTGCGCAGCTTGTCGAGGTCGACGTTGCACGCACGCATCACGGCTGCCGCATCGGAATCGTCGATCAGCGACAGCAGCAGGTGTTCGAGCGTGGCATATTGATGATGACGCTCGTTCGCAATCGCCAGCGCACGATGCAGGGATTGTTCAAGACTCTGAGAAAAAGTCGGCATTCGCGTCCTCTGTGGCCCCCACAGCCGTAAGCTTAACTTGTTATTGTTTCCGCCGGTTTCAACCCTGCGTCACCCCTGCCGGAACCTGGGCCCGCCTCGTCATGCTACTTCTTTTCCATCACGCATTGCAAAGGATGTTGGTGCTTGCGCGCAAAATCCATCACCTGTGTCACTTTGGTCTCGGCAATCTCGTAGGTGAACACACCGCACTCACCGATGCCGTGATGGTGAACATGCAGCATGATCGTGGTCGCGGCTTCGATATCCTTGTTGAAGAACCGTTCTAAAACCTCCACCACGAACTCCATCGGCGTGTAGTCGTCGTTGAGCAGCAGAACGCGATAGAGACTCGGACGTTTCGCCCGTGGCTTGACCTTGGTGATGACCGAAATGCCGGGGACGTTGGGACCGGTGTTGCGGCCCTCGTCGCCGCTCATGCGGACGGCGGGCGCAACCGGGACGGCCGCGCGGGTTCCAGAATGTTCAGATGAATGCAACATGGCTTGACGCTTGCTGAAAGTCCCCTGTGTCACCGGACACGACTGACCGGGCTGTGCTGACCGGACCCTGAGGCCCGCCGGAGGGCGCACCGTTCGCAGGCCACGCCACATCGGCGGCCCGCGAGCCCCGAGCCCGGCCGCCACTGGCCGTTTTCGGGTCCGCCGCCCGGCCGGCTCATCTTCAGCTGAACCGCACCTCGGTTCGCAACCAAAAATGCTCCACCCAGAACAGCTTAGGCAACTTTTCCGCTCAAAATAGTGGAAAAGCCGCCCGCGGCGGACTCGGAAAGGTCATGACCCTCAGGGTTGCGAGATTGGCGCCCCCCGTCAACTGCGGCGCCGCCCCCCGTCCGAATTATTACCGATATGGGTTGACGGCCGCCGTGCCGCAAGGACGCGCCAGCGGGGCACCGCATGGCCGCCGGCGTGAGACCGGCATGCTCCATTCGGTTAACCAAAGCTGGCGCGAACAGTACAAAATCGCCGCGCCGCATTCACCGGGCGTCAAGGTGCGCTCTCCGCGGGAGGACACTACGTCGCACTACCGGGGTTTTCAGGCATCTTTTTACCCATCATTCACCGCGAGACCACACCTTTCGTCCCTAAAAAGGGTTCAGGTGTCTTGGCCTCGTTATCATCCCGTCTCGCAATAACCGCGAAACCGTTCCTTCGCGACCGCAACGGCAATGTCGCAATCACTTTCGCGATCCTGATCATTCCGCTGCTGGGATTGGTCGGCGCCGCGATCGACTATTCACGCGCCAACCATGCCCGGAGCGCGATGCAGGCCGCGCTCGACGCCACGGCACTGATGCTGTCAAAGGACGCAGCAAACCTCACCGCGACCGAGCTCACCGCAAGGGCGAAGACCTATTTCAACGCGCTGTATACGCGCGCCGACGCGCCCAACGTCGGCTTCAGCGCGTCCTACACCGCACAGGCCTCAGGCGGCGGCTCGAACGTGGCGCTGACCGCATCCGGCACGCTGCCCACCGATTTCATGAAGCTCGCAGGCGTCCCCAAACTCGACTTCAGCGTCGGCGCGACAGCCAAATGGGGCATCACACGCCTGCGCGTCGCCATGGCGCTCGACAACACCGGCTCGATGCAGAGCGCCAACAAGATGAACGCGCTGAAGTCGGCGGCAACGGCGCTGATCGACCAGTTCTCGGCCTCCAACAAGACCGACGGCGACGTCTATATTTCCATCGTGCCGTTCGCCAAGGACGTCAATGTCGGCGTCAACAACGTCAACAAGAGCTGGCTGAAATGGAACGGCGCCACGGACACCTGGGACGAGAACAACGGCACCTGCAAGTATTACAACCGCGCCGCCAGCAAGAGCGCCTGCCAGAACCAGGGCGGCACGTGGATTGCGGACAACCACAACACCTGGACCGGCTGCGTCACCGACCGCGACAAGAACTATGACATCAGGAGTGACGAGCCGACGTCGTCGGCAACCGCTTTTCCGGCCGAGCAGTATGGCGCGTGCCCGACCGAGCTGCTGCCGCTGACCAACAACTGGAGCGCGCTGAAGCAGAAGATCAATGCCATGCAGCCCTCCGGCAACACCAACCAGGCGATCGGCCTCGCCTGGGCCTGGCTGTCGCTGCTGCAGCAGTCACCGCTGAACGCACCGGCGCTCGATCCGAACTACCAGTACATCAGCGCGATCATCCTGCTGTCCGACGGCGACAACACCCAGAACCGCTACAGTTCCAATGTCGCTGCGATCGACACACGGCAGCGGCTGCTGTGCACCAACGCCAAGGATGCGGGCATCCAGATCTTCACCATCCAGGTCAACACCGACGGCTCGGCGACATCGAGCGTGATGCAGGACTGTGCGAGTCCGGGCAACTTCTATCCGACCACCACATCGAGCGGCATCGCCGGGGCTTTCAAGGACATCTACGCCTCGCTGAGCAAGCTGCGTCTCGCACAATAGGCCTCGCGCCGCCCGGCTCTGCGGCAACAAAAAAGCCCGGCTGACGCCGGGCTTTTCGCATTCCGTAAACGGCCGACAGATCAGTGGGCGGTCGGCGGCGTGAACTTGGCGACGTAGCTTTCGAACGGCTTGTAGACTTCCTTGGCGAGATCGGCATAGAGCTCGCCGATCTTCTTCGACTCGGCAACGAAGGTCTCGTAGGCGGACTTGGTGAACTCGGTCTGCAGCTCGAGCGCCTTCTCGACCGACTTCACGCCCGTCAGCTTCTCGACGAACGAGCTGGTGTCTTCGAACGACTTCTTCGAATAGTCGGCATAGGCGGTCGCGATCGCCTGATAGCCCTTGGTCACGCCATTCACCGAAGCGAGGGCGGCTTCGTACTGCTCTTTGCCGAAGTTCTGGAAGTCCTCAACCTTGAAAACCATCTTGGATCCTCTCCCGGACTGCTGCTGGATTTGCCGGTGTCCCGGCTACCTACGACCACCCGGTGTTTATACTGCACTGCACAATCAATGTCAATAAGTTTGTGCGCCGCACAAGATTTATCTCGAATTGGCCCAGAAGTTAGCCGATCTCTGCAACAGTTCGTTAACCCTTTGGAAACTCCATCCTCCTACTTTTGGTCCCTGCGTTGCTGACGTTGCGGAAGAAGTCCGAAAAGACGTTCAGGCACAGTCTCTTAGCCAGAATGGCCGCCACAGCCGCCATTTCCCGAGAGTTCTGCCGAAGCGCCGCAGTCAGGTAATGCCGGTCTGCGGGCACAATTTTGCCTCACGAGCCGGTGATCACAGTGGCCTCGAGCGAACTGACGTCCAGTTCGCGTGCGGGGGCACGCGAGGAAAAGTGGGGAGCGGATCCGGAAAAGAAGCGGGTTTTCCGGATGCGCGATCGCTGAATATCGGACGGGGTAGTCTATGATCGGTGCAACCTCGGCGTCCGGACGGACGCTACGTCTTTGCATTTTCGGGCTCGCAACCATCAGTGCGGCCGTTGTCTTCACCGCCGACACCGCCGATGCCCGGCGCCGCCATCATCACAGCCACCACCGCGGCCGCCATGTGGCGCGGGTGGCGTCGAGCTACTCGCCGCCCTTCTCGTCCATCATCGTCGACGGCAATTCGGGCGCCACGCTGCAGGCGAACAATCCCGACAGCCCGCGCCACCCGGCGTCGCTGACCAAAATCATGACGCTCTACCTGCTGTTCGAGAAGCTCGAGAGCGGCAAGATGAATCTCGACAGCGAGATGGACGTGTCCGCGCACGCCGCCTCGCAGGCGCCGACCAAGCTCGGCCTGCGCCCCGGCCAGAGCATCCGCGTCGAGGACGCCATCAAGGGCCTCGTCACCCGCTCCGCCAACGACGCCGCCGTGGTGATCGCCGAGGCGATCGGCGGTGACGAGGACGACTTCGCAACCCTGATGACCCGCAAGGCGCGTGCGCTCGGCATGAGCCGCACCACCTATAAAAATGCCTCAGGCCTGCCGGACGACGACCAGATCACCACCGCGCGCGACCAGGCGACTCTCGGCCGCGCCATCCAGGACCGCTTCCCGCGCTACTATCGCTTCTTCGCCACCAACGACTTCCATTACCGCGGCAGTGTCATCCGCAACCACAACCACCTGCTCGGCCGCGTCGAGGGCGTCGACGGCATCAAGACCGGCTACACCCGCGCCTCCGGCTTCAACCTCGTGACCTCGATGCGCCGCGGCAACCGCCACCTCGTCGGCGTGGTGCTGGGCGGTCGCTCCGGTGGCTCGCGCGACGCCATCATGCGCAACCTGCTGGCCGAAAATCTCGAGCGCGGCGCGACCAGGCGGACCGTCGCCGCCGTCAGCGAGCGCAATCCGGCCGACTACAAGGTCGCCAGCGCCGACGCTGACAACGCGGCCGACACCGCGGAGAGCAAGCCGGGGCGCGCCGCCGCGGTCCCCTCCGCCATTCCGCCGGTTCAGGTCCAGGGCGCGATCCAGACCGCCACCTCGGACGATGAACCCGCCCGCGCGCCGATGCCGGTGCCGGCCCCCAACAAGGTCACCGCCGCCCAGCCGGCCCCCGCCCCAACCAAGCCGACACCGGCGCCGCTGACATCCGGCGTGATCGCCCAGCCGCTCCCGATCGTTCCGGGGTCGGCCGAACCGATGACTCCGGTGCGGGTCAGGACGGTGCAGATCAAGGCCGGCCAGACCCACGTCGCATCCGCCGCCCCGGCCCAGGTTCCGGCTCCCGCCGCCACCGCCTCGATCCCGCCCACCCGCGCCGACGTCGCCGAAACCTCGAGCTCCGTCGTTGCCAAGGCCGCCGAGCTGCCGCAGCAGAATCCGCGATACGGCACCGGCCAGGGCATCCTCGGCACCTTGCCCGCCTCGGCGCTGCAGCAGCACTCCCAGACGATGGCCTATGCCGATCCCGCTGCCCGGGCCGCCGCGCCCCAGACTGCCGCTCCCCAGGTGACCGCGGCCGCCGCCCCGGCGCAGCCGGCCGGCAGCAGCAAGGCCCGCTCCGGCTGGATCATCCAGGTCGGCGCACTGCAGAGCCAGAACGAGGCCAAGCAACGGCTCGACGCCGCACGCAGCGCCGCCACCCAGCTCGGCAAGGCCGACCCGTTCACGGAGGAAGTGTCCAAGGGCGGCAAGAGCTTCTATCGCGCCCGCTTCGCCGGCCTCGACAAGGACAGCGCTGAAGCCGTCTGCCGCACCCTCAAGCGCAACGAGATCTCCTGCATCGCCATCCGCAACTGATCGCGATCACGCATCAACCGCTGCCCATGCCCGGCCCCTCGGCCGGGCATTTTGCTTTTGGCGCCAAGCGTTACGGCATGACCGGCGCGAGCGGGAAACCTCTCGTCAATCTTTGATCGGTAAAAATAAACCATAACAGGCAGAACCGCTGGCGACGGCGGCCGGATGCGTTGCCAAGGCGCATCCTGACAAACGGCGCGCAAGCGCGCCTCAACAGGCATCGATCAGAGAGACAAGCAGCTGCTCGCAGTGTGTCGCGTCGTGTTGCGTACTGGAGTTAGCTGTGATGAGTGCGAAGCAGGGTCTCCTTGGCCTCGTTGACACGGGCCGCGAGATACGTCGACCCCCCCTGGTCGGGATGCAGTTTCTTCATCAGCGAGCGGTGAGCCCGGCTGATGTCATCACGCCCCGCCCCCGGCTGCAGGCCAAGGATCTGATAGGCCTCCTCCGCCGTCATTTTGCTGCCCGGCGGCTGGCTGCGCTGCCCCCCTGCCCCTGCGCCCTGCGAGTTCTGACGCCAGCGGGGAAAGCGGCGGTCAAGATAGCCTTCAAGTAGCGCGCAGCTCTCCGGATCGAACGTTGTCATCAGCGCCGCGAGCTGCGGCAGATCGAACTCATCGAGCGCACGCCCGGCATGAGTCCCCGCCACGATGCTGCCGCTGAGCGAACCGGTATCGTGATCGAGCGTCATGTCGAGGAAGGCGGAGCGAACCGTCGAGGTCTGGCCGCTGGATTTCGCCCGCGCCCCCCAATTGGCGAACCCGCCCCAGTTGCCGATCACCGATGAGGCCGGCGACCAGCCGAGCAATCCGGCACCGAACAGCCCGATCGGCAGCGCCACCGCGATCTCGCCGCGTAGACCGGTGAAGGCGGCGACCGCCAGGCACACGACGCCCCCCGCGATCTTGATCGCGCGCGCCATGATGGCCGGGCTGGCGGCCCGGAACATCTGCAGCAGCGAATACAGGACGACAACGGCGATGACGCCAGCAATCAGGGTCGGCATGCCGCGATAGATAATCGCTGGCGCGGCAGAGCGGAAGCTGCCCGCGGCGCCCTCCCACGCAAAAAGCGCGCCTCTACCTCATCTGGGTGAGCAGCGCCGCCGCGGCGCCGCCCGCCGTCGTCGACAGTCGCTGCAGCGCCTCCCGACCACCGGCCGCAAACGCCGCTGCGGCCCGCAGCAGCTCGCGCAGCTGGGCAGCGGCCCCGACGTCGAAACGGCAATAGGCGCCTCCGGACAAGCGCGCGATGTCGCGGAACGTGCGTTCGGTCGCAGCGTCATGCCCTTCCTGGAACATGAACACCGGCACCTTCAGCAGGCCGAGCTCGCCGGCCTTGGCGCAGAGATCGTCGGGGTTCTCCTCCATGGCGTCGCCGACGAACACCAGTGCGCGAACACCATGCGCCACCGCCTCGCGCCGCGCTTCGGACAGCACCTTGTGGATCTGGGTGTGGCCGCCTTCGACGGCAATGCGGCTCATCAGCCGCGCGAGCTTGCCCGCATCGGCGATCCAGGGGCTGGCGCGGCACTCGCCGAGACCACGGAAATAGACCAGGCGGACGTCGAGCCCACCGATCCGCCCGGCCTCGCGAAACATCTCGGCCTGCAGCTCGCACGCCATGTCCCAGGTGGGCTGGCGGCTCATGGTGGCATCGAGCGCGAACACCAGCCGCCCACGCTCGCCGCCGGGCAGCGGCGCCATGGCACGCGCCCTGGTCACGAACGCCGCGATGTCGGCAGAGGTCGAGCTGGCCGGGCGCGCGGCCCGCTCCTCGGCGGAAGCAGGCGTATGGGGCGATCCGGTCGGTGTCGGTTGGCGGCTCATGCGGGGCTCACGGCGTCACGCCTGCCCTATGTGGTGTCCATGTCCATGGCGGGCAAGCCTTCCGCGCCCACGGGCCTTGCTGCGCGCCCTTAGCGCGGCGCCCGTGCCGGCAGCGCCAGCGCGGCAGACTGCCGCTCCTGGTCCGTCGTCCCGTCCTGCCGCGCCGCAGCCTGGCCGGCAACCACCTGGCTCGCCGGCTTCGTCGCGGACACCTTGTCACCCGAAATCTTGAGCACATCGGTGCGCGCCGGGCGCAGGTCGCTGTCTTCCTCGAGGAAGCGGTCGAGCGTTTCCTGGATCTTCTCCTTCACCGCATCCGGCCCGCGGTCGCTCATGTCGGTGTGCTGCGCACCGGTCTTGACGACCTCGATACCGGTCCGTGCGCACTCCTCATCATCCGGCACCACGCCCGGATCGGGCACGAAGTTCGGGTCCTTGGAGCGGAACGAGAGAATCTTGAACTTGGCTTCGGTCAGGAACGGCACCCGCAGATTGTCCAGCGTCACCACGCGCTTGATCATGTCGGGATGTTCCTTGGCGAAGAACATCGAGATGTCGCCGCCATTGGAATGACCGACCATCATCAGCTTGTCGTAGTCTGCATAGGCGATGCGCTTCTTCATTTCGCCGATGGTGAACATGACATTGGTGACGCCGCGCTCATACACCGGCAGGCGGCCGACATAGAGCTGGCCGACATGAGTCACCAGTGGCGCATCGGTCATCAGGTCGTGCTGGATGCTCAGCACGAGGTAGCCGCGCATCGCGAGCACGTTGGCGAGAAACGAATACTCGGTGTTCTTGACCGTGTTGCCGTGGTTGACGACCGCGACCGGCAATGTCTTCAGGCCGGCCATCGCCCGCATTTCGGAGTCGCGCCGCACCGCAACGTCGACCGCGACCACGCGATCACGCGCGGAGTCATACAGCTCAACGGTCTCGTGCCGGATCGCCCACTTGCTGAACGAGAAGTAGGCAGCGGCGATGAAAGCAACAGCCGCAACGGCGATGAGCAGGCCACGTTTCATTCGGTCCTCGGCAGGCGATCGCCTCTCGGGGCGGTGAGCAGGTCAGAGGTCAAATTCTCGTCCGTACGTGAAAGATAATCATAACGGCGCTGTGACAACAGCCGAAATGTTGTGAGGTTGCGGTCTTTTAATTGTGCAGAGCACCGTAATTTTGTGCACCTGCTCAGGCAATTCCGTTTTCACTGTTAAATCAGAGGGTTTTCACCACCGCATGTGCGGAAGAGAGAAACAAGCCAGTCTGGAACCGAAAATCCCCGCGCCGCGTCGCCGCAAATGCTTCGCCGGCAGGGAAAAGCGTTCGCCGCCAGCGCCTTGGCGAGATTCAGCGCGATCGACAGCCGATCATTTCACGGCGAGAAGCACGGAATTAGAACACCAATTCATTTTCCGGCTGAAAAGAATGAGGATTCACTTTTAGCGAATCTGTTCACGCGCCGATGATGTCGTCCAGTTCCAGCGGCTTGTCAGCCTGTGTGAACCACTCCGCACGAGCGGCCGCGCGGCGGCGCCCCCGCTCGTCGAGCGGCAGCCTGAGCTGTTGCAACAGGCGGATCACCTCCTCGCGCGCGGTGACATGCCCCATGCTCGGCCGCGTTCCCAGCGTGACCTCGTTGAGATCATCGAGCGCTGTGAGGCCGCGCGGAAAGAACTCGCGATAGACCACGCGATCGGCGAGCCCGTCGATGGCGCGAAACCCGAGACGGAGCGACAGCTGCTTGAGGCCGCTCGACATCAACTGCTTGTTGCGCGAGCCCAGCACCGACAGGCGATTGCGCACCACGATCCAGTCGGTGGTGGCGCCGTCGAGCCCGCGCCGCTGCTTGCGCGCCTCGCGCACCATCGCCGCATAGTGGCCCTCGCCGACGCACGCATAGGATTGCGGATCGACCACGCCGAGCACGTCGAAGTCCAGAAAGCTGTCGTTGATCGGCGTGACCAGCGTGTCGGCCATCGCATGCGCAAGCCGCATCAGGTAGCTGTCGGTGCCCGGCGTATCGACGACGACGAAATCGTAGGAGCGCTCCACTGCGCTCACCGCTGCGGCAAACTGCGCGAGCTCGGCAGCCTCGCTATCGGCCACCGTCACGCCGCTTCCCGGCGCGATGCAGGCGTGATGCGGCAGCTCGAGCGCGAGCCCGGCGCGCTGCGCCCAGGCGGCGCGGTTGGCGATGTAGCGGCTGAAGCTCTGCTGCCGGCCATCGAGATCGATGGTGGCGACGCGCTGGCCGGCCTTGAGCAGGGCGACGACGATATGCAGGCCGGTGGTGGACTTGCCCGACCCGCCCTTTTCGTTGCCGAGCACGATGACATGCGCCGTGCCGGACTGCCCCTGACCTGCCCGTGCCAGCATTGGAAAATCCCTCGACGGCATTGTCGAAGCCGGATCGCACCGGGTCAAGCGCATCGGGCGGCTTTTGGCGTTCATCGTGAACACGCAGCGTTAATGCGGCGCCGGGCGGCCATGCGGCGGATCGCAGCGTTGGCGCGAACGCCGCCGCTTTGCTATGCAGGGTTCCGCGCGCCATCATGCAATTGCCGTCGGGCCGCGCCGATCCGCCTCACCTCAAAGTTCCGAGATCTCATGTCCAAAGCGCCCAAGATCGCCCGCACGCTTCCCGCCCTGCACCGCGCCCTCGACCAGCTGCGCGCGCGCAACGCCGCCGTGGCGCTGGTGCCGACCATGGGCGCGCTCCACGAGGGGCACATCTCGCTGGTGCGGCTCGCCAGGAAGCACGCCAAAAGGGTCGTGGTGTCGATCTTCGTCAACCCGACCCAGTTCGCCGCGCACGAGGATCTCGGATCCTATCCGCGCACCTGGAAGGCCGATCTCGCCAAGCTGACCGCAGAGAACGTCGATCTCGTGTGGCATCCGGACGCGAAGGTGATGTATCCGGCCGATTTCACCAGCCGCGTCAACGTCGAGGGGCCTGCCACGGTCAGCCTGGAAGACCGCTTCCGGCCGCACTTCTTCGGCGGCGTCGCCACCGTCGTGACCAAGCTGTTCACCCAGGTGCGGCCCGAGATCGCGGTGTTCGGCGAAAAGGATTTCCAGCAGCTCAAAGTGGTGACGCGAATGGCGCGCGACCTCGACCTCGGCGTCAAGATCGTCGGCGCGCCGGTGGTGCGCGAGCGCGACGGCCTCGCGATGTCGTCGCGCAACGTCTACCTGTCGGCGGAGGATCGGGCGAGCGCACCGGTGCTGTATCGGACGCTGAAGGACACGGCCAGGCGGATGCGCGCGGGCGAGAGCCTTTCGGCGGCCCTCGCCGCCGGCACTGCCGCGATCGAGACTGCCGGTTTTGCGCTCGATTACCTCGAAGCCCGCCATGCCGAAACGCTGGCGCCGATCGCGAGCCTCAAGGACGGTCCGGTCCGCCTGCTGGTCGCGGCCAAGATCGGCACCACGCGGCTGATCGACAACGTCAAGGTCTAGCCCGGCAACGCCGCAGACGGCGGCTGGAGGGCCTACAGCAGGCCGAGCTCGCGCAGCTCGCGCCGCATCGGCTCGGGCATCGCCGCGAGCCCGTCGTCGCGCTTGCCGAGGTCGGGCGGCGCGTCCTTGGGCTCGAGATAGCGCCAGCCCTGGAACGCGCGCATCGGCCGCGGCGCCACCGCAATGAGCTTCGGCTCCATCACCAGGCGGCAGCGGCCGATGCCCTCCTTGTCGCGGAACGGCTCGATGGCAACCAGCTTCTCACGCACCAGGATCTCGCCGCGGATCACCCAGAAGATCGAACCGCCGTCGAGCAGTTCGGCATCGCGCTTGGGCGTCATGCGCGTGACGTGGACGTGGTGCTTGTTCTTGGTCTGCTTCATCCGCGCCTTGATCCAGCCATCGAGGTCCTTGATCGACTCGGCGCCGACGCTGAGCTTGATGAGATGAAGCGGCATGGGATGATGGCTTGTACGCTGATGAGCTTGCGCGGCGCAGGCTGCCCTGCCCCGCGACGTGGCGGATGGCGCCGACGGCGCGGCGCGTGTCAGTTATCGTCTCTCTGCGCAGAGGGCGCAAGCGGATCGCGCTGCGGCGTCGGTCCAGCCGGCGTCACCGCGGCGGGCGCCGCCGCTGGAGGCTTCTTCGGCGCCGGCCGTTTGGCCGCCGGCGCGGCCGCATTGGCGTTGTGAGGCGCAGCCGCCGGCGGCGCGGCGGGCGCGGCAACAGTCGCTGCCGCGGGACGCGGTGCTGCGGCCGGCTTCGGCGCCGGCTCCGGCGTCATGATGTTCACCGGCGGAATCGAGGTTGAGCTCGGGAAATCGCCTGACACCGGCTTGCTCTGCGGCGTGACAGTAACAGGAGCGGCCGTCGGCGGCGCACTGGCGAGCCCCGGTCCTGCCGCAGCCGTCGGCGCGGTCCAGCCCGACGCATAGCGGCCGACCAGGCCATCATAGGTCCGGTCGGACATCGCGGCCGCGATCTGGTTGTGATCGGACAGCGAGTTGAAGAACGCGCAGTCCGACGGCGTGCAGCCGTCGCGCACGCCGAGCACGCGGGCGACGAAGCCGTAGCGGTCGCGCTCCACGGTGCGCCGCAGTGCCGCCAGTTCCGGGGTCATGCTGCGGTTCGCGGCCGCCTCGTCGCCATAGCCGGCAAGGCGGGTGATCTGATCGGCGGTATAGGACACCGCGGCGGCGACCGTGTCGGCGGATGCGAACAGCGAGCGCTCGCAGGCGTTCTCGACGACATCGCCGGCGAGCCCGTCGAGGCAGGACAGCGCGGCCAGGGCCGGTGATGTCGTTCGCACCTCGTGCGTGGCACCGGCGCCGGTCGTCGTGAAGCTGCGGACCGTGGCCGTCGCCGCAATCGCGATCGCCAGCAGCGTGATGACCGCCAGTGCCCCGTTCGCCACCGACTTTTCGGCGCGGAACAGCGTCACCAGCAACACCAGTGCAAACGCCAGCGCCGCCGTCAACGTCACCCACATGGGAAACGCCGGCGCATGCCACAGCTGATCAAGCGATGTAGCCCAAGCCCAGTTCATGAAAGACGCCCCTCGCAGATGCTCGGCGAGCGCCGCGCCCCGACACCCGTAATCGATCTTCACTGACCGATCGATACGACATCAATAGGGCGAACAGGCTATATCAACAGGGCAAAGACGGTCTCAGGCGACCCCGACGAGCTGGCTTTCCTTGGCCACGCGCTCGAACGCTTCGGTCGAACTCTTGATGCGATACTGGCAATCGTCGCCTTCGGTCGGAAGCTGCCGGATCACTTCGTAGGCACCGCTGGCGGCGGGCCGCGCCACATTGCTGGCGGTGAAATAGACTGCGTCACCGACGCCGAACTTATGCTTCAACACCCTCTCCATCACGCAAACACGAGAAAATCGGCCCGCAGGTCCCGATATGGCCGACGGGATGCCCGCATTGGCTATAGCACGCCATCCGCCTGATTGGCCAGCTTTTTGGGGGGATGGTAAGTGCGAAAATTTTCCTTTTTGATCAAATAGATGAGGTGAGTTTTGAGCACCGGAAAACGGCCCTGCCGCAGCACGCTCGCTGCGGCGCGGCAAAGCATCGCCGCGGCTCGCGCCGCGACGCCAGAAATTTGAACAGACTCAAGTGCTTAGGCAGTATGAGGCAAGGTCCCGTTCGGGCTTGCACGGTCGACAGCGGTCGGCAGTTCCTTGGCCAGCGCGTCGAGCAACTGGTCCATCGGAATGCCGAAGCGCGCGGCGAGCTGCTTGACCTGGTCGCTGTTCAGCACCTGCTTCAACTGATCGGATGAGATCGGCAGGTTCTCGCCATTGCCGAGCCAGGATTTGACCTGGTCGCCGAGCCCCGCCTGCTGCAGCTTGCCAAGGATCGCGGACAGGCCGCCCTGCCCACCACCGCCCAGGACCTCGCCCAGCACTGCCGGCAGCACGCTGGCTTCGAGCTGCCCGAGGATGCCCTTGAAGGCGGGCGAGTTGCCGAGATCGTCGAGAATACCCATAGGATCAGACCTTTCTGAACTGACCGTCCGTGAACGGACCTTCGCCCCACCTCATGGACAGCGACCGCAACCGGGCGCCGCCAAATTCTAGTGCATGTCGCCGCGGCGATGAATCGAAACCTCGGGCCGCTGCGGCCGGGCGATCCCGTAGCGGCCGCGGTGGCGGTGTAGTGCCGACCACCGCGCCGTCAGTCGTCTTCGAACTGTTCGATCACCAGCGTTTCGGCGAGCCCCGCCTCGGTCCACTCGCGGAATGCCGGCAAGGCCTGCATCGTGTCCATATAGGCCCGCACCACCGGCGACACCGCGATGTCGTAGCTGCGGAACCGGTGCACCACCGGCGCGTACATCGCGTCGGCGGCGCTGAACGCCCCGAACAGGAACGGCCCCTGCTCGCCATAGCGGGCGCGGCAGCCGGTCCAGATTTCCTGGATGCGGGCGATGTCGGCGAGCGCAGCATCGGACAGTTGCTTCGCCCGCACCGGGCGGTGCAGGTTCATGCCGCATTCACGGCGCAGCGCTGTGAACGAGGAGTGCATCTCCGCGGATATCGAACGGGCATGGGCGCGCATCGCGCGGTCCTGCGGCCACAGCTTCGCTTCCGGAAAGCGCTCGGCGAGGTACTCGATGATCGAAAGCGAGTCCCACACCACGAGGTCGCCATCACGCAGCGCCGGCACCTTGCCGGATCGTGTGACGTCGAGAATGCGCTGCTTGTCCGCGGCCCCGGTGTAGAGCGGGATCACCACTTCCTCGAACGCGATGCCGGCCGCGCGCAGCACCACCCAGGGGCGCATCGACCAGGACGAATAGTTCTTGTTGCCGATGACCAGCGTCAGGCTCATGATGACCTCTCCAGAACGGCGCGCATCTTGCCCGCACGCTCCGATTCAATCAATCGCACAAGGCCGCGCCGGACATGTGGCGGCTTGCGGTGACGCGGCCGATACGTCATGGCAGTGTCATGACCGCTTCCGATTCGACCGCACCGGCACAACCGCTCGACGAGGCCATCCTGAAGGTCCTGACCACGGCTCCGGGCAAGACGCTGAGCCCGCCGGAGATCGCCCATGCGATCGCCGGCGAGGGCGACTGGCACGACCTGCTGGTGCCGATCCGCCGCGCGGCGGTGACGCTGGCGTTGGCCGGACGCCTCGTGATCTATCGCAAGGGCAAGCCGGTCGACCCCAGCGATTTTCGCGGCGTCTACCGGCTCGGACTGCCGCGACACGATTGAAGGTTGCGCGCGTCAGCGCGGGCCGGGAAACAGCTCGCGGCTCTTGCCGCTCAGCCAGTACGCCGCGAGCCCGCTCCACTCGTGCATGGCGAGATCGGCGCGGCGCAGGCCGTGGCCGAGCGTCTCCAGCGGCAGCAACGCATCGCTCCAGCCGCGCAGCCCCCAATCGACCGGATAGGCCTCGACGTCGAAACCCGCAGCCCTGAACACGCCGACCGAACGCGGCATGTGGAATGCGGATGTCACCAGCAGCCAGCGCTCGCCGGGGCGCGGCGTCACCAGTTCGCGGGTGAAGCGCGCGTTCTCGTCGGTGGTGCGCGAGCGGCTCTCCAGGACGACGCGGTCGCGCGCGACGCCGAACTCATCGAGCAGCCGCCCCGCGATCGGCGCCTCCGGCACCGGCGCCGCGGTCAGGTTGGCGCTGCCGCCAGTGAACACGATGCGGGCATGGGGGTAGCGCCGCGCCAGCCGCAGCATCGCCAGCACGCGTTCGCCCGAGCCTTCGAGCTCGATCGAGCCGCGCGCCGCCGAGATGTCCGGGTTGATCGCGCCGCCGAGGATGATGATGCCGTCCGGATCGCGGCCGTCCGGCTGCCAGGCCGGGAAGCGCTCGGTCAGCGGCAATAGCAGCAACGTGGTGAGCGGCGAATAGCCGACCACCAGCAACACCACCACGGCCAATGCGAGCAGGCACCGGCCGCCGCGCCGCCAGCCGATCACGAGCAGCAGCGCCGCCAGCACGAACAACGCCGCAATCGCATTCGACGGCATGGCGAAAAAGCCGAAGGTCTTGGACAGGATGAAAAACATGCCGGCACGCGCCTCCTCGGACGGCGCCTGCTTGGCCGATCGGCGGCGCAAGATCAACCGCAAAAGCGCGCCAGATCCCTCCGCCGCGCGCGCCGCCCCGATCGCGGACGGACGGCGTCAGTCCCACTCCGGCGCGAAAGCGAAATTGGTCAGCCGGCCGCGCGGGCTCGCCATGGCGAAGATCTCGTCCATCTCCGCGCCCGACAGTGCGAAGTCGAAGATGGCGAGGTTTTCCGACAGCCGCTCGACCCGCGAGGTGCGCGGGATCGCCACCACGTTCTGCTGCAGCAGCCAGCGCAGGCAGATCTGGGCGGCGGTCTTGCGGTATTTCCAGCCGATCCGGGTCAGCACGTTTTCATTCTTCACCTTGCCCTTGGCGATCGGACTGTAGGCGACCAGCGCCATGCCGGGGCGCCGGCAGGCATCGAGCACTTTGGCCTGGCTCAGGAATGGATGATATTCGACCTGATCACAGACGAGCGGCGCTGGACAGACGGCGACCGCCTCCTCGATCAACGCCACGGTGAAGTTCGACACGCCGATATGCCGCGTCAGGCCGAGCTCCCTCATCCGTGCGAGCGCCCCCAGCGTTTCGGCGAGCGGCACATGCGGGTTGGGCCAGTGCAGCAGCGTGAGATCGACAGCGCTCATGCGCAGCCGCGCGAGGCTCTCCTTGAGGGAGCGCTCGAGGTCGAGCGGGGCGAAATGCGTGGTCCAGATCTTGGTGGTGATGAACATGTCGTCACGCCGGATCCCGGAGCTGCGCACGCCGTCGCCGACTTCACGCTCGTTCTCGTAGATCTGGGCGGTGTCGATGTGGCGATAGCCGAGCTTGATCGCCTGCTCGACAAGGCGCGTGCAGGCGCGACCGCGCAGTTCCCAGGTTCCAAGTCCCAGCACGGGAATCCGTGCCCCGTTGGCATCGATCGTGTGCATGGCGGCCTCCGGATCGTTCCACCCCGAGCAAAGCCGCAGCGCCCCCGCCGGTCAAGCGGACGCAGCCGCGAGCGCAGCGAACACCGTGTCGGGCGCATGCGCGATCACCGCAAGCAGCGCCCGCGCCGGACCACGCGGCGTCCGCTTGCCCTGTTCCCAGTTCCGGATGGTCTCGATGGGAACACCGAGCTTGCGGGCGAATTCGGCCTGGGTCAGGCGCGCGCGCTGGCGCAGATCGCGCACCGTCGGCGCACCTGCCATCGCCGGCACGAACGGAAACTCACGTCCCCCGCGCAGTTCGACGATCCTGCCGTCGGCTTTCAATCTCAGACGCTGCATGGTTCGCCCCATCGGCGATCACAGCCATCGCGGCCGCGCGCCATGATCGGTCAGGGCCGTTAAAGTCCCATAAAAGCTGCGCGCCGGCGCCCGGCCCTTGTGCGGCCCTGCCGGTGGCGCAGGACGGCCTGCGGAGATCCCTGTCGACGCCCCGCCCCAATCGGGCCTAAATTGCCATGAGACAATTGTCCAAACACACAATCGCCGTGCGGYCGACAACGCCGGTCGCCCAGTCGGATTTGATCATCATGGCCCTGCCCCGCGCCGCTTTCGCGGCCACGCTGCTTGTTGCTGCCGTAGCCGGCCCGGCCCACGCCGCGAACTGCCCGCGCCCCGACGCGCTCGGCACGTCCCGCGTGCTCACCGTCGATCCGCAGGCCACCCCTCAGGTCGGCACCAAGAGCTTTCCACAGACACTGCCGCTCGCCGACAAGGAGGTGGTGCTGACGTTCGATGACGGCCCGCGGCCGCAGACCACGCGCAGGATCCTCGACGCACTCGCCCGCGAATGCGTGCGGGCGACGTTCTTCATGATCGGCCAGAACTCGGCCGCAAATCCGCAACTCGTCAAGGCGATCGCCACCGCCGGCCACACCGTGGGCCACCACTCATGGAATCATCCGAACATGAGCACGGTGACCGAGACCGAGGCGCTCGACAACATCGACCGCGGCATCGCGGCGGACGAGACCGCCCTGAACGGCCGGGCCACCACGACGCCGTCGACACCGTTCTTCCGCTTCCCGTACTTCGCCTCGACGCCGGCGCTGCTGGACAAGATGCAGGCCCGCGGCCTTGCGGTGTTCGGCGCTGACCTCTGGGCCAGCGACTGGAACGAGATCACGCCCCAGCAAGAACTCAATCTGGCCACCGAGCGGCTGCAATCCGCCCGTAAAGGCATCATCCTGTTCCACGATACAAAAGCCCGAACCGCAGCGATGCTGCCGGATTTCCTGCGTTTTTTACGCACCAACGGCTATCGCGTCGTCCATATTGTTCCGAAACAGCCCGAGACGGATGAACGCCTCACCCATTGAACCGATCCCGTTCGCCGGCCGACGGAACCTCGGCGGTTGGTTAAGGCATCGTTCATTCGCCGGCCGCTATGGTCGATGCGGACTGGGACGGTATGGTGAAATGATGAAAGCTGCGTTGCTCGGGCGTCGGGGCCCGGTGTCTGCCGTTGGCCTCGGCCTTGCCGCCGCAGCACTGCTGGCGGCAGCGTCAGCAGCCTGCGCGGCGGACTGCCCCGGCAATCCCAACGCGCTTGGCACCTCGCGCACCCTGGTGATCGATCCGGCCGACCACACCAAGATCGGCACCATGCAGTATCGCGAGACGCTGCCGCTCAGGGATCACGAGGTGGTGCTGACCTTCGACGACGGCCCGCTGCCGCCGCACAGCACCCAGGTGATGCAGACGCTCGCCTCCGAATGCGTCAAGGCGACCTTCTTCATCATCGGCCGGATGGCCAAGCAGTTTCCCGACGGCGTCCGCCGCCTGTACGCGGCCGGCCACACCATCGGCACCCACAGCGAGAACCATCCGCTGAGCTTCCACCACATGCCGATCGAGCGCGCCCAGCAGGAGATCAACGACGGCATCGAGCATACCGCCGCCGCGCTCGGCGATCCCGCCAAGGTGGCGCCGTTCTTTCGCATTCCGGGGCTGCTGCGCGCCGAGGGCGTCGAGGACTACCTCGCCTCGAAGGGCATCATGACCTGGAGCGCCGACTTTCCTGCCGACGACTGGCGTCCGATCTCCTCGACCCAGGTGCTGAACTACGCGCTGACCCGCCTCGAGGCCAAGGGCAAGGGCGTGCTGCTGCTGCACGACATCCAGGGCCGCACCGCAACCATGCTGCCGACCCTGCTGCGCGAGCTGAAGTCCCGCGGCTATCGCATCGTGCATGTCGTGGCCGCGACGCCCGATCTGCCGAAGACCCCGACCGAGCCACGCGACTGGCTGATGCATCCGGATGCGCCGCAGCCGATGGCGGTGCAATGGCCGGCGGTGCCGCGCTTCGTGCCCGGCGCGGCGGCACAGATGCCGGCCCTCGATCTCGCGGACATGCGCTACATCGACGACCCCACGATCTTCAATGGCCGCGACCGTGTCTACCGCCCCAGCCGCTTTGTCGCCGATACCGTGCCGCTGCCGCCCGCGCCAGCCTGGCCGCGCCTGCCGGCGGCGATCACGCTGACCGCGACCACCGAGCTTCCGATCCCGGACGCCGCGCTGTTCCGCATGCCCCGCCTGTCCGGCGCGGGAATCCGGCTGGCGCGGCACGGCCAGCATACCCAGCGCCCCGCCCCCGTGACCACGGAAACCACCGGCGCTCGACCGGCCGCAGCAACCGCCCGCCCCGTCGCCTATCAGTCCAGCGCCGCGGCGCCGCGGCAAATGTCGGGAAGCTGGCCGGTCACGACCGTCGGGCTGCAGCGCGGTCCTATCACGCCGCACTGAGCGCCTCCGGCGCGCGACGGACGGCTTCACGGCGACGACCGCCTCCGCCTGCTCAGCTGGCCACGATCTTGGCCAGGCACAGCAAAACGATCAGGCACAGGAACAGGAGGTCGATATAGGCCTTCACCTCGCCGTGCCGGCGCAGCTGGGTGACCTCACCGACGATCTGCTTGCGGGGCGGCTCGACCGGCTGAAGGATGGTCGCCAGCCGCCGCGTCTCGATCTCCAGCCGCTCGATGCGTTGATAGAAATAGAACGAGCGCAGCGCCGAGACGGTGCGCATCGAGGCGTAGACCAGCACCATGATCGCGACGATCGCGCGCTGCTGATAGCGGTCGAGGAAGTTCAGGCTGAAATAGACCATCGCCATGAACAGGAAGTTCGAAAGAAAGCGGTAGACGAAACTGAATGCGGTCATCTCATGATTCCGAATATTCCGAATGGCCCGCGCAACATGGCGCCACGCGCCGCGTCCGCGGTTGATGCGACAAGCGAGCGGCCGTCCATCCGGCGGGCGGGCCGGCTCGGCCTTGCTGGCAACGGTGATTCCGATCTTCCCCCAACGACGTGATCCCGGCGCACACAGCGTTGCGGCAACGCCGGGAAACGTTCTGAAACTCAAGGCAATTCACATAGCGGACGTTCGTGTCACGTTTTCGCGACCCGCCGTGCGCGGTCGTGATCATTGCGACAATGCATGATCGCCACAGCGCAGAACAGCAAGCGGAAATTCTCTCCCGCCCGCCGCCCGATCACGACTCGCGCACGAAAAGTTCACCGCGAGATTATCCCAACACCATGACGCCCGACGTATGAATTCGTCCGCGAACGAAGGCAATGATGCCGCGTTTGTTTGGAAAACATGAGACAACATCATGATCAAAAATTTGAACAAAAATCTCCTCGGCGCAGCTCTTCTCGCCACTGTCGCGCTGTCTGCCGCGCCAGCCTCGGCAGCCAAGCCGATCGGCTGCGGCGGCGATCACATGATGAAGGTCAATGACTGGGTGTCCGGCCTGCCCGATGCCGAACCGAACAAGTGGGTTGCGGTGAAGGAGCTGGCGCTGGCCAACACCGCGCTCAGCGAATCCAAACCCGGTGAATGCGCGGCGCATCTGAACCGCGCCGAGCATGCCGGCATGGCGCACTGAGGTTGCTGCCTCCGGGGCGAAGCGCGGCCTTCGCCCCGGATTTTCGCTCCGCCCCTCAATAGGCCGTGGCCTTCCCCGATGCGACCTGCGTCACGCCATAGGCCCAGCTGCGACGGTCGGCCGCAAAGCGCGAAATGCCGCGCGCCGCCAGCATCTCGTCGATCACCGCCGGCGTCGCCACGCCCTTCGCCAGCATCTGGTCGAGCTTGAACTCGTCGACCACGAACGGCTTGCCGGCCATGCGGCACAGCACCTTGTTGTCGCAGGACACGGCCCCCGGCAGCGCCGCGACGCGGGCGGCCTCCTGCCGCGTGACGGCCGCGGCCTGCACGAAGGTCGCGCGGAAGTCCGGGCTGAACAGCACCAGCGCCGGCTCGTGCCGGTTTGTCAGCAACAGCCGCAGCAGCAGCACGATCACCATGCCGTCGCAGACCTGCGCGGCGCTCCAGCGCCGCGCCAGCACGGTGGCGCCGGCACCGTCGAGCGCCAGCGCGGTGCCGATCCCCACCGCCATCACGAGATCGTACTCGGCATTCTGGAATACGGCGTCGCCGCACCACTGCAGCAGACAGGACGCGAGACCGACCGCCATGAACAGCGTCGTGAACCGTGCGGCATCGCTGCGCCGGTTGGCGACGGCCCACAGCGCCGTGATCGCGACGCCCGCTGCCTGCCATTGCAGGTGGCCGACGTTCTGGATGATGCGCGCCGGATTGTAGGACCGCGGCGTCAAGAGGTTGGCGAGAAAGTCGGGCCCGAACACCAAACGGCAGACGACGAGCCCGCCCAGCGCCGCGGCGCCGCTGATCGCCACCGGCGCCAGCGCCTTGCGCCCGTCGCGGACCAGCAGCCACAGCACGGCGGTGACCGGAATTGCGATCATGTTGTGCTTCCAGAAGCCGGCGAGCACCATCAACAGCAGCGGACCGACGCTGGATCGCCCCGCCCGCTGGCGGGCCAGAAACCACACCAGCGCCGCGCCCATGACCGCCTGCCCGGCGAGCTGCGGATCATCGGCCCCGACATAGTTGAGGAAGTTGTGCGCCATCACGGCGATGACGCTGAGCCCTCCGACCCCGCCCCACACAAGGCTGGCGCCGAGAAGCCGCGCAGCCAGCGCGATCTCGACGGCGACCGCCAGCAGGCCGACGATGGACAGCGCCCGCCCGACATAGAGCGCGTCGCCGAACAGGTTGGCGAGCTGGCCGATGGCATAGAACGACAGCGGCGGATAATTGTTGACGATCAGGGCGTCCGGCTTCGGGTACACCGACAGCCAGCGCGCGCCCATGTCCTGGTAATAGGCATTCCAGCCCTCGGTCGGCCAGATCTCGAGCGGAAACTGCGCCCGCCAGGCCGGCCAGATCAGGAAATAGACGGCGACCACGCCGAAGACGCCGAGATACCCCCACGCACGCAGCCGCATTCAGCCCGCTCCCCCCAAGCCCAGGCCCGCAAGATGACGGCTTGTGCCACGATCGGGCCAGCGAGGGAAATCGGGTGCACTTTCATCTCATCCAGCACCAGTCCATCAGGCGAAATGTGCCCGCCATGCAACAGGGGCGCGAGAAAAGTCAGATGAACGAGAAAAACCGGCCCACCGCAACCATCACGAGTTTAGACTGCTCAAATACCTGAGGATTTTTAGATAGTTCGTTGGGAGTGGGAATTGAAAATCGCATGTCTGACGGCTGCCGTCACGGTTGCATTCGCTTCGTCCGCATTCGCCGCCGATCTCGCCCCAAGGCTTTACGCCAAAGCTCCTCCGGCACCACCTGCTTCCACCTGGACCGGCTTCTACATCGGCGCCGAAGGCGGCGCCGGCTGGGGCAGCGACAACTGGCAGTTCAACAACGGCCGGACGGTTCACGACAGGTTGAGCGGCGGCCTCGCCGGCGGCGTCGTTGGCTATAACTGGCAGCTGCCCAACAGCCCTGTCGTGCTCGGTCTCGAAGGCAGCTTCGACTGGGCCAGCCTGGAAGCCGCAGCAAGCTGCCCCAACCCCAATTTTACCTGCAGCTCCAAACTCGACCAGCTGTACTCGGGCACCGTAAGACTGGGATACACGTGGGAGAGCGCGCTATTCTTTGCCAAAGGGGGCTACGCCTGGACACAACAGCATGTTCTCGCAAAGCAAACCGCCCTGCTGAACACCTTGAACGGAGTTCCGATCGGAAACGACACCGCCGGCAGCGCCGGTCGCAGTGGATGGACGATCGGCGGCGGCGTCGAAGTCATGTTTGCTCCAAACTGGAGCGTGAAGGCCGAGTACGACTACTACGACTTCGGAAGCTCGATCGTGGACAAGTACCCGACCAATACCTTTTTCATCGTCAATCCGTTCAATGAACGCATCAATTCAAAACTCAGCGTTCAAACGGTGAAGGCCGGCATCAACTACCATTTCAATTGGGAAAGCCCGCTGGTCGCGAGGTAATTGAGGCGACCGGGGCCGCTTTACGGCAAAACTGACGGGATCAGCTGGTCACACGGATTGATCCCGTCACCGATCGCGGTTGCCCGGCATCTGGGCGCGGAGGCGAGAAGGCCTGCGCATCGCCTCCCCTGTGGCTTGCAGCATTTCAGCAAGCCGACAGCGCCAAAAGACAACCAGCGAACCATAAGACAACCAGCGAACAACGTCGCGAAAAGCCCTCGCCGGGCTTCTCAGCTCATTCATCGAGCCTGATTGTGCGGGGCTGGTGCGGTCGAGAGGACTCGAACCTCCACGATTTTACTCACTGCCACCTCAAGGCAGCGCGTCTACCAATTCCGCCACGACCGCAGGGGATTGGCGCTGAACGTGAATCAGCGCCACATCAACCGGCGCTCCTGTAACAAATCAGGTCTGCACCGGCAAGGCCCGAATGCCTATCTATGATCAGGAGTTCGGGGCAACATTCGCTTGACTTCAACCGCGATCCGGTTGCGATTGACCACCACCGCCCCGCTGGCGACAGACAGGTTGTTGGCCAGCACCTTGACCTCGTCCTGTTCGGTGGCATCGAGCTCGATGATGGCGCCGCGGCTGAGGCGCATCACCTGATGGATGGGCATGGTGGTCGTCCCGAGGACGACCATCAGATCGACGGAAACCTTGTCGAGGGTGGACACGGTGCACCGGACTCACACGATGGACGATGGCCCGACATCACCATGAATATGGTTAGCTAATGGTTAACGACCGACAAGCTCTTGATCTTGCTCCATTTCGGGCAATCGACGGAGCCGTGGCAGCGGAATGGCTGATCTCGGATGTCGCGATCCCCTATCCCGATGCCCTTGCCGCCATGGAGCAACGGGTGGCCGACATCGCGGCTGGCCAGGCCCCCGAGCTGGTGTGGCTGCTGGAACACCCGCCGCTCTATACCTCCGGAACCAGCGCCCAGGAGGGCGATCTGCTCGATCCGCGCTTTCCGGTATTTTCCACAGGTCGTGGCGGCCAGTTCACCTACCATGGACCCGGCCAGCGGGTGGTCTACCTGATGCTCAACCTGAAGCAGCGGCGGCCCGACGTCCGCGCCTATGTCGCGAGCCTGGAAGAACTGATCATCCGCACCCTGGCCGCGTTCAATGTGCGCGGCGAGCGGCGCGAGGACCGGGTCGGCGTCTGGGTCGCCCGGCCCGACAAGGGGCCGGGCTTCGAGGACAAGATCGCCGCCATCGGCGTGCGGCTGAAGCGCTGGGTGTCGCTGCACGGCATCGCCATCAATGTCGAGCCGGAGCTCGGCCACTTCGCCGGCATTGTGCCCTGCGGCATCGCCGACCCGCGCTATGGCGTCACCAGCCTCGTCGACCTCGGCCTGCCGGTGACCATGGCCGACGTCGACGTGGCGCTGCGGCAGGCGTTCGCGGAGATTTTTGGCCCTGCGACCGCCCGCCTCACCGAAACGGCCTGAACGATCAGGCCGCCGGCAGCTGCGGCGACACGCCGAGCTTGCGCGCGATGTAGCGCCGCTCCTGGGTCAGGCCGCCAAAGCCATAGGCGTCAGCCCGCACGTCATTGACGTGGACGTAGCTCTCATGGTGCAGCGGCCCGAGCAATTCCCCCATCCGCTTGAAGACCGCCGCGACATAGGCCGCCTTCTCGTCCTTGGTGTTGGTGCCGTCGACGATGCGGATGTCGAGCCAGAAACTCGCCAGCTTTTGATCCTGGAGCGAGACGCCGCCGGCGAACCAGTCGGCCGGATCGGCGGCTTCCACGATGACCGCGGTGACCTTCGGATCCTTGTGCAGGATCTCGGCGGCGAGCCCGCTGGCGGCCTCGACGAGGTCGGCCTTCAGGGTCGGCGAGGTCTTCTGGGTGGTGTAACGCACGGTGATGAGCGGCATGGTCGTTCTCCTCGAAATGACGCGATCGATCGCGTTGAGGACAAGCTAGGCGCCGGCCTATGATTTTGGTATCTTATGATTATTGATATCAATCATAAGATAATGTGATGATGCCATGATCGCGCTCGACATCCCGACGGTGCAGGCTTTCCTGCTGGTGGCCGACCTTCAGAACTTCACCCGCGCGGCGGAAGCGCTCGGCACCACCCAGGCGGCCGTCTCCATGAAGCTGCAGCGTCTCGAGGCGCTGCTCGGCAAGCGCCTGCTCGAACGCTCGCCACGCGCCGTGCGGCTGACCGCCGACGGCATCGCGTTCCGCGACAATGCCGCGGCCCTGATGGCGGCCCATGATCGCGCCCTCACCGGCACCCAGCCCGTGCGGCAGCAACTGACGCTCGGCGTCAGCGATCATGCAGCCGGCCCCGAGCTGGTGCCGCTGCTGGAGCGGCTGCGCGGCCTCGCTTCGACACTGACGCTGTCGGTCTCGATCGGCTTCTCCCGCGAATTGCTGGACGCCCTCGACGCCGGCGCCCTCGATGCCGTGATCGTGCGCCAGGAGGCCGGCCGGCGCGGTGGCGAGATGCTGACCGAGGACCGCTTCGGCTGGTTCGCGGCGCCGGCATTCGAGCTGTCATCCCACGCCAGGCTTCCACTCGCGACGCTTGCGCCCCCCTGCGGCGTGCGCGCCCTCGCCGTGCGGGCGCTCGACAAGGCCGCGGTGGCGTGGAGCGAGGCCTTCATCGGTGGCGGCGTCAGCGCGGTGGTTGCCGCCGCCCTCGCCGGGCTTGCAGTGGCACCGCTGGCGATGCGCATCGCCCCGCCCGGCCTCGTCGACATCGGCCCCGCGCATGGGCTGCCGGAGATCGGCCCGTCGAAGGTGATGCTGCACTCGCGCGTCAGCGACGCCGGCAAGCTCGCCGCGCTGCGCCTGCTGGCCGCGGCGTTCCGCAAGGCCGCGGCCTGACGCTCACGGGCGCATCATCAGACAGTCGCGAGCACGGCGAAACGCACGCCAGCCGGCCGCTGCGCCAACAGGCCCATATCACCATCCTGCTCGTCGATCGCATCGACCCGCGCGAGCGCCGGACCACGGCGGCAGGCGACGATCATCTGCGCCACGTCACTGGCGGCGCCGGCGAACACCGCCTCCACCGCGCCGTCGCGGCGGTTGCGCACCCAGCCGTCGAGGCCGTGCGGCTGCGCCGTCTCATCGACCCAGGCACGGTAGCCGACGCCCTGCACCCGGCCGCGGATCATGACATGCCGCACGACGAAATCTGCCACCGGTTCGCTCATGGTCGTCCTCGTGAAGTCCGCGAAAGGGTCAGCCGCCGAGGCCGAGCCAGTCGGCCAGCCGCCGCTTCATCGCCTCGTCCCGCATCACCCGCGCGGTCAGTTCCGCCGCCGGCAGGCCAGCCAGCGCCTTCGGCTTCACGCCCTCGCGCAGCGCCTTCAGCGTCGCATAAACGGCCTGCGCGGCGGCCGCGATCGGCGCATGGCCCTGATTGGCGATCCGCACCCGCTGGGCGCTCAGGAACGCATCATCATCGAGCTCGCCATCGACAGTGCCGAGCATGATCGGCAGATGTGTGGCCTCGGCGATCGCCTGCAGCTGCGCCCGGCTTTTCAGTCCGGTAAAGAACAGCGCATCGACGCCCGCCGCCTCATAGGCGCGGGCGCGCGCGATGGTGTCGTCGAGGCCGCTGATCGCGGCGGCCCCGGTGCGGCCGAAGATCACCAGCGACGGATCACTGCGGCCGTCGCGCGCCGCCTTCATCTTGCCGACGCCCTCGTCCAGCGTGATCAATTGCGGCTTCGCCGCGCCATAGGCCTGCGGCAGCAGCGTATCCTCGATGGTCAGCGCCGCGACGCCGGCGCTCTCCAGCTCCTCGACCGTGCGGCGGACATTCAGCGCGTTGCCATAGCCATGATCGGCGTCGACCAGCAGCGGCGGCCCGCCTGCGCGGGTGATGCGGCGCACCTGCTCGACCAGCTCGGTCAGGGTGATCAGCACGAGGTCAGGCTCGCCGAGGATCGCCAGCGCCGCCGCCGAGCCGCCGAGAATGCCGATCTCGAACCCGAGATCGGCGGCGATCCGCGCCGACACCGCATCATACACCGAGCCCGGCCGCACCACCGCGGGGCCGCCAAGCACAGTCCGAAAGATTGCGCGCCGCTGCTGCGCCGACATCATCACCTCACGCAAACTCGAGGATCAGGGCGTCGACCGCAAGCGTCGCACCAGCCTTGGCATGGATCGCCTTGACCGTGCCGTCGCGCTCGGCGCGCAACACGTTCTGCATCTTCATCGCCTCGACCACCGCCAGCGTCTCGCCGGCCTTGAT
>NZ_JBFRFW010000034.1:0-39048 GCF_052115025.1 Bradyrhizobium sp. 2TAF24 | reverse complement strand
GCCGATCGCGGCTGACGGGCAATACGGCGTGTTCTTCGCTGCCCATCAGGTCGCCACCATCGACTTGACGGGCTCAAAAAGTGTCGGTGATGTCTCCGAACGGGTGTCGGCCATGTCCCCGGACTGAACATCAAGCCCGGCAATGACGCATGGGGTGTGGCCAGCGCCGAAAGTTAAACGGACAGCCGCGGGACAAGCCCGGCCGCGACGCTGAACGCAAGGTATTGCCTCGGCACATGACCGCGCGCGGCGCGTGTTGGATGTGACGAAACGCCTCGACACCCACCACCGGTCATGCGCGGGCTTGACCCGCGCATCCAGCTTCTCTCGCATTCTGAGCATCCAAGATGGATCATCGGGTCACGGCGCTGGCGCGCCGGCCCGGCGATGACGCAGAAGGACACACGACCGCTGCGAACCGCTGCAACGCGACTGCGCCGTGGCCTCATGGTTCGAGACGCGCGGCGGTGCCGCGCTCCTCACCATAAGGAGAGAGGATGCGATCGGACGAATTGAGTTTGGACCCTAGTCCAGCAGGCGCTTCTTGTAGGCGTCGGGATCCATATCCCTGACATCGATGCTGATGCTGTGGGTCGCCGGCAGGAGGTCGCTCAGGGCTTTTCGCAGATCAACGCTGAGGCGCGCCTTCTGCTCCGCGGTGCGACCAGCCAGCATGTACAGGCTGACATGGAAGAACGAGTGCTGTTCACCCGCGACCAGGTAGTCACTGAACGGCAGCGCGCGGATCTTGAGGTCCTCCGCCTTGACCACGCCGGTCGCCGCCGCGGCGTGGTGCAGCGCCAGCAGGATGTCGCGCACCGGAGGCATGTCCTGGGGCACCGAATAGTGGCAGACGATGTGGGGCAAGGGACCACCTCCGTTTCGCGCCGGGAGGCGGCGCGCGTTTGCTTCTTTCGAGCGCTGTTGAACCGAAGTCAAGCCGGCGACCGGCGCGCCTTGCTTCGGCGGCTGAGCCCCCACAGCCCGAGATTCCAGCACATGCAGGTCGCGAGCGCGAGGCTGAGCGCCGCAGCGGAGCCGAGCGGCCGCGCGGCGACATGGAGCACGGCGATGGAGATGCCAAAGCCGAGCAGCCCCCAGCCGCTATTGGCGATCACCGCGGCGGTGGCCGGGCCGCCGAGACGCGGATGCAGGATCAGCATCATGCTGGAGAACACCATCGGGAACAGCGCGATCACGCCGGTGACCTGCGGGCCGACCCACCCCGACGTGCCGACCACCAGCGCGACCAGTGTCGCCACCAGCGCCGCGCGCAGCGGGATGTCGTACCACCGCCGCGTCACCGGCGGCATCCGCGCATGGCGATAGCGGCTGAGCAGCGGCAGACAGATCGCGAACGCCACCGCGTTCACCGCAAGGCCGCCGGCGAGCGACCAGGTCGTCGTGCGGATCAGCGCCGCCAGCACCAGCCACACGGCGACGCCGCCTGCGAAGCTGACGACCATGCTGTGGCGCTGCGCCAGCAGCACATAGGTCAGTCCCAGCATGATCGTCGCGGCGTTGACCGGCAGGCTCGCCAGCGCGCTGGCGGAGATGAACGCCGCATCGTGGTCGAGCGCCAGAAACACATAAGATGGGCCCGCCGAGATCGGCAGCGTCGCCACCAGTGCGCCGATCACCGGGCCGGCACGCTCGGTGATGACCGAGGCGCTGACCACGAAGGCCGCGGCGATGGCCATGCGCAGCACGAGTTGCAGAGCGAAAGCGAATTCGGGAGACATTTGTTGGAGGAGACTTTCTACCTGACCGCGGAGCAGATCGGGTGGCTCGAACGCTCGCACCTCCGAGCCAGACCTAGAATACAGCCCGCTTTTCCAAGCCTCTGTTGAAGCACGCAGATTGTCGGCTTTTCTCCGTCATGCCCGGCCAGCGTGATCCGTCTTCGACGGATCGCCAGGGCTAAGGTCTGCCGGGTATCCACGTCTTAACAGCCGATCTGCAAGAAAGACGTGGATGGCCGGGACAAGCCCGGCCATGACGAGTTCAACAACAACCGCCCTGTTTCATGGGCTTCTTTTTGGTCAGATTCGTAGGATGACGGAGCGTGGTTCAACCTAGACCCACCCATCCCTAGACCCGCGCGAGCGAGACCGTTACCGGCGGGCCGTGCTTGATGGTCTGGTAGACCACGCAATAACGCTCGGTGAGCTTGAGCAGCTGGTCGAGCTTGTCCTGCGGCGCGTCGGTGTCGACGTCGAATTTCAGGCGGATGGCGGCGAAGCCGACCGGCGCTTCCTTGTCGACGCCGAGGGTGCCGCGGAAGTCGAGGTCGCCCTCGGCGCTGACCTCGCCGGACTTCAAGGGCACGTCGATCGCGGTGGCCACCGACTTCAGCGTGACGCCGGCGCAGGCGACCAGCGCCTCCAGCAGCATGTCGCCGGAGCACAGTTCGAGGCCGGAGCCGCCGGTCGCCGGATGCAGGCCGGCGATCGCCGCCGCGGCGCGCCCGGTCTCGACCTTGCAGGCGATGCCTTCGCTCTCCAGCGATCCCTTCGCACGCAGGGTGATGAAGGCGGCCTTGGGATCGGCGCGGTAGCGGTCCTTGATCGGCGCCTGCATGGCGCGCAGTTCGGTCGAATCCATGAGGTCGGTCTCCAGCTCGGTTCGCAGGGGGCGTGTCGGGGCGCGACTATATGCCCTCGCCCGCCGTCAACCAACCGTCGACCGGGCGGCGACCGCGATCGAGCGAGCGGTCGAGCGCACTCATCACCTGGCGCTTGACCACCTCGAAGGCGTCCGACGCGCGGTCGCGCGGCCGCGACAGCTCGACCCTGATCTCCTCGAACAGCCGGCCGGGGCGCGGGCGCATCACCATGATGCGGTCGGCCAGCACCACCGCCTCGTCGACATCGTGGGTGACGAGCACGAGGGTCGGCCGGAAATCGCCCCACAGCGCCAGCAGGTGATCCTGCAGGTCGGCGCGGGTGAAGGCATCGAGCGCCGAGAACGGCTCGTCGAGCAGCAGCACCTCGGGGCGCGGTGCCAGCGCGCGGGCGATCGCCACCCGCTGCGCCTGGCCGCCCGACAGTTCGCGCGGCCACGCCCTGGCCTTGTCGGCAAGACCGACGCGATCGAGCGCCCGTGCGACCTTGTCGCGGCGCTGCGCCGCCGGCTCGTGCGCAAGACCGAAGCCGACATTGTCGGCGACGCTGAGCCACGGCAGCAGCCGCGGCTCCTGGAAGATGATGCCGATCTTGTCGTGCGGCGCCGTCACCACCGCGCCGTCGAGGGCGATGCGGCCGGTCGAGGCTGGATCGAGCCCGCAGATCGCGCGCAGCAGCGTCGACTTGCCGCAGCCCGAGCCGCCGATGATGGCGACGATCTCGCCGAGCCCGATCTGCGCCGAGAAGCCCTCGAGCGCCTGCACGCCGTTGGGATAGACCTTGCCGACACGGTCGAGGGTCAGCATCGTTACCTCCCGCCCGCGCGGGCGCCGAACGAATCCTGCCAGCGCAGCAGCGGCGCGGTGATCAGCTCGACCACCCAGTCGGTGAGCTTGCCGAGCACGGCGAACACCATGATGGCGGCCATGATCTGCGCCGGCTTGCCGAGCTGCTGGCCGTCGGTGAGCAGGAAGCCGAGGCCCTCCGAGGCGCCCATGAACTCCGCGGCGACCACGAACATCCAGCCGAGCCCGAGGCCGGCGCGCAGCGACACCACATAGGCCGGCAGCACCGCGGGCAGCAGGATGCGACGGATCATGGCGAAGCCTGACAGGCGGTAGATGCGTCCGACCTCGACGATCTTGCGGTCGACCGACAGGATGGCGCCGGTGACGCCGAGATAGATCGGGAAGAACACGCCGACCGCGATCAGCGCGATCTTCGACGGCTCGAAGATGCCGAGCCAGAGGATGAACAGCGGCACCCAGGCGATCGACGGAATGGCGCGCAACGCCTGCAGCGTCGGATCGAGCAGCCGCCGCGCCAGCGACCAGTAGCCGGCGACCGCGCCGAGCAGCGTGCCGGCGACGACGCCGAGCGCAAAGCCCGCAACGACCCGCCACAGCGTCGCCGCCACATGGCGTGTCAGCTCGCCGCTGCGCGCGAGCTCGACGAGAGTGACCAGCACGCGGCTCGGCGGCGGCACGAGACGGCCGTTCGACCAGCCGGCGGCCACCACGAGCTCCCAGGCGAGCGCGACGCCGAGCGGCACGACAAGGCCGAGCGCGGGGCCGACAAGGCGCCGCCAGCGCGACGGCGGTGCGGGCGCCGCGGCTTCGGCGGCTTGCGACGGCACCGGCAAGGAAGGGGTATCGATCGTCATCATCCTAGCCAAATCGCGTCCCGGCGGAGAAAGCAAGCGCTCAAAAAAGCAAACGCGGCCCGCGAGGCGCGGGCCGCGTGCCACCCAGACAGAACTCAGTTGGTCGGCAGCGGCACCTGGTCGTCGATCAGCGCATCCACCGTGCCCTTGACGTCGACCTTGGCGTCGATGACGCCGGCCTGCTGCAGCGCGAGGCCCGCGGCCAGGATCGAGTCGCGCTGCGGCGCGCCGATGCGGCTGTGGGTCAGCTCGGTGCGCTCCTTGAGCTGCTTGTCCACCACCACGTCCGACAGCTTGGTGACGCCGATGAACGAGCGCTTGAGGTCATCATAATGGGTGAGCGAGTACTTGCGCGCCTCCTCATAGGCCGCGAGCACACGGCGCACGAGGTCCGGATGGTCCTTCAAGAACTGCTCGCGGACATTGAGGATGCCCCAGGTGTTGGCCTCGGGCTTACGGAAGAACAGTTTGGCGCCGTCCTCGACCTCGGCCTGCGCCATCATCGGGTCGAGCCCGGCCCAGGCGTCGACATCGCCGCGGATCAGCGCGGTCTTGCCGTCGGCATGCTGCAGCAGCACCGGGGTGATGTCCTTCTCGGTGAGGCCGGCGCCCTGCAGCGCCCGCACCAGGAAGATATGGGGATCGGTGCCGCGGGTCACCGCGACGCGCTTGCCCTTGAGGTCCTCGACCTTGCCGATCCTGGAATCCTTGGTGGTGACCAGCGCCGTCCATTCCGGGCGCGAATAGACATAGATCGACTTGATCGGATTGCCGTTGATGCGGGCAACGAGCGCCGCCGAGCCGGCGGTCGAGCCGAAATCGATCGAGCCGGCATTGAGAAACTCGAGCGCCTTGTTGGAGCCGGCCGACTGCACCCAGACGATCTTGATGCCGTCCTTGGCGAACTCCTTCTCGAGGAGGCCCTGCTCCTTGAGCACGATGGAGACCGGATTGTAGGTCGCCCAGTCGAGCGTGATCTGCTTCGGCGCCTCAGTGGCGAACGCCACCGCCGGGGCAGCCGCGGCCAGCACGGCCGAGGCAGCAAAGGCAGCGAAGGCGCGCCGGGAAAGGAAGGTCATCATCGGCTCCGTTGAGGGACAGATCGGGAAGGAGAGGCCGCAATGGGCGGCGAGGTCCCCACCCGCCGGTTGCGAAACTAAAATTCATCCTTTAATTTCAAATGCTTATACGAACGCGTCAACCAGAAAATCCGCACTCCCTTCGGCCGTCCCGCAGCACAAAGTTTCTCCTCGCGCCCGTGACGCGAGAACAGCTTTATCTTTGCTTCAGAATCGCTGGTGACACTGTGCGGCTTGTCCGTTATCCCGAGGACCCATGGACAGCGACAGCGCCTTGATCGAAGCCCAAAAGCAGCCCGAGCTCCTGTTCGACACCGCGCGGATCGAGACCCAGATCGCCGCGCTGGCCGAGACCCATGCCGGCCGCGACGATGCCTTTCGCGCCGCCCTCGCCCAGCTGCTCAAGGCCGAGACCGCCACCGCCCGCGAGGCCATCCAGGCGCAGCTGCTGAGAGATCGCCATGGCCGCCGCTGCGCCGAGCAGCTCTGCGCCATCCAGGACGAGGTCATCCGCCTGCTGTTCAACACGGCGACGCGCTACCTCTACAAGATCCCAACGCCGTCGGAGGCCGAGCGCATGTCGGTGGTCGCCACCGGTGGCTATGGCCGCGGCCTGCTGGCGCCGCAGTCCGACATCGATCTGTTGTTCCTGCTGCCCTACAAGCAGACCGCCTGGGGCGAGCAGGTCGCCGAGGCCATTCTCTACTGCCTGTGGGACATGGGCCTGAAGGTCGGCCACGCCACGCGCTCGATCGACGAGACCATCCGCCAGTCGCGCGCGGACATGACCATCCGCACCGCGATCCTGGAGACCCGCTTCGTCACCGGCGACCACGCCCTCTATGACGAGCTGGTCACCCGCTTCGACAAGAACGTGGTGCAGGGCACCGCCGCCGAGTTCGTCGCCGCCAAGCTCGCCGAGCGCGAGGAGCGCCACCGGCGCGGCGGCCAGTCGCGCTATCTGGTCGAGCCCAACGTCAAGGACGGCAAGGGCGGCCTGCGCGACCTGCACACCCTGTTCTGGATGGCCAAGTACGTCTACCGCGTGCGCGACACCGACGAGCTGGTCGAGCGCGGCGTGTTCGATGCCCAGGAATATCGCACGTTCCGCCGCTGCGAGGACTTCCTGTGGTCGGTCCGCTGCAACATCCATTTCTACACCGGGCGGCCCGAGGAGCGGCTGTCGTTCGACATGCAGCGCGAGATCGCCCAGCGGCTCGGCTACACCTCCCATCCGGGGATGCAGGACGTCGAGCGCTTCATGAAGCACTACTTCCTGGTCGCCAAGGAAGTCGGCAACCTCACCGCGATCCTCTGCGCCAAGCTCGAGGACCAGCAGGCCAAGCCGGCGCCGGTGCTGAGCCGGGTGATGGCGCGGCTGCGGCCGGGGGCGCGGCGCCACCGGCTGCGCGAGAACCCGGACTTCGTGGTCGACAACAACCGCATCAACCTGGTCGCGCCCGACGTGTTCAAGCGCGATCCGGTCAACCTGATCCGGATCTTCCGCCTCGCCCAGAAGAACAACCTCGCGTTCCATCCGGACGCCATGCGCGCGGCCACGCGCTCGCTCAATCTCATCAACGAGAAGATGCGCGAGAGCGCCGAGGCCAACAAGCTGTTCGTCGAGATCCTGACCTCGAACGACGCCGAAATCGTGCTGCGGCGGATGAACGAGACCGGCGTGCTCGGGCATTTCATCCGCGCATTCGGCAAGATCGTGTCGATGATGCAGTTCAACATGTATCATCACTACACGGTCGACGAGCACCTGATCCGCTGCATCGGCATCCTCCAGGACATCGAGCGCGGCGGCAACGACGAGTTCGCGCTGACCAGCGACCTGATGCGCAAGATCCGGCCGGAGCACCGCGCCGCGCTCTATGTCGCCGTGTTCCTGCACGACATCGCCAAGGGCCGTCCGGAGGACCACTCGATCGCCGGCGCCAAGGTGGCGCGGCGGCTGTGCCCGCGGCTCGGCTTCAATCCCGCCGACACCGAGCTGATCGCCTGGCTGATCGAGGAGCACCTGACGATGTCGACGGTGGCGCAGTCGCGCGACCTGTCCGACCGCAAGACCATCGAGAACTTCGCCGCCGTGGTGCAGTCGCTCGAGCATCTCAAGCTGCTGACCATCCTGACCACCGCCGACATCCGCGGCGTCGGCCCGGGCGTGTGGAACGGCTGGAAGGCGCAGCTGCTGCGCACGCTGTACTACGAGACCGAGCCGGTGCTGACCGGCGGCTTCTCCGAGGTCAACCGCGCCCAGCGCATCGCCGCGGCCCAGGCCGAATTCCGCGCCCACTTCACCGAATGGCCGGAGACCGAGGTCAACGCCTATATCGCGCGGCACTACCCGGCGTACTGGCTCAAGGTCGACCTGCAGCGCAAGATGCGCCATGCCCGCTTTGTCCGCGCCAGCGAGAAGAGCGGCCACAAGCTCGCGGTCAATGTCGGCTTCGACGAGGCGCGCGGCGTCACCGAGCTGACAATTCTGGCACCCGACCATCCCTGGCTGCTGTCGGTGATCGCCGGCGCCTGCGCCTCCGCCGGCGCCAACATCGTCGACGCCCAGATCTACACCACCACCGACGGGCTTGCGCTCGACACCATCGCAATCTCCCGCGAATACGACCGCGACGAG
Organism: Bradyrhizobium sp. 2TAF24; assembly: GCF_052115025.1. Lineage (NCBI taxonomy): Bacteria > Pseudomonadati > Pseudomonadota > Alphaproteobacteria > Hyphomicrobiales > Nitrobacteraceae > Bradyrhizobium > Bradyrhizobium sp. 2TAF24. Next base: position 31,041 of record NZ_JBFRFW010000034.1, on the reverse strand, counting down.
GACGAGGCCCGCCGCGCCACCCGCATCGGCGAGATGATCGAGCAGGTGCTGGAAGGCAAGCTGCGGCTGCCGGAGGTGATGGCGCGCCGCTCCGGCCGCGCCAAGGTGCGGCCGTTCACGGTCGAGCCGGAGGTGACCATCAACAACCAGTGGTCCGACCGCTACACCGTGATCGAGGTGTCCGGCCTCGACCGGCCGGGCCTGCTGTACCAGCTCACCACCGCGATCTCGAAGCTCAACCTCAACATCGCCTCGGCCCATGTCGCGACCTTCGGCGAGCGCGCCCGCGACGTGTTCTATGTCACCGACCTGCTCGGCGCCCAGATCACCGCGCCGACGCGGCAAGCCGCGATCAAACGCGCGGTGGTCCACCTGCTCGCCAACGGCGACGGCACGGCACAGCCGGCGGCGTAGGGCATTGCGGCCGTGCCGGTTTGAGTTTGACGGCCTTGATTGTTGTTCGGGACGCACCGCACTTCCACGTTTTCAGCGTCATCACCGGGCCGACGCGAAGCGTCGTGACCCGGTGATCCAGCTTGTTCGCAAGCGTTTTGCGCTCGTTTGACTAGAGCAACGCCCGCCTTCGCTGTGCCGCCCCCCTCATGGTGAGGAGGCGCGCCAGCGCCGTCTCGAACCATGAGGCCGAGGCACTGCGGACCGTGTCCGTCTACGTTGGGGCCTCATCCTTCGAGACGCCCGCTGCGCGGGCTCCTCAGGATGAGGAGAGAGGCCGGTGACGCTGAGAATGTAGAGCGCATCGGATGATATCCAGCCCCTCACGGCTGCCGCAGGGACTCCACGCTGCCGGCGATGTTGGCCGCGAGCGTCTTCACCAGTGGCACGTAGCGTTTGACGAGGTCGGCGCGGTCGAGCGCCGAGACGAAGTAGGTCATCCCGACCGTCGCCAGCACCTTGCCGCCGCTGACGATCGGCACCGCGATGGTGCCCGACGAGCGCGGCTCGACCATCGGATCGCGCTCGGCAAAGCCCTGCTTGCGGACGGCGGCGAGCAGCGCCAGCGCGCGCTTGCGATCGGCGGCGAGACGATCTTCCGGCTCCGATGACCGGGCCAGCATGTCCAGCAGCATGGCGCGCTCGCCGACCGGACAGAACGCGAGATAGGCGCGGCCGAGCGCCCGGCACAGCAGGCTGAGATGCATGTTGATGGTGCCGTGGAACGGCGAGATCGGGCTGTAGGGAATGGTGCTGAAGCGCACCATCACCGCCGTGCGGTCGAGCACCGCGATCGCCAGCGGCCACTGGTACTGCTCGGTGAAGGCGAGCGCCCATGGCCGCGCCGCCTCGACCACCAGCGGATCGCCGTGAAAGCCGTTGCTGAGCGACTTGACCCGCGAGGCGACCGAATAGCCGCCCTGGCGCGGATCGTTGAGGGCATAGCCCAGCGCGCACAGCGATTTCATCAGCCGCACCACGGTCGACTTCGGCAGCCCGGTGGCGCGGTGCAGGATGTCGATCGACGCGACGCGGTGGCGATTGAGTTCCTCGAGCAGCAGCAGCGTGCGCGCGGCGGCTTCGACGGTGTCGGATTTCAGGGGCACGGCGCTATTCCACCTGGTGGAACGATGGCGATTAGATATGGCCGAAACGACCCGCCGCTGCAATGGTCCGCCCTGCTCACAAAGAAGATGGCGGCCGCCTTGTGAACCCGCCGCCACAATGTTTCGGGAGGCTCTGTTGTCCGGCGACCCCATCAGGCCGCATTTTTCCACGTTCCGCTGCCGCTTCACCGACGGCCAGCATGTGGTCGGCAGTTTCATCAAGACCCCGACCACCCATGCCACCGAAATCTTCGGCGCCCTCGGCTATGATTTCGTGGTGATCGACGAGGAGCATGCGCCGTTCGATCGCATGGCCACCGACATGGTGCTGCTCGCCGCCCGCGCCAGCAACCTCGCCGGCATCGTGCGGGTGTCGTCGGACGATCCGGCGAAAATCCTGTCCTGCCTCGATTGCGGCGCGGCCGGCGTGCTGGTGCCGCATGTCGCCAGCGTCGAGAAAGCCCGTGCCGTGGCTGCGGCGGCGCGCTATCGCGGCGGCCGGCGCGGCTACTCGGGCTCGCCGCGCGCCGGCGGCTATGGCGCGACGCCGATGTGGCAGTTGGTCGACGAGCAGGACGCCTCGGTGTGCGCCATCGCCATGATCGAGGACCCGGAGGCGCTGGACCATATCGACGCCATCGCCGACGTCGACGGCATCCACGGGCTGTTCATCGGCCGCGGCGACCTCACCGTCGCGCTCGGCGCGCCGTCATCCGCGGACGCCCGGGTGCAGCAGGCCGTCGTCCACATCATCGCGGCGGCGCAGCGCGCCCGCAAGCCGGTGTGCGTCATGGTCGGCAGCGCCGCGGAAGCCGGCGACTTCGCCGCGCTCGGCGCCAGCGCCTTCATCATCTCGTCCGACCAGGGCCAGATGCGCCGCGCCGCGGCGCAGACCCTCACCGACTTCAAGAAGCTCACTCACGCCTGATCCGCCGAGGACCTCGACCATGTATCACAGCACCGATCCCCGCGCCGCGCTGACCGCCACGCCGGTCGGCCACAAGCCTAACCCGACCCACTTTGCCGGCGCCGAATATGCCAAATTCTATGACATGCCGCCGACCGAGGCGACGAACGGCGCGCGCACCTGGCATGCCCGCGGCCAGAACTTCGTCATCGCCTACAGCGAGACTGAGACCGGCGCGGTGCTGGCGCGCCGCGATCAGCCCGACGAATATGTCGTGCTGCTGCCCGATCCCGGCGCCGGCGCCGAGATCGTATGGAATGGCCAGACAACCACCGTCAGCGGACATTCCATCAGCTTCGTGCCGGCCGGCGATAGCGCGGTGACCTTGCGCGGCCCCGCCAAGGTGGTGCGCATGATGACGTCGAAGTCGGACGATCTCGCGCGGCTGTGTTCGAACGCAGCTTCCTATGCGAACGCGCATCCCAACCTGCCGCCGTTCGCGGCGTGGCCCGATCCGGTCGGCGGCGCGAAAGTGCGCACCTACAGCCTCGAGGTCGCCCCAGCGCCGGGACGGTTCGGGCGCATCTTCCGCGGCTCGACCTTCATGGTGAACTTCCTCGACCCCAAGAACGGCCCGCGCGACACCACCAAGATGTCGCCGCACCATCACGACGATTTCGAGCAGTGCTCGCTGGCGCTCGCCGGCACCTTCATCCATCACCTGCGCTGGCCCTGGACCACGGACATGGGGCAGTGGCGGCCGGACGATCACGAGCGCTGCGGCTCGCCGTCGGTCACCGTGATCCCGCCGCCGGCGATCCACACCTCGCAGGCGATCGACCCCGGCCTCAATCTCCTGGTCGACATCTTCTGCCCGCCGCGCGTCGATTTTTCTGAAAAGCCGGGATGGGTGCTGAACGCCGCCGACTATCCGATGCCGGCCGCCGCAACCACCCGCACCTGAGAGGCACGACCATGGCCGAGACCCAGACGACGTATCCCGACACCGTGCCGTTGCCGCCGCTGTCGCGCCCCACGGAGGTCGCCGAGCTGCTGGTCGGCGCTGTCGACCTGCATTGCCACAGCGGGCCCGCGGCGATGCCGCGAATTCTCGATCATCACGAGGAGCTGCTGGACGCCGCCGCGGCAGGCTTCCGCGCCGTGCTCTACAAGGATCACTTCTATCCCGGCATGGCGCACGCCATCCTGCTGGAAAAGCTGTTCCCGCAAACCAATGTGCGGCTGTTCTCCGGCGTCGCGCTCAACAATGCCTCTGGCGGCATCAACCCCCATGCGGTGGACCATGCCATCAAGCTCGGCGGCAAGATCGTCTGGATGCCGACCCTGTCGGCGGCCAACCACATCGCGGTGCAGAAGAGTGGACAGGCCAAGACCTTCCCCAAGACCGCGCAGAAGATGCTCGATCCCACCCCGCTGTCGGCGCTCGACGCCAACGGCCACTTGACCGACGACACCAAGAAGGTGATCGACCTGATCGCGGAGGCCGACATCATCCTCGCCGGCGGCCATCTGCATGCCAGCGAACTGCACCTCTTGTTCGACGAGGCGGCGAAGCGCGGCGTCAGGAAGATGATGGTCAATCATCCCACCTACATCGTCGGCTGCAATGATAGCGACATCCGCCAGCTGGTCGGGCGCGGCGTGGTGATGGAGCATTCGATCTGCATGTTCATCGACGGCAAGTCGAAGAAGTACAGCGCCGACGACCTCGCACATCTGATCGAGGTCGCCGGCGTCGACAACACCATCCTGTCGTCCGACCTCGGCCTCACCGGCTCGCAGCGCCCGGTCGACGGTTTCCGCAGCATCACCCAGATGCTGCTCGACCTGCAGATGCCGCGCGCCGCCATCAAGAAGCTGATCAGCGACAATGCCGCCGCCTTCCTCGGCCTGCCGGAGAGCCGGCCGGCTACCAGAACCGCAGCTTAATAAAAAAAGGCCAGCCGAAGACCGCAGCGAACGGTCTCGGCGCAACGGGAGGATGACCCTATGAGCTTCGTCGAGCGCGACGGCGGCGACGCCCTGGTACGCCGGGTGATGTGGCGCATCATGCCCCTTCTGGTCGGCATGATGCTGCTGGCGGTGATCGACCGCTCGAATGTCGGCTACGCCAAGCTGCAGATGGTCCACAGCCTCGGCCTGCCGGAAACCACTTACGGCCTGGCGTCGTCGCTGTTCTTCATCGGCTACTCGCTGTTCGAGGTGCCGAGCGCGCTGGCCGCGCACCGGTTCGGCGCGCGGCTGTGGTTCGCCCGCATCCTGATCACCTGGGGCGTGCTGACGGTCGTGCTCGGCTTCACCTTCAGCGGCTCGCTGTTCGCAGCGGTCCGCTTCCTGGTGGGGGTGGCGGAGGCCGGCGCCTATCCCGGCATCATCTTCTATCTGACCCTGTGGTTTCCCAAGCGCTACCGCGTGCAAGCGGTGGCGCTGCTGACCATCGGCAGCCCGCTCGGCAACATGTTCGGGTCGCTGTTCGGCGGCACGCTGCTCGACCTCGACGGCTTTCTCGGCTTTGCGGGCTGGCAGTGGGTGTTCATCGTCACCGGCGCGCCGGCGCTGCTGCTGTTCGTCCTGATCCTGAAGTATTTGCCGGATGGCCCGCAGACAGCGAATTTCCTCTCGTCCGACGAAAAAACCTGGCTGGCCCAGGAGCTCGGCCGCGACGACGTCAGCGAGCCGATGCAGAGCCACCCGCTGCGGGTGCTGATCGACCTGCGAGTGTGGTGGTTCGCCTTCGTCTACACCATGATCACGCTGGCGCTGTATGGCATCATCTACTGGCTGCCGACCGTGGTGAAAGGCTTTGGCGCCACTGGCACGGAGAACGGCCTGCTCAACGCGCTGCCCTGGGCCGTCGCCGCCGCTGTGCTGATCTGGCTGCCGCGCCATCTGCGCGAGCACCGCACGGTGCTGGTCGGGATGGCGCTGATCGCGCTGTGCGGCATGGCGGCGTTCTTCACCTCGACACTTCTGGAGCAGAACTGGATGCGCTATGTCGCGCTGGCGGTCGGCACGCCCTGCATCTCGCTGCTGTTCCCCTGCTTCTGGTACCTGCCATCACAGATCTTCAGGGGCGCCCACGCCGCCGCCGCGATCGCCGCCATCAGCACCATCGGCAGTCTCGGCGGCTTCGCCGCCCAGAACCTGATGCCGTGGGTGGCGTACTGGTCGGGCAGCGCGCTGGCGGCGATGGCCGTGCCGGCCGCAAGCCTCGCGGTGCTGGCGCTGAGCGCGCTGATCATGCTCGCCACCTGGCGCGTCGCGCGGCCGCCGGCCTTCAGCCTCGCGGCCGCGCCGGACACCAAGCGCTCGCAGGCGCTGTCGTGACCGGCACCCTGCAGGCGACCATGCCCGACACCATCGCCATCGGCGTCGCACGGGCCGTGCGGTTTGTCGCAGATATGTTCACGCGCGCCGGGCTGCCGCCCGCCGCGTCGCTGGAGCTGGCGGAGGCGCTCGTCGATGCCGACCGGTCGGGCCTGCCGTCCCACGGCCTGTCCCAGGCGGAGATGTATCTGCGGCGCCTCGCGCTCGGCAGCGTCTCGACGGCGGAGGAGCCGCTGGTGATCGACAGCCGGGGCGCCACCGCCGTGCTCGACGCCCGCGGCATGTTCGGCCATCTCGCCGGCCGCCGGGCGATGCAGATGGCGATCGACCGCAGCAAGACGTTCGGGGTCGGCGTGGTCGCTGTTCGCAACAGCTTTCACTTCGGCGCCGCGGGCCGTTACGCGCAGCAGGCGAGCGACCACGATTGCATCGGCCTTGCGATGTGCAACACCAAGCCGATGATGCCCGCCCCCGGCGGACTGACCAAGCTGGTCGGCAACAACCCGCTGGCCATCGGCCTGCCGACGGCGGAGGGGCCGGATTTCCTGCTCGACATGGCGCTCAGCAAAGCGGCGCTCGGCAAGATCCGCACCTACGAGAAGGCCGGCCGCGCCCTTCCCGACGGCTGGGCCGTCGACACGGACGGCCGTCCGACCACGGATCCGACCGCGGCCATTGCAGGCATGCTGCTGCCGGCCGGCGGCGCCAAGGGGTTCGGACTGGCGCTTGCCATCGACCTGATGTGCAGCCTGCTGGCAGAGGGCCCCGGCGGCGACGACGTCGCGCCGCTGTACGGCGATCTCACGAAGCCGTTCATGTGCTCTCTGCTTTTCATCGCCATCGACATTGCCCACTTCCGCACCACCAGCGATTTCCGGATCGAGGCCGACGACGCGCTGAGCCGCATCCGCGCCGCGCCTGCGACCACGGGTCCGCTGCGCACGCCGGGCGAGCGCGGCTGGGCGAGCCGCAACGGCAGCGACACCATCCATATCCCGGCTCCCCTCGCCGCCACGCTCGACAAAATGGCTGCCGCCTGCGGATCAGCGGTGCGGCTGCACGACTGACCAGAGCGCAAGCATCGATGCACGCGCGCGACGACGCGGTTCCCAAAAATGGAACAAGCGGCACCTTGCTGCCGCCGCATTCGCGGGGCTCGTTCGCACACGAACAGCTCCGGGGACCCGATATGAAGACAATCATTGTTGCCGCAGCGCTCGTGCTGCCGTTCGCAGCAACGGGCGCGCTTGCCCAGGAACGTGCCGGCGATGCCGCGCTCGGCGCGCTGTCCGGAGCGGTCGTGCTGGGACCGATCGGTGCGGTGGCCGGCGCCGTGGTCGGCTATACCGCCGGTCCATCGATCTCGCGGTCGTGGGGCATGCGGCGTTCTGACGCGCGCGGGCCCAAACGGGCTGCATCGGAGCGTCGCGCCGCTCCGCGGCAGGCCGCGCAAGCGAAGACCGCGACCGCGCCGAGCCGCGTTGCACAGAATCCGCCGATGCCCTCGTCGCCGTCCGCCGCCGCGCCAGCTCCGGTGCGGGCCGCCTCGCCACCGCCGGTACAGGGCTTCGAATAGCCGTTTCATTTCACCGCACGCCACCTGCGGGATGGCTCGCCGCGCGGAACCGGGTATGCTGATGGTGCCTGTGGGGGAGCACCGTCATGTCCGTCGTCGCCAATATCCTCGTTGCGCTCGTCGCTTTGCTGCACATCTACTTTCTGGTGCTGGAGATGTTTCTCTGGACCAGGCCGCAGGGCCTGAAGACCTTCGGCAACACGCCCGAGGCTGCGCAACAGACGGCGGTGCTCGCCGCCAACCAGGGCCTCTACAACGGCTTCCTCGCTGCCGGCCTGATCTGGGGGCTGCTGCACCCGGTCGCGACGGTCGGTTTCCAGATCAAGGTGTTCTTCCTGCTGTGCGTGATCGTCGCCGGGCTCTATGGCGGCTACTCGGCAAAACCGAAGATCATTGTCGTGCAGGCGCTGCCGGCGCTGATCGCGCTCGTCCTGGTGTGGCTCGCCTGAGAGGCTTCCGGCGACGCAGGTTGCCAGCGGCGTCATACCCAATGCGCCGAGAGCATGACGGCACGGTAGATCGTGCAGCCGAGCATGAGGAGCTGTAGGGTGATCAGGATCCCAAAAAGGGAAGCATGAAACGCTGGCGTTTCTGGTGCAGGCTTCGCCTAAGGAAATGCACCTTGCACCTTCTTGCCGAGCTCCTCGCCTCGCTTCCTGCTGAAGTTGCGATAGGTCGAGGACATGGCTGCGGCTGGCATTACAACGAGCCAAACCTGAAATATCGGAAAGACTGAAAGATAGCCAAAAGCGCTTTCGGTTCTGATCCGATGAACACCGAACCGATCTGATATGAACTCGATTGGATCGGGGTGGGGAAACTTCGCGTACACATAGACCGATATTGCGATGCCGATAGCGGCCAGGACCGCCCCACTGATGGAAGCCCACGTCGAGTACCGCGCAATCAGGTTGTCCATCGAGATCGCATCGGTCACGCGTAACCTCATGTGCGGGCAACACCCCTCTCAAGATGATACCACGTCCATGGCAGCGTCCCCGGGTTCCCCGTCGGTCCCTAATGCGCCGTTAACCTTTGCGTAACGCCCCCTTAAACCGCCGCCGATAGCGTGCGAGCGGACAGGCGTGCGTGGGTAGCGTTGCGGATGGGATCTTCACGGCGAAACGGCGAGGGACGCCGCGAGCCTCGGTTCGGGCCGAGCTCGTCGCTGGTCGACCTGCGCCTCGGCGAGGACGATCGCGTCCGCGTCGCCGAGCCCAAAGCCGCGCCCAAACGCCGCAAGGCCGCCCCTGTCGACGTCGACGACGAGCCCGATGAGCCGCCGCCGCGCCGCCCAGTCAAAAGCAAAACGCGCGGCAAGGCGAACCGCAGCCGCGGCACGTTCGGGATCGGTCGCCTGATCTATTGGGGCGCGGTGCTCGGCCTGTGGGCGGTGATCGGCGTCGTCGGCCTCGTGATCTATATCGGGGCGCACCTGCCGCCGATCCAGTCGCTGGAAATCCCCAAGCGCCCCCCCACCATCCAGATCGTCGGCAATGACGGCAGCATGCTCGCCACCCGCGGCGAAATGGCCGGCGCCAATGTCGCGCTGAAGGACTTGCCGCCCTACCTGCCGAAGGCGTTCATCGCCATCGAGGACCGCCGGTTCTACTCGCATTTCGGCGTCGATCCCGTCGGCATCCTGCGCGCAGCGGTCACCAACCTGCTGCATCGCGGCGTGTCACAGGGCGGCTCGACGCTGACCCAGCAGCTCGCCAAGAACCTGTTCCTGACCCAGGAGCGCACCATGCAGCGCAAGCTGCAGGAGGCGGAGCTCGCGATCTGGCTGGAGCGCAAGCACTCCAAGAACGAGATTCTCGAGCTCTATCTGAACCGGGTGTATTTCGGCTCCGGCGCCTATGGCGTCGAGGCGGCTGCGCAACGCTATTTCGGCAAGTCCGCGCGCAATGTCACCGTCGCCGAAGCGGCAATGCTGGCCGGCCTCGTCAAGTCGCCGTCGCGCCTGGCACCCAATCGCAATCCGGAAGGCGCCGAGCGCCGCGCCCAGACTGTGCTCGCCGCCATGGCGGACGCCGGTTTCATCACCGCGGCCCAGGCCACCGCCAATCTCGGTCATCCGTCCTACGCGGTGAAGCCGGCGGGTGCCGGCACCGTCAACTATGTCGCCGACTGGGTCGCCGACGTGCTCGACGACCTTGTCGGGCAGATCGACGACAACATCACCGTCGAGACCACCATCGATCCCAAGCTGCAGAGCGTCGCGGAAGCGGCCATCATCGACGAGCTCGCCGCGAAGAGCGTCAAGTTCAACGTCTCGCAGGGCGCGCTGGTGGCGATGACGCCGAATGGCGACGTGCGCGCCATGGTCGGTGGCCGCAACTATTCCGACAGCCAGTTCAACCGCGCCGTCACCGCCAAGCGCCAGCCGGGCTCGGCCTTCAAGCCGTTCGTCTACCTCACCGCCGTCGAACAGGGCCTGACGCCGGAGACCATTCGCCAGGACGCCCCGCTCGACATCAAGGGCTGGAAACCCGAAAACTACACCCACGAATATTTCGGCGCCGTCACGCTGACCCAGGCGCTGGCGATGTCGCTCAACACCGTCGCGGTGCGCCTCGGCCTCGAGGTCGGGCCGAAGAACGTGGTGCGCACAGCGCACCGGCTCGGCATCTCCTCAAAGCTCGACGCCAACCCGTCGATCGCGCTCGGCACCTCCGAGGTCTCGGTGCTCGAGCTGGTCGGCGCCTATGCGCCGTTCGCCAATGGCGGTCACAGCGTGTCGCCGCATGTCATCAGCCGGATCAGGACCACCGAGGGCAACAAGGTGCTGTACGCCCGCGCGGTCGATCCGCCGAACCAGGTGATCGAGCCGCGCTATGTGGCGATGATGGACGCCATGATGCAGGAGACCCTGCTGACGGGCACCGCGCGCAAGGCCGAGCTGCCCGGCTGGCAGGCTGCCGGCAAGACCGGCACCAGCCAGGACTTCCGCGACGCCTGGTTCATCGGCTTCACCGCCAACCTCGTCACCGGCGTCTGGCTCGGCAACGACGACAACTCGCCGACCAAGAAAGCCACCGGCGGCGGCCTGCCGGTGGAGGTGTGGACGCGCTTCATGCGCACCGCCCATCAGAACGTGCCGGTGGCGACGCTGCCCAATTCCGACCGCAGCCTGTTCGCCGGCCTCAGCGGCCTGTTCGGAGGCGGATCGCAGGCGCCGGTGACACCGGCGCCGCAGCCTCAGCAGCCGCAATGGCAAGCGCAGCCGAGCGCGCCGCCCGCGCCACAGACATCGTCTCCGGGTTATGCACCACCACCGCAGGCCGGCACCAACCCGCGCCCACCGGTGACGCAGACCTCGGCCCGCCCGGAGGCGGCCGCCGGCCTCGATGGCTGGCTGGTCGACCGCCTGTTCGGCGGCCGGCGCTGACGCCCCTTCGCCTTCAGTTGTTCGCAGTCGCCCGGGTGCGCTTGACGAGGTGCGCCTCGATCGCCTTGGCGATGCGGCTGGCGTTGTAGGGCTTGCGCAGCACCGCGAACCCCTCGCGGCGCGCGGCGTTGGCGCTGGCGCTGTAGCCGGTGACGAGGATGATGGGGATGCCGGGAAACAGCGTGCGCATGCTGCGCGCGACGTCGAGGCCGTCCATCTCGCCGGGCATCACGATGTCCGACAGCACGATGTCGATGCCGCGCACATTGCTGAGCGCCGCCAGCGCGTCGACGCCGTTGGTGACGGTGACGACGCTGTGGCCGAGGCGCTCGAGATACTCGCGTGACACCTGCGCCACCTCCTCGCTGTCCTCGACCAGCAGCACCTTGGCCGTGAGCGCCTGGGGCTGGGCGGCCATCCCCCTGTCGTCGCCGGCAGGAAGCGCGGCCGCCGCCGCGATCTGGCTGACACGCGGAATCACCAGCGTGATGGTGGTGCCGAGCGAGGGCGCGGTGTCGATGGTGATGGCACCGCCGGACTGCTTGGCGAAGCCATAGACCTGGCTGAGGCCGAGCCCGGTGCCCTGTCCCGGCGGCTTGGTCGTGAAGAACGGCTCGAACACCCGCGCCAGCACCTCGGGCGGCATGCCCTCGCCGCTGTCGATGACCCGGAACGCGACAAAATCGCCGGTCAGCCCGTCGAATTTCGGATCGCCCGACAGTGTCGTCGGCGCGGCCGACAGCGTCAGCCGGCCGCCATTGGGCATGGCGTCGCGGGCGTTGACCGCGAGATTGAGCAGCGCCAGCTCGAGCTCGCCGGCATCGACCCGCGCGAAGCATGGCTGCGGCGGCGGCAGCACGCTGAGCGCGATATCGCCCTTGATCGAGCCGCGCAGCACGTCCTCCATCTGGCCGAGGAAGCGCGCGACGTCGACAGTGGCGGGGGTGATCGCCTGGCGGCGGGCAAACGTCAGCAGGTGGCGGATGAGGTTCTCGCCGCGCTTGGCGGCGGCGGTGATCATATCCAGCGTCTTGATCTGCTTCGGCTCCGTGAGGTCGCGGCGCAGCCGGTCGGCGCCGCCGATCACCACCATCAGCAGGTTGTTGAAGTCGTGGGCGATGCCGCCGGTGAGCTGGCCGATCACCTCGAGGCGTTGCGACTGCCGCAGCGCGCCCTCCACCCGCTCGCGGGCATACATCTCGGCATACAGCGCCCGCGTCCGCCGCAGCGCCAGCCAGCTGATCGCGATCAGCAGCAGTGTCGCGGGCACGCCGAAGATCATGTGCGTGCCGAGGAACGTCAGCCAGTCGGAGCGCACGGCCGCTTCCGACACGCTGGTCAGCACATAGAGCGGATAGTTCGCGAGCCGCCGGTAGGCCACCCGCCGCGGCTCGCCATCGAAGGTCGATACGCCACTATAGGAGCCCTTCTCGGGCGAGTGCGCGATCTGGCTGGTGAAGGGCGCCGTGGACGGCAGCTTGCTCGCCAAGTCCTGCGGCACCGGATAGCGCACCAGCACGGCGCCGTCGGCGCGCAGCAGCAGCATCGCGGTGCCGTGGGAGGTGATGTCGATGATACGGCCGTAGAATTCGTCGAAGTAGGACGGCGGCACCGAAGCCACGATGACGCCGTCGAACTTGCCGTTCTCGGTCCGCCGCCGGCGGGCGACGTTGAACTGCGGCCGCTCGCCACCCGGCAGGGTCAGCACCTGGCCGATATAGGTGCCGCTATCGGACGCGGCGAGCGCCTTGAAATAGTCCCGCTGCGACCAGTCGAGCTGCACCGCGGGCAGGCCGGAGGTCGACACCCGCAACCGTCCGTCGGCGCCGACGATCGAGATCGCGTCGATCTGCGGCAGCGTCGCCGCGATCTTGCCGAGGCGGGCATGCAGCTGCGCCTCGCGCTTGATCATGTCCTCGTCCGACAGGCCGTCGACCATCTCGTCGACTTCGGCGATCGAGCGCTCGATGGTCTCGAACACCTTGAGGGCATGCTCCTGCAGGATGTTCAGGTTGGTCTCGAGGCGCTCGTCGGCCTGGCGCGATGCGCTGCGCCATTCCAGCAGCGCCACGTACAAAAACAGCAGCAGCGGGACCACGAAGCACGCGGCTACGGTCAGCTTCAGGAAGCGGAGGGGTGCCCTATCCCGGTTTGGCATTCAGTCCGTGCGCGCAACGACCCCCGACGACCGGGGCTCACGATCCCAGCCAGCGTAAGGGAATTGGACAGCGCCGCAAAGCGCTCCCTCTGGTGGATGGCCGCGCCGGGCGACAGTGGCGCAGGCGGTGGTATCGTCACGCTGTCTCGCCCGCCGGCCGCAATTGCCAAACCGGGCGTCCTGTGACAGGGATTTGTGCGATGTGACGGGCCGTCAGGGCCGCAGCCGCGTCTGTCCCCAGAGCCGGCCCCGCGCCTCCCCGTGACAAGGACCCCAAGCCAGCGATCATGTCCCGTCCCGAGCTGAAGAATTTCCGTCGCATCGTCGTCAAGGTCGGATCGTCGCTGCTGGTCGATTCCGCCGAGGGCAGGGTGCGCGAGGCATGGCTCGCCGCGCTGGTCGCCGACGTGGCGGCGCTGCATCGCGACGGGCGCGACGTCATGATCGTGTCATCGGGCTCGATCGCCCTCGGCCGCAGCAAGCTGAAGCTGCCGCGTGGTCCGCTCAAGCTGGAGGAAAGCCAGGCCGCCGCCGCCGTCGGCCAGATCGCACTGGCCCGCACCTGGTCGGAAGTGCTCGGCGCCCACGGCATCGGCACCGGACAGATCCTGGTGACGCTGCAGGACACCGAGGAGCGGCGGCGCTACCTCAACGCCCGCTCGACCATCGGCAAGCTGCTGGAATGGCGCGCCGTGCCGGTGATCAATGAAAATGACACCGTCGCCACCAACGAGATCCGCTATGGCGACAACGACCGCCTGGCGGCTCGTGTCGCCACCATGGCGAGTGCCGACCTCCTGGTGCTGCTCTCCGACATCGATGGCCTGTACGATTCCCCGCCGGGGGCCAACCCGAACGCCCGGCTGATCCCGTTGGTCGAGAGCGTCACCGCAGAGATCGAGGCGATGGCGGGAGCCGCCGAATCCGAGCTGTCGCGCGGCGGCATGGCGACCAAGATCGAGGCCGCCAAGATCGCGACCACCGCGGGCACCCATATGCTGATCGCCTCCGGCAAGGTCGACCACCCGCTGCGGCGGGTCGCCGATGGCGGGCCCTGCACCTGGTTCCTGACCCCGGCCAACCCGGTGACGGCGCGCAAGCGCTGGATCGCCGGGTCGCTGGAACCGAAGGGAACCCTGACCATCGATGCCGGTGCTGTGGCGGCGCTGCGCGCCGGCAAGAGCCTGCTGCCCGCCGGGGTGATCCGGGTGGACGGCCAGTTCGCCCGCGGCGACGCCGTGATCGTGCGCGACCCGGACAACCATGAGATCGGCCGCGGGCTGGTGGCGTACGACGCCGACAACGCCGAGCAGATCAAGGGCCGGTCGTCCTCGGAAGTGATGGCGATCCTTGGCATTTCCGGCCGCGCCGAGATGATCCACCGTGACGACCTGGTGATCGGGCCGAAGCACGGCGACTGAGGCCCCCGGAAGGAACCTGCGCGCGGCCAGTGGCCGAGTCGCCGACCGGCGCAGGCCGCTGCATCACAGCAATGCGGCCCAAACCCTCGCGATTCCCGAATTGAGGTGCTAGAACAGCACCTTATCCAAAACCCGGATTTTCCATGACCGCGTCCCTCACAGCCGTTGCCCCTTCCCAGGACCAGCAGGGAACTCAGGACCTGCCGGCCCTGATGAGCGACCTCGCCCGCAAGGCCAAGGCCGCCGCCCGGGTGCTGGCGCTGGCGCCGGCCGAGCAGAAGGACCGTGCGCTCGCGGCGATGGAGCAGGCGATCCGCAATGCGACGCCGCAGATCCTTGCGGCCAACGCCGAGGACGTCGCAGACGCGCGCGCCAATGGCCTCAGCACAGCCCTCATCGACCGTTTGGTGCTCACCGAGGCGCGCATCGCCGCGATGGCCGAAGGCATCGAGGTGGTGCGCGGGATTGCCGATCCCGTGGGCAAGGTCACTGAAAGCTGGCAGCGCCCCAACGGCATGGTGATCGAGCGCGTGCGGGTGCCGCTTGGCGTCATCGCTGTGATCTTCGAGAGCCGCCCCAACGTGACCGCCGACGCCGGCGCGCTGTCGCTGAAATCGGGCAACGCCGTGATCCTGCGCGGCGGCTCGGACGGCTTCCGCTCGAGCCGCGCCATCCACGCCTGCCTGGTCGCCGGGCTGCGCGAGGCGGGCCTGCCGGAAGCAGCCATCAGCTTCGTACCGACCCGTGACCGCGCCGCCGTCGGGCTGCTGCTCGGCGGCCTCGACGGCAATGTCGACCTGATCGTGCCCCGCGGTGGCAAAAGCCTCGTCGCCCGTGTCGAGGCCGAGGCACGCGTGCCGGTGTTCGCCCATCTCGACGGCATCAATCACGTCTATGTCGACCACACCGCGCCGCTCGCCATGGCGGAGCAGATCGTGCTCAACGCCAAGATGCGCCGCACCGGCGTCTGCGGCGCCGCCGAGACGCTGCTGGTCGAGCGCGCCGCTGCATCCAGCCATCTCAAGCCGCTGGTGTCGATGCTGCTCGACGCGCACTGCGAGGTGCGCGGCGACGCCGAGGTGCAGCGCGCCGACGCGCGCGTGACGCAGGTCTCCGACGAGGACTGGGCGACCGAATATCTCGACGCCATCATCGCGGTGAAGCTGGTCGACGGCGTCGACGACGCGATCGCCCATATCGAGCGCTACGGGTCGCACCATACCGACTCGATCGTCACCGAGGACGCGAAGGCCGCCGCGAAATTCCTCGATGAGGTCGATTCCGCGATCGTGCTGCACAACGCCTCGACGCAGTTCGCCGATGGCGGCGAGTTCGGCTTCGGCGCCGAAATCGGCATCGCCACCGGCAAATTCCATGCGCGCGGCCCGGTCGGCGCCGAGCAGCTGACAAGCTTCAAGTACCGCATCCACGGCACGGGACAGACCCGCCCGTGACCACGCCCGCGCAGCGCGCGACCGCCGAGATCGACAGCGCCATGGACGAACGCGCGGTGCCGCCGCATGCCGCCGGCATGCGCATCGGCCTGCTCGGCGGCTCGTTCAATCCGCCGCACGCCGCCCACCGCGCCATCAGCCTGTTCACCATGAAGCGGCTGCGGCTCGACCGCGTGTGGTGGCTGGTCACGCCCGGCAATCCGCTCAAGGACACCAGCGCGCTGCATGAACTGAACGCGCGCGCCGCGGCGGCGCAGGCGGTGGCGAACGATCCACGCATCGACGTGACATGTCTCGAAGCTGTCATTGGCACGCGCTACACTGCCGACACTATCGCGTATCTGCGCCGCCGTTGCGCCGATGTTCGCTTCGTATGGATCATGGGCGCCGACAACCTCGCGCAGTTCCATCGCTGGAGAAACTGGCAGCTGATCGCCGGCCAGGTTCCCATCGCCGTGATCGATCGCGCCCCGCAAAGTATTCGCGCCCTGGCCTCTCCCGCCGCACAGGCCCTCGCCCCATATCGCATCGGTGAGCAGAGCGCCGGGCTGCTCGCCACCCGCCGCGCGCCGGCGTGGACCTTTCTGACCGGCCTGAAACTGAACCTGTCGTCGACGGCGCTGCGGAACCACGACGGCAGCTGGAAAAGCAACACTGACGAGAATGCCGAAGCACCGCGACCACTGGACGATTGAAAGCGTTAACGCAACCCGCTTACTATGATCACCGGGCACCGGATTCGGTGCTCGCGATACAGTGAAAGGAATGGTCCCTGACCACATCTGTATTGTCCCGGGCGAGAACAAACCCTGTGCCCGTTGCGGTCCTGAAGGCGCGACCTGACGCCGACGAGACCCTGAACCTGATCCTCTCCCGCCTCGACGATATGAAGGCGGAAGAAACGATCACGATCGACCTTCGCGGCAAATCCCCCCTCACCGACTTTGTGATCGTCACCTCGGGCCGGGCCAACCGGCACGTCGGCGCGATCGCCGAGAACGTGATGAAGGGCTTGAGCGAAGCCGGCATCAAGAACATCCATGTCGAAGGCCTGCAGAACGCCGACTGGGTGCTGATCGATTCCGGCGACGTGATCGTCCACGTGTTCAGACCGGAAGTCCGCGAGTTCTACAATCTCGAGAAGATGTTGACCGCGGGCGAGAAGGCAGCGCGCAAGAGCTGACGTTCGCTCAACTGACGTCCCGCTGCACGGGTTCGCCGCATATGCGGCGAACTGTGCACGAACCTGCGAGGCGCGGGGGACACCGGTTGCGCTGGAGATGGCGAGCGGCTTTAGGTGGCCGCAACCCTCGCCTGTCATGATTCGTGCATGCGCATCCTCGTCGTTTCCATCGGCCGACTGAAGCAAGGCCCCGAACGGGAGCTGGCGGAGCGTTATCGCGACCGTTTCACGGATTTGAGCCGCAAGCTCGGTTTCCGCGGCCTCGATATCGTCGAGCTCGCCGAAAGCCGGGCCCGCGACGCTGCTACCCGCATGACCGAGGAAGCCGCGGCGATCGCCGCCGCCATCCCGGAACGCTCGGCGCTGGTGCTGATGGACGAGCGCGGCAAGAGCCTCGACAGCGCGACCTTTGCCCGCCATTTAGGCACCTGGCGGGACAGCCAGACCGCCCAGACGGCATTCGTGATCGGCGGCGCGGACGGACTTTCGCCTGAATTGCGGCGCAAGGCTGATTTGACGATTGCTTTCGGAGCGGCGACATGGCCCCACCAGATGGTCCGGGTCATGCTGCTGGAACAGATTTACCGGGCGGCGACCATCCTGGCCGGTCACCCCTATCATCGCGCGTGACGCGCTCGACCATGAACCTGACCGGACACGCTGTGGTGCAACGTGAACGCTGGCGACGCGCGGCCTCCGCGCCGGCGCTGATGTTTGCATTGTCCGCAATCCTGGCATCGAGCGTTACGCTTCCGGCCGCCGACGCGCAGACCACGACATCCCCGACCAAGGCGCGGACCACCGCCGGCCAGCGGACGCCGGCGCCGGCCGGTCAGACGGCGCCCGTGCCGCAGCCTGCCGACGTCGCCGCCGCACCGGCGGACAAGCCTCCCGGCGGCGCGCTGTCCGAGGACACAATCAAGCAGCGCGCGCAGGAGCTCGACGCGGCGCGAACCCAGCAGAAGAATTCCGAAGAGCTGCAGCAGAAGCTCAAGGCCGACATTGCCGCGATCGGCCAGGACCGCGGCAAGCTCAACCAGCAGCTGATCGATATCGCTGCGCGGGTGCGCAGCATCGAGGGCCGCATGGCCGACACTGAGACCCGGCTGCGCCCGCTCGATGAACGCGAGCAGCGCGTTCGCGCCTCACTGGAGTCACGCCGCTCGGAGATCGTCGAGGTGCTCGCAGCCTTGCAGCGCGCCGGCCGGCGTGCACCGCCGGCGCTGCTGGTGCGGCCGGAAGACGCGCTGCAGTCGCTGCGCACGGCGATGCTGCTCGGCGCCGTCGTGCCGGAGATGCGCGCCCGCGCCGATGCGCTGGTAACCGATCTCGGCGAGCTCGTGGGCTTGCGCAAGTCGATTCGCGACGAGCGCGACCAGCTCGCCGCCGACCGCGACAAGCTCACCACCGACCAGGCCCGGCTGGCCGCATTGATCGACGAGCGACAGAAGCAGCAGAGCACCGCGGAAAGAGACATGGAGGCCGAGCGCCAGCGCGCGCTCGCGCTGTCCAGGCAGGTCGAGAGCCTGCAGGACCTGATCGCCAGGATGGAGCAGGACCTCAAGACCGCCGCCAAGGCCGCCGCCGCGGCGAGCCAGCAGGGCGCGCCGCCCACGGTCAACGGCAAGCCGAATTTCGCCGCATTGAAGGACCCCGGACGGCTCAGCCCGGCGATCGCCTTCGCCTCGGCCAAGGGGCTGCTGTCCTTCCCGGTCAACGGCACCAAGATCCGCGATTTCGGCGGATCCGATGGCGCCGGCGGGCTGGAAAAAGGCATTTCTTTGGCAGCCAAACCCGGCGCCCAGGTCACAACCCCGTGTGATGGTTGGGTTGTTTATTCCGGCCCGTTCCGCAGCTATGGACAACTCTTGATCCTCAATGCCGGCGGCGGGTATCATGTCCTGATTGCCGGGATGGAGCGGATTTCAGTCAATATCGGCCAGTTCGTACTGACGGGTGAGCCGGTGGCGACGATGGGGACGACGTCCCAGGTCGCGTCGATCCTGGCGACTGCCTCCAGTCAGCCCGTACTGTATGTCGAGTTCCGCAAGGACGGGACTCCGATCGATCCAGGCCCATGGTGGGCCGCAAGTGAAGGCGAAAAGGTTCGCGGATGATGCGCAAGACTTCCCTGGTTCTTCTCAGTGCGGCGGCGGGCGCGGCAGCGACCCTTTTCATGACCCAGCCGCGCGCTGTGATGGTTGGATCGAGCGCGCGGGCCGCCTCGTCCGACACCTATCGCCAGCTCAACCTGTTCGGCGACGTCTTCGAGCGCGTGCGCAGCGACTATGTAGAGAAGCCTGATGACAGCAAGCTGGTGGAGTCCGCCATCAGCGGCATGCTGTCCGGCCTCGACCCGCACTCCAGCTACATGGACGCCAAGAGCTTCCGCGACATGCAGGTGCAGACCCGCGGCGAGTTCGGCGGCCTCGGCATCGAGGTCACCATGGAGGACGGCCTGATCAAGGTGGTGTCGCCGATCGACGACACCCCGGCCTCGAAGGCCGGCATCCTCGCCAACGACATCATCACCAACCTCGACGACGAAGCGGTGCAGGGCCTCACCCTGAACCAGGCCGTCGAGAAGATGCGCGGCCCGGTCAACACCAAGATCAAGCTCAAGATCATCCGCAAGGGCGCTGACAAGCCGATCGAGGTGACGCTGACCCGCGACAACATCCGCGTCCGCTCGGTTCGCGCCCGCGTCGAGGATGGCGATATCGGCTACATCCGCATCACCACCTTCAACGAGCAGACCACCGAAGGCCTCAAGCGCGAGATCACCAACCTCACCGGCCAGATCGGCGCCGACAAGGTCAAGGGTTTCATCCTCGACCTGCGCAACAATCCGGGCGGCCTGCTGGAAGAGGCGGTGTCCGTGTCCGACGCGTTCCTCGATCGCGGCGAGATCGTCTCGACCCGCGGCCGCAACGCCGAAGAGACCCAGCGCCGCACCGCCAAGTCCAAGACCGCCGACCTGATCAAGGGCAAGCCGCTGATCGTGCTGATCAACGGCGGCTCGGCCTCGGCCTCGGAAATCGTCGCCGGCGCGCTGCAGGACCACAAGCGGGCGACGCTGCTCGGCACCCGCTCGTTCGGCAAGGGCTCGGTGCAGACCATCATCCCGCTCGGCTCGGGCAACGGCGCACTGCGGCTGACCACGGCGCGCTACTACACGCCGTCGGGCAAGTCGATCCAGGCCAAGGGCATCATCCCGGACATCGAGGTGATGCAGGACGTGCCGGACGAGCTGAAGTCGCGCACCGACACCAAGGGCGAGGCGTCGCTGCGCGGCCACCTCAAGGCCGATGGCCAGGAGGAGACCGGATCGCAGTCCTACGTGCCGCCGGAGGCCAAGGATGACAAGGCGCTGAAGTCGGCAACCGACCTGCTGCATGGCATCAAGGTCAACGCCTCCAACACCGCGACCCCGACGCCGAACACCCCGGCCACCAAGGCGGCGAACTGAGCGGTTCGCCGCGTTTCCGAGATCCAATTTCCCAGATCCAAGGGCGGCCGTCGGGCCGCCCTTTCCATTTGCAGGCCTTATCGGGCGAGCGCCTCCGGCGATCGTGGTAGTGTCGGCAGACTGATTCGCGGGATTGAAGGGCCGTGACCACCGACGACCTGAGCGCACCTCTGGGGCAGGGCCCGGCGCGGAAACGGCGGTTCCGCCTGCCCGTGACGCCGCCCCAGGTGCTTGCGATCGGGCTTGGCCTGTTTCTGGTGACATTCGCCGGCTTTGCGCTGTTCAACGACAACCCGCTCGGCGGCGAGCCGCTGGTGCGCCTGACCTATGATCCGGCAGCGCTGCCCGGCGACAAGCCGGCCAAGGCGCCTGCCGCGGCGGCCGCCCCGGCGGAGCCCGCCAAGCACGAGGCTGCGACAGCGGCCAAACCCGCCGAGCCGGCCCCCGGCCAGAAGACCATCACGATCATCGACGGCTCGAACGGCGCGCGCCGCGATGTGGTGGTCGGAACCGGCGAGCCCGGCGGTGATGGCGACGCCATCCCTCTCGTGGTCGCCCCGGGCATCAATCCGCGACTGCTGGAAAAGTCCCGCCACGGCCTCATCCCCGTGGTGGCCGACGGCCTGAAGCCGTTCCGTGCCTATGGTGCCGGCACCGACGCCGACCGCGCCCGGGCGGCGAAGATGCCGAGCATCGCCATCGTGGTCACGGGGCTCGGGGTCGGTGCGGCCAAGACCGCTGACGCCATCGTCAAGCTGCCCGGCGCCGTGACGCTGGCCTTCACACCCTATGGCGCCGATCCCGCCAAGCTCGCGGAACGGGCCCGGGCGCAGAAGCACGAGCTGCTGCTCCAGGTTCCGATGGAGCCGTTCGACTATCCCGACAACGATCCCGGCCCGCAGACGCTGCTGACCTCGCTGCCGCCGGACCAGAACCTCGACCGCCTGTACTGGCATCTCAGCCGGATCCAGGGCTATGTCGGCCTCGCCAATTTCATGGGCGCGCGCTTTGTCGCCACCGATGCGGTGATGCAGCCGCTGCTCAAGGAAGCCGCCAAGCGCGGCCTGTCCTATCTCGACGATGGCTCCTCGCCGCGCAGCGTCGCGGCCCAGGCCGCCGAGAACGCCGTGCTGCCCTTTGCGCGGGCCGATGCCAGCATCGACGCCGTGCCGTCCGCCGCCGAGATCGACCGCGCGCTCGGCCGGCTGGAGAGCCTCGCCCGGGAACGCGGCGTCGCCATCGGCATCGCCTCGGCGCTGCCGATCTCGGTGGAACGCATCAACACCTGGGCGAAGACCCTGGAAGGTCGTGGGATTTTGCTTGTGCCGTTGACAACCGCGATGCTCAAATCAAAATCGAGCTGATCCCGCTGTTCCACCGCGGGCGACCGCACGACGAGAGGTCCCGAAGAGTCGCCAGTGGCGACTCCAACGACAAAAGGCTGAATCCGAATGGCGCACTACGATGACCTGCCCTATCGCACCTGTGTCGGCGTGATGCTGATCAACGACAAGGGGCTGGTGTTCATCGGTCGGCGCGCCGGCGGCATCGAGCATGTCGACGAGAATCACGTCTGGCAGATGCCGCAGGGCGGCGTCGATCCCGGCGAGGACACCTGGGCCGCCGCACGGCGCGAGCTTTATGAGGAAACCAACGCGCGCTCGGTCGAGAAACTCGCCGAAATCTCCGACTGGCTGATTTACGATATTCCACGCACCATTGCCGGCCGCGCCTGGAAGGGCCGCTACCGCGGCCAGAAGCAGAAATGGTACGCCATGCGCTTCACCGGCAGCGACAGCGAGATCAACGTCACGAGTCCTGCCGGCGGCCACAAGCCGGAATTCGTCACCTGGCGTTGGGAGCCGATGCGCAACCTGCCCGAACTGATCGTGCCGTTCAAGCGCCCGGTCTATGAGCGCGTCGTGCAGGAGTTCAAGCCGTTCGCCGCGAAGGACTGAGCGGGATACGCGCGCGCTGAACCGCTAGCCGTCAGACATCTCTCCTCATGCGGCTTCTCCCCTCATGATGAGGAGGCGCGTCAGCGCCGTCTCGAACCATGAGGCCCTCGACGCGCATCGCGCCGCGAGGCCTTGGCCTCATTCTTCGAGACGCCCGCATTGCGCAGCGCCGCAGAGCCTGACTGAAAAAGGCTCTGACCTTCGTGTTTGTCGTCGCCCTTCGAGGACCGCCTACACGATCGGCTCCAGCGCCTCCTCCGGCAGGTGCGCGACGACGAAATCGACGAAGGCGCGCAGCGCCGGGTTGCGATGGCGGTTGCCCGGCCACGCCAGCCACAGGCTGCCGCGCGGCGCCATGTAGTCCGTCAGCACGGCGCGCAGCTCGCCGCTCTCGATCAGCGGACGGGCGACGAACACCGGCAGCAGTGCGACGCCAAGGTCACTCAGCACCGCGCCGGCGATGCCGTCGGAATTGTTGAAGGTCAGCCCGGCCGGGATCGGCGTCTGGGCATAGGCATCGCGAAAGCACCAGAACTGCGTGAGCCCGCTGGTCGGAAAGCGGAAATGAATGCAGCGATGGCGGGCGAGATCATGCGGCGTCCGCGGCGGCGCGTGCCGCGCGAAATAAGCCGGCGATCCACACACGACGAAGTGCTGCGGACCGAGGCGCCGCGCGATCAGCGTCGAATCGGCGAGCTCTCCGGTGCGGATGACGACATCGATGCCGTCGCCGACGATATCAACCAGGCGATCCTCGAGCTGGATGTCAAGCTCGATCTCCGGATAGCGCTCGACGAAGGTCGCGAGCGAGGGCAACAGGATGAGGCGACCGACATTGTGCGGCAACGACACCCGTAGCCGGCCGCGCGGGGTTTCCCGCCGCTCCATCACCACCTGCTCGGCCTCACTGAGGTCCTCGAGGATGCGATGGGCGCGCTCGTAAAACACCGCCCCGGCGTCGGTGAGCGTGACGCTGCGGGTGGTGCGGGCCAGCAGCCGCACCCCAAGCCGGGCCTCGAGACGGGCCACCGCCTTGCCGACCGCCGAGCCGGAGATGCCAAGCAGGCGTCCGGCCGCCACGAAGCTGGACTGTTCCGCCGCCCGTACGAAGGCCGCGACCCCGCCAAGGGCATCGAGATTGCGGAGCTTTTGTCCGTTTTGATCGGCCATTCGGCCACATTCTAATCCAAAGAGATAGAGAGTCTATTGCGCCTCCCGTTTGCCAAGAAAAGCCGCCTGCCATGCTCCAGCCAGTTCCCGCCGACACCGCAGTCACCGCCCGCCCCGTATCGCTGCAGCGAACGCTTCTGCTGCCGGGGCTGGTGATCATGCTGGGGCTGATGAGCCTGGGCGCGCCGATGGTGGTGCTGGCGGTCGAAGTCGACCGCGCCCTCGGCTTCGGCCCCGTGATCGCGGGCCTCGTGCTGGCAACCGAGGCGCTGGTCACGCTGATCACCCGCCCCGCGGTCGGCCGCATCGCCGACCGCCGCGGCACGCGCCGCGCCGTGATCCTCGGGCTCGTCGCGGCCGCCATCTCGGGGCTGTTCTACCTGCTGGCGGGGCTGCTGCCGCTCGGTCCGATCGGGGCACTGGCTTTGATCCTCGTCGGCCGGGTCGCCATGGGCATCGGCCAGGGCTTTCTGTTCACCGGCGGCACCGCGTGGTCCGTCGACCTCGTCAGCTTCGACCAGGCCGGCCGCGCGATCTCATGGATCGGCATGGCGATGTTTGTCGGCATCGCCGCGGGCACCGCGCTCGGCGGCATGGCCGGCAGCCTCGCGGCCTCGCTTCCGCCGGCCGTCTCCGCCAACGGCTTCGCGGTTGCCGCGCTGCTGACCATGACGGCGCCGCTCGCAGGCCTCGTCATCGCCGCATTCGCACCTGCCGCCCCGATCCACCACGATGACGCAACGCCAGCGTCGCTGCGCCAGATCGCCCGGGCGATCTGGCGGCCGAGCCTTGGATTCGGCCTCGCCGCGACCGGCTACTCGGCGGTGACTTCGTTCGCGGTGCTCGCCTTTGTCACGCGCGGCTGGAGCGGCGGCGACATCGCATTGTCGGCGTTCGTCACCGCCTTCGTGGCTGCCCGCGTGCTGTTCGGCGACATCAGTGACCGCGCGCGGGGGTCGCTCCCGATCCTGCTGTCGCTGGCCGCGCTCGCCGGCGGCCTGCTGGTGCTGTGGGTCGCGCCGGTGCCATGGCTTGCGATCGCCGCTGCGTCACTCAGCGGCTTCGGCATGTCGCTGACCTATCCGCTGCTCGCACTGCCCGCGATCCGCGCCGTGCCGCGCGCCCAGACCGCTTCCGCGATCGGCCTCTATGACGGCTCCTACGATCTCGCCGCGCTGATCACCCCGCCGATCTGCGGCGTCATCGCCGCGACCACCGGCTATCAGACGATCTTCCTCGTCGCCGGCATCGCCGTGCTGGCGGCGATGCTGCCGGCCCACGCAGCCTGGCGCATCGATCAGGCCAATCGCGGCGGCGTTTCGTCCGTGTCGTAATAGAGGTCGGTGACGATCGCCGTCAGCGCGGAATGCTCCGCGCCTGACGCGATCAGCCGGCATTGTGTTTCGACCCGCACGAACCGCCGCGCCGACGTCACCGACCGGATGTCTGCATGCAGCACCAGCACGGTATCCACGGCCACCGGCTGGCGAAAACGGATCTCGCGATAGCCGGCGGTCAGGCAGCGGCCGAAGTCGACCACTGCATAGACCTGCAGCAGCCGGTGCGGCAACAGCGCGAGCAGCAGGTTGCCCGGCACGATGGTGCGGCCGCCCGGCAGCTCGGTGGCGGCGCGTGCGACGTCGCAATGGATCCATTGCCGATCGCCGCTGAGCGCGACGAAGCGGTCGATCTCGTCCTGCGACACCGCGAACGCTTCGCTCGCGGGCAGCGCCACGCCGACATGCGCCACAAGATCGGCCGCGCGGGCGACGCGCAACGTCATGGCGCACCCTCCGCACGCAGCAGCACCGCCGATCCCAGGCCTCCGGCAGCGGCAATGGCGCCCAGCGCCACGGCGCCGGAGGGCGCCGCCTGCAGCTCGTGCCACAGCCGCACCGCGACGATGGCGCCCGACGCACCGATCGGATGGCCGCGCGCCAGCGCGCCGCCGCCGGGATTGACCCGCACCGGGTCGAGACCGATCTCCTGCGCACAGATCATCGCCTGCACCGCGAATGCTTCCATGATCTCGGCCAACGCGATCTCCGGCAACGTCACGCCTGTCCGCCGCATCGCATCCTGCGCGGCCGCGATCGGCGCGACGCCGGGCCGCTCGGGATCGCCGCCGCGCCGGGCGCCGCCGATGACGCGGATTACGCGCCCGGCCGGATGCAGACGCCGCAAGCCGGCCTCCGACGCAAGCAGCACCGCCGCCGCCGCATCGGCCTCCACCGCAACCGTCGCCGCGGTCACGCCATGGCTGGCGCTGCCGGCGAGCACGGGCAGGCGCGCGCAGAGCCCCGCGGACAGCCGCCGCGTGAACGCATCGCTCGCAAGCCCGGCGACCGGCACGATTTCTCCCGCCGCCGGGCCGCGTGCCAGTGCCTTGCGGTGGCTGTCGACGGCGAACGCCTCCTGCGCAGCGCGTGCAATGTCCCACTCGGCCGCAAGCTGCGCCGCCGCCGGAATCATGTCGGGATCGCGCGACGGCCAGGGCGTGAATGGCGGCCGCTCATAGGGCTGTGGCGCTGCGGTGGCGTCGAGCGGACGATGCGCGCGGACCGGCGCGCGGCTGAAGCTCTCGAGACCACCGGCGATGATCACATCCGCGTCGCCGGCACGGATCCGCGCCGCCGCGAGCAGGATGGCGTCGACGCCTGCGCAGCACTGGGTGTCAATAGTCGAGGCCGGCATCTCTTCCGGCAGGCCGGCGCGCAGCGCCGCGACGCGCGCCGGATTGCCGCCGCCATAGAGCGCATTGCCGAGCATCACCTCGTCGATATCGGTCGCAGCGACGCCGGTGTCGGCACACACCGCGCGCAGCACGGCATCGGCGAGATCGGCCGCCTCGATGCGTGCGAAAGCGCCTCCGCGCGGCGCCACCGCCGTGCGCCGGGCCGCGGCCATGAACACCGCGCTCACGACAGCCTCACGGCTGCACCGGTGCGAAACATCACGCGCAGCGCTTCGAAATCGGTTTTGCCCGAACGCGTCAGCGGCCAGTCGGCGACTGTGGCGTAGATCCGCGGCACCTTGGTGAGCGGCAGCGCGCGCCGCGCGTGCGCGATCAGGTCCGCGGCCACGACCGCACTATCAGGCTGGAGCTGCAGCAGCGCGACCAGGCGCTCGCCGCGTCGCGCATCGTCGATGCCGAGCACCGCCGCCGTCGCGACCGCCGGATGGCGCTCGAGCACCCGTTCGATCTCTTCGGGATAGACGTTCTTGCCGGAGGTGACGATCTTGCGGCCGGCGCGACCGACCAGATGCAGAAAGCCGCGCCCATCGCGGAAACCGATGTCGCCAACCGAAATCGCATCGCCGTGGTGCAGCAGATCCGCCGCCTCGCCGCAGGCATACGCCATGAACAGGAACGGGCTGGTGACGAAGACATAGCCGACGCGGCCCGCCGGCAGCGCGCGCCCGGCACGGTCGCGGATGGTGATGGTCGCGCCCGAGAACGCCCGGCCGACCGAGCCCTCCGGCACATCGTCCTCGGCCTTGGCCACCGTCATGAAGCTGGTTTCGGAAGCGCCGTAAAACTCGGCGAACCGCGCCTGCGGAAACCGCGACAGCAACTGTGCGCGCAACGCCGGCGGCGACTTGGCGCCGGACGACAGCAGCCAGCGGAGAGAGGAGAACGCGCGATCCCCCGCGGCATCGGCGATGAGTTGAAGCTGGGTGGGCACGCCATAGAGCACGCTCGCCTGTTCCTCCTCGATCAGCCGCACCACGGCGTCAGGCCGGAAGCGACGGCACAGCACAACCCGTGCGCCGGCGTGCAGCCCGTGCATCAAGGCGTACAGGAACAGCGAGTGGGTCAGGGTGCCCGGTGCGAGCACGACATCGTCGGCACCGACGCCGAACTCGATGGCATCATGGCGAAAGCTTTCGGACCACGAGCGGTGATGGCGCCGATAGCCCTTGGGCTCGCCGGTCGATCCGGAGGTGAAGCCGACATAGAACGGCAGGAGATCATCGGGCTCGGCGACGACCGGAACATCAGCCGGCGCGCCAAGCACGGACAACAGCTCTGCAGCGGGCATGAAGGGATCATCGAGGACCGTCACGCCGGCTCCGGCAAGGCCGGCATCGGTGCTGACGGTCCAGGCCGGCACGAGCTGCGCCAGTGTCGCGCGGGTCATCGCCGCCGGCCATTGCGGATCGAGCACCTGCGCCTCGCGTCCGGCGCGCGCCACGGCGAGCACGAGCAGCGCCAGCGCCGGTCCGGTGGGCAGATGCAGCGCGACGCCAGACGCCGGCGGCGTGGCGGCCGCGACGAACGCCGCCAAACGATTGATCACGCCGTTGAGCACACTCGAGGTGAGCCGCTGGTCCTCGAACACCAGGGCATCGCGCTGCGGCATGCGGGCGGCATGGCTCGCCAGCGCCGCCGTCACGCTCACGCGCCGCGCCCCAGGGCGGCCGGGTAGCTGCGCGCCGCCGCTTGTGCGAGCGCCGCAGCCGCGACCGTCTTGACGAGATCGCCGGGGATGAACACCGCTGTCGCCAGTAGCGCCTGCCAGGCAGCCATCCGGGCCATCACCATCAATCCGACCACGCCGCAGGCATAGACGACGACCACGCCGCCGATGATCGCGGCGATCAGCGCCGCGGCAAACACAGGCAGGCGCGGCAGCGCCCGCATCACGGCGCCGGTGACGAAGGCGCCCGGCACCCAGCCGAGCAGAAAGCCGACCGAGGGGCCGAAGAACACGCCAAGGCCGCCACGGCCGCCGGCGAGCAACGGCGCACCGAGCGCCACCACGAAGATCAGCAGCAGCACCGCCAGCGTACCATGACGCGGGCCGAGCACGATGCCGGCGAGCATTACGCCGAGGGTCTGCGCAGTGATCGGCACGCCGCTCGCGATCGGCAGGTGGAAGGTCGGCAACAGCCCGAGTACCGCGATCATCGCGGCAAACAGGGCGATACGGACGATGGCACGGGTTTCCATGCGGCGCTCCTCAGGACGGACGATGCGGCCGGCCATAGCCGCGCGCATCGAGGGCTTCAGCAACATGATCGGCGAGACGCAGGGTCTCGGCCAGGAACAGCACGACGATGCGCAACGGCACCCGCCGCGACGAGCGGGCCTGCCATGCTTCCTCGCGCGCGCGCCAGTTGGCGAGCAGCACCGGAATGAAACGCAGCACCAGCGCCACCGCGAGCGCGATCTTGCGCGCATTGACGCCGAACGGACGCAGCAGGCGGAACAGCGGCTCGACCGCATCCATCAGCGCCGTCATGGTGGTGGTCATGGTGACGAGATCGGCCGCGAGCACCATCACCAAGAGACGCAGCACCACCACGGCGCCATCCTGCCACTGATTGAACACCCCCTGCAGGCCACCGACGATCACCAGCAATGGCAGCAGCGGCCGGAACAGACCGAGCCGCTGCAGCGCCGCGCGCCCGAGCGCGGCATAGAGCCCGACCAGCGCGGCAAGGCACAGCGCCAGCAACCGCCAGTCCTGCACCGGCAGCAGCGCGAGACTGACCGCGGCAAGCGCGACAAGTTTCAGCCCTGCCGGCAGCCGGTGCAGCCAGGTGTCGCGCGCGAGGTAGCCGCCCATCATGCCGCGCCGCTCTCCAGCAAAACCGCGCCGCGCGCGGCGGCATGGGCGCGGTAGAGCGGCAGCACCTCGGCGGGCGACGCATCAGCGCGCACCGTGCCGCGGTCGAGCCAGATCACCCGATCAAAGTCGTGCAGCAGGTCGAGGTCGTGGCTCGCCATCACGATCTGCTGCGGCAGTTGCGCAAGCCGCGCCGACAGCGACAGGCGGGTCGGCAGGTCGAGGCTCGCGAACGGCTCGTCGAGCAACAGAATCGACGGTGCGGGCGCAATCACCGCAAGGATGCAGACGAGCTGCTTCTGGCCCTCGGACAACTCATGGACGGCGCGCTCGCGCCAGCCCGCGCAGCCATGGCGCGCTAGCAGCTCGTCAGTGGCGCGGCGTGCATCTGCGGCGCTGGCGCCGCGTTCGGTGAGGCCGAAGGCGATCTCCTCGCCCACTGTCGGAAAGATGATCTGGTGGTCGGGATTCTGGAATACGAAGCCGACGCCGTCGGCGAGATCGCGGCCCCGCAGGGGACGGCCGTTGATCACCACGTCCCCCTGATCGGCGCGCAGCAGGCCGTTGGCGAGGCGCAGCAGGGTGCTCTTGCCCGAGCCGTTGTCGCCGACGAGGCCGATGCGCCGCTGCGACAGGTCGAGCGACAGATCCTCGAATACGGATCGCCCGTCGCGCGCGAAGCTGACCTTGCGGAAACAAAGGCCGCGCGCCGTCGGAGCATCCGCCGCTGTGGCGGGAGCGGGCTGGACAGCGGCGGAGCGCTTTGGTCGTATGGCCTCGAACAGCTTCAACGGATCCTCGTGGCCGCATGTCCCCCGGGGCGGACGGCGGCGCAATCTAGGCGATCGCGCGCCGGCCGTCATGCGTCAACAGGTCATGGCCGCCGCGCGCGGGAACCCAATCATGGCAGATCACGGCACCAGCATGACGGATGCAAAACCTTATCGACTCAACGTCGGCGCGGCCCTGTTCAACAGCCATGGCGAGGTGCTGATCGCGCGGCGCTTTCGCGACGACGGACCCGAGGTGATCTACCCCGGCCTCGAATGGCAGATGCCCCAGGGCGGCATCGACCCGAATGAGGATCCGCGCGAGGCGGTGAAGCGGGAGCTGTGGGAGGAGACCGGCGTGGTCGACGCCGCGATTCTCGCGGAAACCAGCTGGATGGCCTACGACTTCCCGCCCTATGACGGCCCGCCGCATCGCCTGTCGATCTTCCGCGGCCAGCGCCAGAAGTGGTTCGCCCTGCGCTTTACCGGCGACGAGCGCGCCATCGATCCGCTGTCGCCGCGCAACGGCCAGCCGCCGGAGTTCGATACCTGGCGCTGGGAGCGCCTCGATCGCATCGCCGCGCTGGTGGTGCCGTTCCGACGCGACATCTACACTGCCGTCGCCGCGGAGTTCGCGCCTTTCGCGCGCCCTGCCTGAAAAGCGGACTGTTGAAGCGCCGGAAATATCGGCTTTCTCCGCCATGCCCGGCCGGGCGCCAGCCACACCCGCTGCGTCATTGCCGGGCCGGCAATCCAGCTTCCTTGCGGCGTAACGCTACTCGGCTGTGCCGAGTTGCGTTTGTGAAAGGCCCAGATCGAAAACATCCGACTTGGGCTGTCACGGCGCTGCGCGCCGGCCCGGTGATGACGCTGAAACTACCGAAGCGCCGCGTGTCTCTGCCAGCAGCCGGGCTCATCGGCTTCTCTTCGCGTGAGCCTCTGAAGCGCCAACAAGCAAAAAAGTTCTGGTGTCAAGTCCTTCGTGCAAATCACGCAGAGCTTGAAACCGTATATGGGACAGTAGGTTAGCTCGTTTTCAGGCCACTTTGCGGAAGTGCGGCCTTGTGGGCTAGGAGCCACATAGGAGCGTCGGGAGGGAAAGCC
>NZ_JBFRFW010000033.1:0-39466 GCF_052115025.1 Bradyrhizobium sp. 2TAF24 | reverse complement strand
CGCTGGTGCCGTATCTCGCCGGCAGCATCGACGTCCACGGCCAGACGGTCGACGATTTCGCCGGGCTCAACCGGCGGCTCACCGCAGGTGGCGTGGTCGGCGCCCGCAGCTTCCAGATCAAGCAGGGCGACCTCACCATCGGCGACGAGTTGGTGGCGAACAGCATCACCGTGTCGGTCGATGGCGGCCGGCTGACTGTCAACGGCACGGTCAATGCCAGCGGCGAGCGCGTCGGCACGATCCGGCTGTCGTCGCGCGACGATCTCGTGCTCGGCAGCACTGCCGTGCTCGATGCCCATGGTACGGTGCTGCGGGTCGACAGCTACCAGAAGCCGATCGACGCGCCCAACCGGGCGATTGTCGAGCTGACCACGACCGGGGGCCGGCTCGGTCTTGTCCCCGGGGCGCGCATCGACGTCAGCTCCGCCGCCACCGATACCGTCGCGCGCGGCACGGTCGAGCTCAACGCACCGCGGCTCGGCGGCGCGGGCGGGACGGGCGATGGCGCCAACGACGTGGCGATCGATGCGGCAGGACCGGTGACGATCGCCGGCGCGCGCAGCATCGCGGTCAACGGCTTCCGCTCGTATCAGCCGGCCGGCGGCATCATCAATCAGGCGCTGATGGGCACCGTGCACGGCGCCAGCACGTCCTTCGTCTCGGCAGCGTTGCAGAACGGCGACCTGCAGACCCGGCTCAAGGGCCTGAGCGCCTATACCAATGCCTTCCACCTGCGGCCGGGCGTCGAAATCACCAGCGCGACGCCGACCGGCGATCTCACCATCTCCGGCGACATCGACCTCGCGGGCTATCGCTACGACAGCGTCAATCCGAACACGCAGAGGACGGCAATATACGGCTCCGGCGAGCCGGGCCGGCTGGTGATCCGCGCCGGCGGCAATCTCAATGTCTACGGCAACGTCAGCGACGGTTTCGGTACGCCGCAGCCCGCGGGGGCCAGCGCCCCCAATACGCCGCAGGTCGTGCGGCTGCTGGTGAGTGGCCTCCAACCCTACAACAACGACGTGGTGATCCCGCGCAGCGGCGTGGTGCTGGCGGACGGCACCGCTTTCCAGAGAGGCGGCGTGCTGAACTACGACCTGCCGGTGAAGCAGTTCACGCTGCCCGCGAACATCACCCTGCCTGTCGACACGCCATTGCGGACCGCGCTGCAACTGCCGGCCGGCACGGTGCTGCGTGCGGATGTGCGCAATGCCACGGGCGCTGTGATCTACGCCCGCGGCACGCTGCTGCGGCAGGCCACCACCTTGCCGGCCGGCGTGATCCTCGGCGCCGGCAACCTGTTCACGACGACCGTTAACGTCAATGCGATGGTATGGCCGAAGAACGTGCCGTTGCCCACCGCGCTGATCTTGAATGGCAGCCTGACCCTCGCGATGGGAGCCCTTGTTCCGGGGGGCACGTCGGTCAAGCTGCCCGGCAATGCGGCGTTGGTGCGGTTGCGCAACGATCCGCCCACGAGCGCGATCTGGGCCGCGGCGCCGATGCTGCCGGCAGGGTCGCAATCGTGGTCGGAGCGCTTCGTGGCGGGGGCGGACCTCGCTG
The DNA here is from genome assembly GCF_052115025.1 of Bradyrhizobium sp. 2TAF24. Lineage (NCBI taxonomy): Bacteria > Pseudomonadati > Pseudomonadota > Alphaproteobacteria > Hyphomicrobiales > Nitrobacteraceae > Bradyrhizobium > Bradyrhizobium sp. 2TAF24. The sequence goes on along the minus strand of NZ_JBFRFW010000033.1, from coordinate 37,900 downwards.
CCGCCGACAGCCGCGCCCTGCGGCCGCGCAGTGCCAATCCCGGCAGCCTGGTGCTCGCGGATTCGGCCGTCATGGCGGTGATCTCGGCGGGCGCCCGCCCAACCGCCCAGCTGCAGTTCTCGATGTTGAACGTGCTGCGCACGGGGACCGGTGATCTCGAACTGCTGAGCGGGGGCGATCTGACGGTTCGCACGCCCTATGGCATCTACACCGCAGGTACACCGTCGCTGCTGCCGACCGGCAACGACCAGTACGATCTGCCGCGCGGCCAGTTGCTCGACGGCTCGGTCCTCGGGAGCAACGGGGCGTTCTACGAGGGGCTGGTCAACGGTGGCCCGAACAGCGTCTATCATGCCTGGTATCCGGACGGCGGCGGCAACCTGCTGGTGGCGGCGCAGCGCAACCTGAGCGGTCTTGCGCTCAACAGCGGCAATACCGTGGTGCGCAACCAGGATGGCAATCCCGGCAACTGGCTGTGGCGCCAGGGCGGCGACATTGCCGGCCAGCGCACGGCATGGTGGATCAATTTCGGCAGCCTTGCGCTGCCGCAGCCGGCCGATCCCTCCACATCGCCGATCCTGCTCGGCTTTGCCGGCTTCGGCACGCTCGGTGGCGGTAACGTCACCGTGCTGGCCGGCGGCGATGCCGGGGTGCTGGGCACCCAGAGCGGCAACAACATGGCCTCGAGCTCTTCGACGCTGAACATCGCGATCGGCTCGACCGGGCGCATCACCGCCGACGGACCCCCGATCCTGACCGGTGGCGGCGACCTGCTGTTCAGGGTCGGCGGCCAGCTCAACCCGCTGCAGCCGACGCTGAACACCTCGACATCGCGGAGCGATACCAGCGGCGTGCTGGTCAACCTGCGCGGCCAGATCGATCTGCAGGCCGGGACCATCGGTGGCATCAACCTGACCTATGGCACCAAGACCACGTTCGATCCGCGCTGGCCGGATCTGTACACCGCCAACAGCGGCATCGGCTTCGGCGGGCCGCTGGTGATCCCCGGCGACGCGGTGGTCAACCTGTCGGCGCGTGGCGACCTCGTGCTGTCCGGCGCGGCCGATCCGGGCCGCGTGCTGCTGCAGAACACGACGGGCTACACGGCTGCAGGCACCGCCCATGTCGGCGGCGGCGTCACCTGGTTCAGCCTGTGGCGCAACGAGACCGCGATCAACCTGGTATCGGCCGGCGGCAACCTCATGCCGACCACCCAAAACCGGTTGTCCGGCGCTTCGACGATCGATACCGACACCGACCACGCCTTTGTGTATCCGCCGACGCTGACGGTGCAGGCGGCGAGCGGCAGCATCTATTACGGGGCCTACGCTCCCGGCGACACTACGACCGGGATACCACCGCTGTTGTTGGCGCCGTCGCCGACGGGACAGCTCGAACTGCTGGCCGCTCGCTCGATCTATGCCAGCGGCTACGCGATCAACATCTCCGGCGCCGACCCAAGCGCGCTGGCGACACCGGTCCAGCCGGCGTTCGTCGGGTGGCAACGCGGCGAGCCGGACAGGATCACCAACACCAACGGCACCGGAACGATTTCGAACAACTTCAATATTCTCCAGCCGCGCGGCGTCGAGCTGTTCGCGTTCGGTCCCAACACGGCGACCAACCTGCATGCGAGCGACCCTTCGTCCGCGCTGATCTATGCCGCGACCGGCGATATCGTCGGCTTCAAGAGCGGCGAGGTGGTCACCGGTACTGATCCTGCAACGGCCACTACCTGGTATGTGGCGGCCAAGCCGGTGCGCCTGATCGCGGGGCGCGACATCGTCAGCCTCGGCACGCCGATCGGTACATCGGATTCGGAATCCATGGCGAACAGGACCAGCAACCTGATCGTGCACACCGGCGACAACGACGTCTCGGTGGTGTCGGCCGGGCGCGACATTCTCTATGCCAACCTGCAGGTCGCAGGTCCCGGCACGCTGATGGTATCGGCGGGGCGCAATGTCTACCAGGCCGACAAGGGCGCGGTGACCAGCCTCGGACCGGTTGTGCCCGGCGACCTTCGCTCCGGCGCGTCGGTGGTGATGACGGCGGGCGCCGCAGGCGCGAATTATGCCGGCCTGGTGCGCTATCTCGATCCGGCCAATCTTGCCAACAAGAATGTTCCGCTCGCCGACCAGCCCGGCAAGGTGGTCAAGACCTACGAGAAGGAGCTCGCCGACTGGCTTTCCCAGCAGTACGGCTTCCGCGGCTCCGACGCGGACGTGCGTGCGCGGTTCGCCGCGCTGCCGCCGGACCAGCAGGCCGTGTTCCTGCGGCAGGTGTATTATTGGGAGCTGCGCGAGGGCGGCCGCGAGTTCAACGATGCCAGCGGTCCGCGTCCCGGCTCCTATCTGCGCGGCCGCCAGGCAATCGCGGTGCTATTCCCTGATCATGATGCAAGCGGTGCGCCGATCGGCTACCTCGGCGACATCACCATGTTCGGCGGTGCCGGCGTCCGCACGGTCGCCGGCGGCAGCATCCAGCTGCTCGCGCCGGGCGGCCGGATCGTCCTCGGTGTCGACGGCGTCGTGCCGCCGCCGACGTCGGGCCTGATCACGCAAGGCAAGGGCGACATCGAGACCTACTCGAAGGGCAGCCTGCTGCTCGGCTTGTCGCGCATCATGACGACCTTCGGCGGCGATATCATCGCCTGGTCGGCGGAGGGCGACATCAACGCCGGCCGCGGCGCGAAGACCACCCAGGTCTACACGCCGCCGAAGCGTACATACGACAACTACGGCCGGGTCACGCTGTCGCCGCAGGCGCCGAGCACCGGCGCCGGCATCGCGACGCTGCAGCCGCTGCCCGAGGTGCCGCGCGGCCAGGTCGACCTGATCGCGCCGCTCGGCACCATCGATCCCGGCGAGGCGGGCATCCGCGTCTCCGGCAACCTCAATCTTGCGGCGCTGCACATCGTCAACGCCGCCAACATCGAGGTGAAGGGGACCGCGACCGGCGTGCCAACCGTGCAGGGCCCGCCGATCGGCGCGCTGACCACGGCGGCGAACACCACGGCGGCGAACCAGCAGGCGCCGATGCCGGCCCAGTCGCAGAGCAGCCAGCCGTCGATCATCATGGTCGAGGTGCTCGGCTATGGCGGCGGTGACGGCAGCACACCGGCGGAAGGCGGCAGCACGCCGCGGCGCAAGGACGATCAGCAGACCTACAACACCGACAGCGCGGTGCAGGTGGTCGGCGCCGGACAACTGTCCGACGCCCAGCGCCAGCGCCTCGCGGAGGAGGGGCACCTGTAACAAGTGGCGGGGCGTGTGCACGGAGTGCGGGAGCCGCCCGGTTCCCGCACCCGGAGAGCGGCGTTCCGGGTTTCGCAGCCGGTCACCGGCGCTCCATCCGGAGACAAGATCGGCGTATACTGCGACACCGGCCGCGCCGCCGCGTTGCGCCAGGCGTGGCCGCAGCTCAGGAGGTCCGCCATGAAAGTCAAGGATGTGATGCACAAGGGCGTCGACTGGGTCGGGCCCGATACGCCTGTCACGGAGATCGCCAGGCTGATGCGGGGCCATGACATCGGCTGCATTCCGATCGGCGAGAACGACCGCCTGATCGGCATGGTCACCGACCGTGACATCGTCTGCAACGGCCTTGCCAGCAAGGGCTTTGATGCCACCCGCGCCATGGCGCGGGACGTGATGACGTCAGGCATTCATTGCTGCCGCGAGGACGACGACCTCGCCAAGGCCGTCCATCACATGGAGACGCTGAAGGTCCGGCGGCTGCCGGTGATCAACAAGAGCAGGCGCATGGTCGGCATGATCAGCCTCGGCGACGTCGGCCATGTCGCGCCCGGTGACATGCTGTCGGCGTGCGTCAAGAGCGTCTCTGCGCATCACTGAGGCCGGCGAGGCGTGATCACCTCGCTTTGGCGAGGGAGGGCCGGGGACCCGGTCGAGCGTTTCAGTCAACGCCGACCGGGTGCAGGCTGCAGATGATTGCGCTGTCGCCGCGTGGTTTTGTCATCTGCCGTGGAGCCGCGCGACCTTTCCAAAGTGCGCTCCAGGCAGCGCGTGGCCTCGGCCGCATCGATCCAGGGGAGCGTGCCCGAACCTTCGCCTGTGACAGCTCTGCGTGCCGCCTTCAATTCAGCTCAGGCATTGGCCATCGTCTCGGTGCGGACCGACGGCGGGCTGCAAAAGAAGAACGCATCTTGCTCGCGGCGCAGGGCATCGCACAATCGCCCGGCCGGGATTTCGACGTCGTCGTATCCGAGCACATGGTCTCGCGTGACGCTCCGCCGCAGACGGCAGCCTTCGGCGAGGCCGATCGGGAGAAGGCGCTGCCCGCGAGCGACCTCGGCATTTTCGCACAGGCCGTACGTCATGTAGTGGCCAAGCCCGTCCAGGACCTCGCCAGCCCCGAGATCTCTCTTGGCGGCGGCGACGACGTCGACGTGCGGGGCACCGAGCGGCGTGATGGCTGCATCTCTGAAGATCGCGGCACGGGCAATCGTGAACGGAACTTCGAAGTGACAAAGATGATAGGGCCAGTAGAAGCAGTAGAGCGGGCCCGCTCCCATCTTGTAGAGCGACAGATAGTGCTTCTCGATCGCATCGTTCGTCGTCCCGAGGACGAAGATGCCGGGGTTCGGCATGGCTCCCACGCAGTAATCCACGATACCGGGTCCCCCGAGTAAGGTGTCAATCGGGTACCAGTTGACCGCTTCCTGGATGGGGGTGCCGGGGGCGACGACAGGACCGTGCATCCCGCGCTTTGCCACCCGCATGCCCGTTGCATTGGCGACGATCGCGTTCTCGAAAGATATTTTGGTTCCGTCCGCGAAAGACGTGACCATCGGGGCCTTCATCCCCCATTTTCTGGCGAACCCCTCCTGGGTCGTGGGGTTGCGGTAGGGGTCGTGCAGGCCTTTGATGTTTCCGCACAGCACGGGCCTGACACCCAATCCCTTCACCCATCGGTACAAATTCATGATCACGCCTGGCTGGTCACCTTCCGTGTTCGTGATGACGACCCCGGCGCGGTCGGCATGAACCTTCAGGATCGGGCCGAGCGTGCCGTCGAGTTCGGCATTCATCATGACGACATGCTTGGCACGGGCGATCGCCCGCATGACGACATGGGCGGCGAACTCGATCGTTCCGGTGACCTCCAGAATCACATCGATCCCGTTCGCGTCGCACAGCAGCATCGGATCGTCGGTGATCGCGCGCCGGCCACGGGTGATGCAGTCGTCGAGCTCGTCCGCGCTGCGCACGACTGTGACGTCGCTCTCGCCGGATTCGGCGTAGGCCTGGCGGGCCTCCTCGACATGGCGGTTGGAGATCACGGCCAATTCCATGCCCTTGGTATAGTGCAGCATCTGGCGTGCGATGCCTTTGGCCATGAAGCCGGCGCCCACCATTCCCACCCTGATCGGGGTGCCCGCCCGCTGTAACCGTTCGAGCTCGCGGTCGACGATGAACATCGCTGCCTACTCCTGGTCGGCACTCGCGACGAGGCTGCGCTCGTCCTTGAAATCAGGCCAGCTGCAGTCCTTGTCGGAGATGACGGCGGGCTCGGCGGGCCACTTGATACGAAACGCCGGATCGTTCCAGCGCACCCCCCGCTCGGCGGCTGGCGTGTAGAACTCCGATACGAGGTAGGTGACCTCCGTCTCGTCCGCGAGGGTCAGGAAGGCGTTCGCGCAACCTTTCGGGACGAGGAGTGTGCGGTAGTTTTCTGCACTCAGCTCGACCGCGATATGACGCATGAAGGACGGCGAGTCCGGCCTCAGGTCGAGCAACACGTCATGCACCGCGCCGCGAACGCATCGCAGGAGCTTGTCCTCCTGATAGGGGGCGGTCTGGTAGTGAAAACCGCGCAGCGTGTGCTTGCGGCGGTTGAAGGAGATGTTCATCTGGGCGATGCCGCTGGCGAGGCCGCGATCGCCGAACTCCCGGCTGCACCAGCCGCGGGCGAAGAACCCGCGGTCGTCCGCCCGCTTGTCCAGTTCCACGGTGCAGGCGCCCTCGATGTCGGTGGCCTCAAAAATCATCGGATCCTCCGAGACCGGCGTCACGCGGCCGGATAAAGCACCCGCGAGCCGTGCACCTCGTACCCGAGCGCCACCAGTGGAAGGTCCGAGAGCGCCTGACGCACCCGCTCGCGTTTCTCCGGCTTCACGACGAACATCAGAAATCCGCCGCCACCGGCGCCGCAGAGTTTGCCGCCCTCGGCGCCGGCCTCGAGCGCGCGCGTGTAATGGTGGTCGATCTCCGAGGTGGTGATCTTGGAAGCAAGGCTGCGCTTCAGCACCCAGCCACGGTGAAGAGCCTCGCCCACCTGATCGAGCTCGATGTGCTGGCCGGAGCAGAGTGCCCGAAATTCATAGGCGTCGTTGCGCATGCGCCGCAGGACGTCCAGGTTCTGCGACGTGTTGCTTCGCTGCTCGGTCAGCACCGAGGCCGCCGGGCGCTGATGACCGGTCCAGAACATCATGATGTTGCTGAACAGGTAGGTCGCAGAACCGCTCCTGACCGGCTGCGGCTCGACCATGACGCGGCCGCCCCGCCCGAACCGAAGCAGATTCAGGCCGCCGAAGGCGGCGGCGTACTGGTCCTGTTTGCCGATCGGCTCCTTGAGGACCTCCATCTCGATATAGCAGGCCTCTTCGGCGAGTTGGCCCGCGGTGATGCGCTCGCCGCGGAAGGCATGAAGGGCGTGGAGCAGCCCCACTGCAAACGAGCTCGATCCTCCCATGCCGGTCGAGGCCGGCATGTCGGCAACGGTGCTGATGAAAATCGGCGGTTCGATATTGAGAAACCTGAGGCACTCGCGGGCAATGTTGTTGTCGATCTCGTCGATCGTGTTGACCTGCTCGGTGCGCGAGTAGTTGATCCGGATCGGCTCGTTGAAGATGTCGCTGTGGCGCTTGACGGTGACGTAGACGTATTTGTCGACGGCTGCGCTCAGGACTGCGCCTTCTTCAATCTCGTAGAATTCCGGCAAATCCGTGCCGCCCCCGGCGAAGCTGACGCGCAGCGGGGTCCGCGTCATGACGATGTTGGCTGCACGCCAGCTGGCATAAGCGGATCCTTGCCGCTCATCGAGGACGATGGATGCGGGCTCGCGTTCACGCGTCGATAGGGTTTCCACTGCGCTCGGCCTCCTGGCCCGTTGAGACATGCGCCCCTTCACGGCTGTTGTTGGCCTTGAGATCGGTCCACTTGAGTGTTTCGTCGATCGATCCGCTGTCGAGCAGGTGCCGCAGCCAGCTCAGACGCGTAAAACGCTTGTCCGTGAACATGCCGTGCGTCAGACCGATCTTGCGGAACGCGGCATAAAGCTCCTTCGCTCCGTCCGTTGCAGTCCATCGGAAGCTGAAGGCCGGAAACGTTCGCTTGAACTTGGCAAAATCCGCCTTGTAGGTGCGCTGATCCGCGCCGGGATGCGGCACGCTTGCGAGCTCGCAGCCGGGAACTGCTGCCGCCGCAATTTGTCCGAGATCGCGGATCTGGTGGTTGAGCTGGTCCGCGCCGATGTTGAAGGCCTCGTTGTGGACGGTCTCCAGCGGTGCCTCGACCACCGCCTGAAACGCCCGCGCAACGTCCTGGACGTGGACAACCGGCCGCCACGGCGTGCCATCGCTCTGGATCACAATGCGACCGGTCGTGAAGGCATTGCCCATGAAATCGTTGAGGACGGTGTCGAACCGCATCCGCGGCGAGAGGCCATAGACGGTGCCGTTGCGGCAGAACGTCGGCGAGAAGCGCTCGTCGGCGAGCGCGCGCAGCGCCATCTCCGCCTCGACCTTGGATCGGGCGTATTCGGTGCGCGGCGCCAGCGGCGCAGTTTCGTCGACCACCGCGGCTTCCGACGTCCCGTACATGATGCAAGAGGATGAAAAGATGAAGCGCGGCACGCCGGCCTGTTTCGCAAGCCTCGCAAGGTGGATCGTCCCCTGCGAGTTGATCTCCCGCGTCCAGGCTTCATTCAGGTTGCCGATGGGATCGTTGCTGAGCGCCGCCAGATGGATCACCGCGTCAAAGCCGGCAAGTTCGCTGGCGGTCACATCGCGCAGGTCCTGGTGGATGGTCGGGACGTCCGTATGGTCGGGGACGAGTGTGCACGGCGCGAAATATCCGGTGTCGAGACCGACCACGTCGAAGCCCTGGCCCTGGAGCCAGGGGGCCATGACTGATCCGATATAGCCGTTATTGCCGGTGATGAGGATGCGCTTGTTGTCAGGCATAGGCCCGGGTTCCCAGCAACTGTCGGGTGAGGTCGAGCAGCGAACATGAATCGGTCACGCGGCGAAAGGCGCAGCCAGCCGCCGCCGCTGCCGCGGCGTCGCGCTCGTCGTCGCCGACAAACAGCGTGCGCGTCAGGTCGAGATGGAAGTCCCGCTGGGCCTGATAAAGGAGGCCGGGCTTCGGCTTGCGGCAGTCGCAGCCGTCATCCCAGTCATGGGGACAATAGTAGATCGCATCGATCCGGCCGCCCGCCTGTGCGACCTCCCGCTTCATGCGGTCATGGACGGCTTCGAGGCCGGCCGCGGTCATGACGCCTCGACCGATGCCGGGCTGGTTCGAGGCGAGAATGGTGCGGTAGCCGCGGTCGTGCAAGAGCCGGAGGGCCTCGAGAGCGCCCGGACACCATGCCCACTCATCCCAGTTTCGCACATATTGCGCCGTCGGCGGCTTGCGGTTGAGCACGCCGTCACGATCGAGGATCACGGTTGGCTCCCGCCGCATGAAGGCTTCCGTCGCGGGCAGCCGGTTCAGCGAGCCGACGCTGTAATAGCGGTGATCGCTGCAATAGGCCGTGAGCCGTCCTTGCTGCGCGAGCGGCGTATAGATCGCTTCCTCGAGCAGCGTATCCTGCTCGGGAAGCAGGGCGAGGGCGAGGTCTGTAAGGATTGCGTAGCTGATTTCCACCTGCTGCAGTCCGGGGGTGGTGCGCGAGCGATCGAAGACGCGGACATGACCGTCGCGGTCGAGGAGCGCACTGCCTCGGGAGTAGCGGTCGCTGTTGCTGTAGACGGTGATCAAGGCGGGCTTCCCGGCCTGGCGGAACCGCGCCCACAGCCGGCTCATCTGCATCGGCCAGTAGTTGTCGCAGTAGAGCAGCAGGAAGCAGGGATCGATCATGTGCCGAGCGGTTGCCACTCGGCTGCTGGTCAGTTGGTCGGGATCGGTCACGGAATACGCGATGTGCACGCCCCAGTCACGACCGTCGCCGAAATGGTTCTGAACCACATCGGGCAAATACCCCAGGAGGATCAGGACACGTTCAAAGCCCTGGTCGCGCAACTGCTCGATCTGGTACTCCAGAAATGGCCGGCCCAGAATCGGCACCATCGGCTTCGGCCGGTCATCCGTGATCGGCCGCATTCGGGTGCCCCGTCCGCCCGCGAGGATGACCGCCTGGGTCGGCCGGCGATAGATCCGGCCTTCGATATGGGCGGGCAGGGAATGGGCATCGAACGCGGCCATCAGTTCAGGCCTGACCTGTCGGCAATGAGGCATCTGGTGGCCGCATGGCAGATCGCCGAGTGGACGTCCTCGACGAGCTCGTAGCAACCTTTCTCGGTCTCGACGCACACCGGCTCGTCAACAAGGCCCTTCAGCGCGCCGCCATCGAAGCCGAGCAGCGCCACGGTGGTGAGCTCTCGTTTTCGCGCCAGTTCGACCGCACGCACGAGGTTCGGGGAGTTGCCGCTCGCGGAGATGCACGTCAACACATCCCCCGGGGCTGCGAAATTCTCGAGCTGGCCGGAGAATGCCCTCTCGTAACCTTCATCGTTCGACAGGGCGGAGAACCAGGGCACGTTGTCGGACAGGCACATGACCTTCAACGGCCGGCAGCCAGAGCGCTTGGTCGCCTTGCCAAGGTCATTCACCCAGTGAGAGGCGGTTGAGGAGCTGCCGCCGTTGCCGGCGACGTAGATGAACGCTCCCCGGTCGCGAGCCTCGCGAAAAATCTCGACCAGTCTCTGCACCGCGTGCACCTGAACTTCCGCCAGCACGCGGCGCACATTCTCGAAATGCGTCGCTATGACATCCGACGCCTGCGATGATCTCGACATCATCGGTGACACAGGTGGTGCTTCAGATTGCAGCGTGCGCATGCGCCTGGTTCTCCAGGGTGAATAGCGGCTCAGGTCTTCAACGCATTAGACGCCAGTTGCTGTCGCGCGACATTAACTCTTTGGGGGTAGGCCGGATTGGCTAACGCAAGGTCGTCGCGGTCAATCGTCATGTCGGGCTGCCGCGCTATGCCGGCGAAGGCGCCATCACGGCGGCCGCAACCTCGCTCAGCCGCGACTTGCGATCCTGGAGCTGCGCGAGCGGCTTCATCCCGATGGTGGACAGGATGTGCTCCCAGCGGTACACCCAATCGTGCCGCAAGAGGCAACGCACGGCGTTGGTGCGGCGTACGCGCTCTGTCCGCTCGGGCTGCGCATCCAGTTCGTCGATCACGGCCGCGATATCACTCGACTGCGGCGAGACCTCAATCACCGCATCGGGCCAATCGAAGTACGTGAGATACTCGGCGCATTGCGGCGCAGTTCCGAGGATGATGGCGCCCCCGGCGGCGCCCTCGAACAGTCGTGACGGCAGGACCTGCTCGCCGACGATCTTGTGTGATTTTTCTCCCATCACGGCCGCGGGACTGAAGCCCATGAAATAGCGGGTGCGCTTGATGATATTGGCAAGAAGCAGTCGATGCTCCCGCCAGTCCTTGACCTGTGAATCGCTGCTGGAAAGTGAATCGTAGAGATAGAAGAACTTGCGGCGTTCAGCCAGCGCCACCAGTTGCTGATGGGGCCCCGCCGCGCGGCTACCCATCGAATAGACATCGATGACCCGCTCGGGCGGCGACGGATACGGCGTGGCAACCAGACAATCGACGCCCGTCGCCAGAAAGGAGCAGGAGGCGGCCGTGTAGGAGGAAAGCCGCGGCACGCTTGCGCTGTGAAGCAGGAACACGTGGTCGAACTGATCCAGCAGTTTCAGGTAATGGCGGTCCTGTTCGAGCGTGCTGGACCACAGCTCGAACAGATAGGCCACGGCAATCTTGCAGCGGCCGCGCCAGTTCCGGATACGCGAGAGTTCGACGAAGCTTTGCGGACTCCAGCCGACAAAGAAGAAGACGTCGTAATTCTGGTCGAGCACGACCGGCCCGATCGTTGGGGCGTTCTTCAGTCCGAACCCCTTGCGGACGCCGTTGACAAGCCTGTTGAAGTCGCGCTGGACGTTCTGACTGTCATGAGGCGGCAGGATGCCGCCGAGATACCTTGCCAGATAGTTGTCGATGCCGGGCGCGACGAGGTCCGCATCATCACACTCGGTGATGATGCGGCAGAATTCGTAGGACAGCGCGAAGTGCGCGCGATCTTTCGCGTTGAAGTCGGAAGCAACGAGGATGCGCCTCTTCAAGGACAGGCCCTCCGTGTGACCTTTGGCCTTTAGCTGTTGAATTGCGGTCAGCGCTTGTCAGGCGGGGCTCAGCCGGGCTCAAGGGCGAGGACGGAGGGGGCAGCCTGCATGGCGGGCGGAGGATGCCGTCCCAGGATCATGTCCGCGGCTTTTTCTCCGATCATGAACACGGCCGCGGAGGTGTTGGCGGAGGGCACGGTCGGCATGATCGAGGCATCCGCGATCCGCAGATTCTCGATACCATGGACACGCAACTGGTCGTCGACCACCGAGGCCGGGTTGTCCCGTGGGCCCATCTGGCACGTTCCGCACACGTGATATGACGTCAGTCCGGCTTCCCGCGCATATTCCAGGCACTGGGAATCGGTCGTGACCGCGGGGCCGGGCAGCTCTTCGCCGCAGGAGTATGGCTGAAGCTCCTGTGCACCGAGCAGCCGCCGCATCATCCGGATGCCGTCGACGGCAACGCGCTGATCCCTCTCGTCCACCAGAAAGTTGGGTTGAATGACCGGGGCTTGGAAGGGGTCAGGCGAGCGCGCGCGGACGAAGCCTCTGCTGTTCGGCCGCAGCTGATAGAATCCCGGCTTGAGGACAGGAAAGCGTTCCCTCAGGTTGGAATAATTCCCGATGGCCACATCGATCTGGACGTCGGGAGTGGCGGAGATATCCTGCGAGTTGGCGAAGCCGTACACGAGCGACGGACTTAAGGCGAGAACGCTTGGCAGGCCGAGCATCCATTTTGTGCCTTCGCGAAGCAGAGCGAGGCCTCGCCCGCTGATCGTCTTGCCTCTCACCCGGACGATGAAATGGATCATGTAGTGGTCCTGCAGGTTCGCGCCGACCCCGGGCAAGTCGTGCAGGACCGGAATCCCAAGATCTGCGAGCAGAGCGGGCGGACCGACCCCTGAAATCTGCAGCAGCTTGGGCGTATTGGCGGCGCCGGCGGCCAGGATGACCTCGCGACGGGCTTTCACCTCGCGGGCGGGGTGGGCTGGTCCCTGCGCGTACCGGACGCCGACCGCCCGCTGTCCCTCGAGCAGCACCGCAGTGACCTGGGCTCGGGTCCGAATATCCAGGTTGCGATGTCTGGCCACCGGCCGCAGGAAGGCCCGGGCCGCGCTCACGCGCCAGCCGTTTTCGATATAGCGCTGATAATACCCGACCCCCGCCTGCGTTGCGCCGTTGTAGTCGGGATTGCGCGGCAGTCCCAGGTTGCAGGCCGCCGCAATGAATGAATCGCAAAGCGGATGTCGCACATCGCAGTCGGTGATGGGAAGTGGACCCTCTTGGCCCCGGTATGCGGTATCGCAAGCCCCGATTCGACGTTCGGTCCTTCTGAAGTAGGGAAGCACGTCAGCGTAGCCCCAGCCGCGGTTGCCGCGTCGGGCCCAGCCATCGAAATCCTCGGAATGACCGCGGTTGTAGTTCATTCCGTTGATCGCGGTCGAGCCACCGAGCGTCTTGCCCTGCGGAATGGGGATGGCCCGGTTCGCGGTCGCCGCGTTCGGCTCGGTCTCGAACTGCCAGGCATATTTTGGAATCGACGAGGCCTTGTAGACCCCGGCCGGGATCCGCAGGAAGACACTGGTGTCGGGCGGTCCCGCTTCGAGCAGGCAAACGGTGCAGGATTTCGTGGCCGCAAGCCGGCTGGCCACCACGCACCCCGCGGCTCCGGCGCCGACGATGACATAGTCGAAGACCTCCGACGCCGCCAACATGTGTTGTACCCCCGCGGGTGCCACTGCAGGGAGAATGTTAGCCGATGGCTTCGCACTGCACTTGGCTCATTGGAGTTACCACTTCGGAGTGCTTTTTGCCGTGATCGTTCACGGGCATGCTCCGGAGTTGCCGCGCAACTGAGATGAACGGGGGCGTCCCCGCAAAGGGGATCGGCGTTGCTTCATGTCTGCAGCTTCACCTGGCCGAACGGCCAGGATTGGTGCGGGGACGTGTGACCTTCCCCAGCGAGAATTGCTGATGAGCCTGCGTAAGCAAGCGGCCAGTTTGGCCATCATGCATGCAGCCGATGTCCTGCAGCCGCTCCTCATTCTGCCCTATGCGGGCAGGGTTTTGGGACCCCTGCATTTTGGACAATACGCCTACGCCCTCAGTGTCGGATGGCTCGCCGCCACGATCGTGGACTATGGTTTTCACTGGACTGCGCAACGCGCGGTGGCGTCGGCGCGGCATGAGCCGGCTGTCATCGCCGCGCTTTTCGCGGAGGTCACCGTCACGAAGGCCATGCTGTGCTGCGTGGTGATGCTCGTTGGCTTTACCGCCGCGGGTGGCTTTCTGGCTGTCAGCAAGCCGGTTTTTTTCTGCACCATGTTGACGCCGATCGGCGGCATCTTGTTTCCGACCTGGCTGTTCATCGCCTTGGAACGGGCGTGGGAAGCCGCTGTCGCGGTGCTCATTGGTCGCTGTCTGGCCCTGGTGTGCTTCCTGACGATGGTGACGTCGTCCGCCGAGACCGGCCTTGCCGTGGCGATTCAGAGTTCGATCGGCTTTGTCGCCGCCCTCGTCAGCCTGCCGGTGATCCTGTCCGTCGGCTTCGGCGGCTTCAGGGCCGTGACGCCGTCCACGGTTGGAATGCAGCTTCGAAGCGGCTGGCGCGGCTTTCTCTTTGCCCTTGTCGAAAGGATACTCGTGGCTCTGCCCGTTCCGCTTGTCGAGCATTTCGCCGGTTACGTCGCCGCCGGAAACTATTCGATCGCCGAGAAGTTCGTAAATGCCACGCGGCCATTTTTTCGAGCGATGTGGGAAACGCTTCTGCCGAGAGTGGCCTATTGCGCGCGCCATGACCCGCAGGCGGGGCTCGTTCTGATCCGGCGCTCCTTGCTGACCCTCGTCGTCGGTGCGGCTTTCAGCCTCTTTCTGTTCTTTCTGGCGCCCTATGTCATCGTTCTCCTGTTCGGCGAGAGCTTTTCGGGAGCGATCCCGATCGTTCGGGTGATGTCCATCATCCCCGTTCTGATCAACGCCAATACCTGCACGTCGAACCTCTATATGTTCACCTACGGTCACGAGCGCGCCTGGGCATCTCTCAACGTGGTGGGGATGTTGATCTTCCTCGGCGTCGCATACCTGCTTTGCCGCCAGCTCGCGAACCCTGCGGTCGCGGTCGCGATCGCGCTCATCGCCAGGGAATGCGTGGTGCTGGTGGTCTCGGCGGGGTTTTTCTTCACGTTTGGCTCGACCAGAGCCGGCAGTCCCGCAACCCAGGGTGACGGCGAAGCGCGCACAAGCGACCTTGCAGCGCGCTCCGTGCTGGCCTCGCCCGCCGGCGCCGTGCCGTCCTGGCGCCGTCAGCTCCGCCTCAAACGCTAGGAGGCGATCGCATGCGTATTGTTCTCACTCGGCGCGAGGCTCTCGACGCGCCCGACGGCATCAATATTTCGATGGTGACGCTTGCTGAGGCCCTGTCCGATCTCGGGCACGAGGTGATGATCGTTGTCGCGAACCTTCAGAGCCGTGCCGAGTACCAGCGTCTTCTCGCTCCTCGTCTTGATCTTCCGATCGTGGCCTTGAGCCGCGCGCCGTTGAGCGGGCTTGCTTCCGTCACGGCCTGGCTTCGCGCGAAGTGGATTATCGATCGCTTCGCGCCGGACCTCGTCATTCACAACGAGGCGGTGCCCGTTCCGCTCCGCGGCACGATCGTTCAGGTCGTCCATAATCTCGAGCCGCGCAGCGGACGTCTTGCTCCGGTGTGGCGGGGTATTCGGCGCTTCAGCACCAGGCGGAGCGACCATGTGGTCGCCACGACGACGGAGCTTCGCGACGAACTGGTTCGTGATCTCGGCATGCCGCGGCACCAGCTCGCGGTCATTCCCAAATGCATCGATCTTCAGGCTTACCATGGGATTGACCTTGCGGTGCGCGAGCGGGCGATCCTCCATTCCGGAACATCGGCCTACAAGGATCCCGCCGCCACGATTGCGGCATTCAGCGTGCTCGATGATCCGTCCGTCGGCCTCTATATTGCGGGCGATATCACTCAACCGACGCAGGCGGCCGTCGATGCTCTCCCCGATCGGCTTCGTGCGCGCGTCACTCTGCTGGGACCCGCGGATGGGCAGACCGTGCGGATGCTGCATGGCCGCGTGAGGGTCGCCGCCTTCCCAACGCGCTATGCGATCCCTGTCGCGTCAGCCACCGTCATGGAAGCGATCGCCAGCGCAACGCCCATTGTCGGCTCCGCGCGCATCAGTCGGGATTTGCTCGTGCATGACGTGAACGGGCTTGTGGCCGATACAAGCCCAGGCACGATGGCGATCGCGCTCGGATCCGTCCTGAATGACGATGCGCTGTGGCGGCGGCTGTCCGCAGGGGCCAGCACAATGGTCCGGCAGTTCGATGGCATTCGGGTCGCGCAGCGCTACGTCGAACTTGCGTCCACGGGACGCCAGCGGCAGCCGGCGGTCCGCTTCTGACGTTCACACGCGGTGTCGGCGGGCCTCATTGCGAATGCTGGGCACATCAGGGTCGCTCGCAGAAAAATGGCTTGTCGGGTACGGCTGCGGTTGAGGAGACCATCCGTCGGCGCGGGGCGGGGGCGGGGGCGGGGGCGGGGGCGGGGGCCGGGGAGCGTGGCTGCGATCATCGATCAATAACGCCAGCTCCTGGCCGCACGCCGGACGCGATCGTTACCGTCCGCGCCTCCAACCGAGAGCGAGGTCCCACAGCACAGATCGCAGCGGGGACGCGCCGAGCGACCAAAGTGGCGCCGACCCCAGGATCATACGTCCGGTCGTGGTGCTCGTGTCGATCGGCGTATGGAGGATGCGAAGGCCGACGCCCTTGCTGCCAAGCCGCTCGATGAGTGCCAGCACCCCTCGCGTCGAATGTGCCACCCGATAGGGTTTCGTGATCGCGATCACGTCTCCCTTTCGCGCGAGGTCGATCGCCCGCTCCAGCTCCGGCATCGTCCCGAAGACGCTGGCCTTCTCGCAAAAATACTGCTGCGCCCCGATCGCGGCCAGATCGCGCTTCTGAGCGTCAAGTCGCGCGACGGGCTCGAGTGGACCAATGCGACAATAGCCCACGATCACCGGCGTTCCCCTGGTAGCCGCACATCCAAGGCCGGTACGAAGCACGAGCAGCCGTGAGCGGCAGGTCAACACAGTTGTGGCGGGCACACTGGGCCAATCCGCCGCCCGGCGCAAGTTTGAGGTTTCGGTGTCGCCGGGAGGCGCCTGCCGGGGCGGCACCGACATTCGGGGGACGCGATGAGGTCCGCATGGGAGCGTCAGGAAGAACTTCTGCCGGACGCAGACGGAGCGGCCGCGCGGCGACGCCGCAGCCCCTGCGGAAAAGTCGAACGCTCCCTGGGGGAAATGGCTTCGCCGGCCCATATTGGGGCTGGCATTCGGGGGGCGCCCCGCTATGGTGGCGCCGCACGCGCTCGTAGCTCAGCTGGATAGAGCATCGGATTTCGATTCCGAGGGTCGGGAGTTCGAATCTCTCCGAGCGCGCCACCTCCAATGCTGCGCTTGGAGCTTGCGGGCCCATCCCAGAATAGCCCTCGACGGCCCCAGCCATCCGATAGCTGTGTTCGGCGCTTTCGTCGGCGGCAGAGGGGAGTGGCGCGGTCCTTCCGCGCCGCCTGGAGCGAGCGAAGGCCTGCCATGATCTCGTTCCGGGCCCTGGAGCCTGCAACATCGGGACCGTCGGCAAGCTCATCAATCGCCTGAACAGCCGCAGCCTTTCGCGCAGCACTTCGTCGGCATTGTGGTCGCGGCCGGGCTTGACGACGGGCCAGGACCTTGGGGAACGGCCATGGGCCCGTGCGGCGGCGCCCCGTCGTTGGCGCGTCATGCCGCATTGACGTCGCCATGCCGGATTTGCCAGCCGTCGGCGCGGGTTGCTCACCGTCCGGCGTGGGCCCTTTGTTGACATGCCGCGGCGATTTGAGGCTCAATGACGTCAGCCAACGTTACGCTTCTATGGAAGGCCAGCGCGGTCGGACGATGACACCGCGCGAGACGCGCGAGAAAGCGATCGGGAGAATCGCTGCGTGTCGGGGGAGGGAAACGGCGATGCTGGACTTCGTTCAGCAGTTGGTGAGCGGTGTGGCGCTGGGCTGTGTGTACGGCCTGATCGCGCTTGGCTTCGTGCTGGTCTACAAGGCAACCGAGGTCGTCAATTTCGCCCAGGGCGACCTGATGATGCTGGGCGGCTTCTTCGCCTTCACCTTCATCGGCATTCTCGGCCTCAATTACTGGATCGGCTTTGTCGCGGCGGTCGCGGCCATGGCGCTGCTCGGCATGCTGGCGGAGCGGCTGGTGGTGCGGCCGATCCTCGGCTACCCGCAGTTCTCCATCGTCATGGCCACCATCGGCCTTGGCTACTTCCTGCGCTCGGTCGCGGGCATGATCTGGGGCACCGACGACCTCAAGATCGAGACGCCGTTCAGCCAGGGCGTCGTCCGGCTCGGCAGCCTGGTGCTGGCCTATGACAAGCTCTCGGTGATCGCCGCCACGCTGGTCCTGTGCGCGCTGCTCTACCTGTTCTTCAACCGCACCACGCTCGGGACGGCCATGCGCGCCAGTTCCGAGAACATGCTGGCCGCCTACTACATGGGCATCCCGGTCAAGCGGGTGGTGTCGATGGTATGGGCGATCAGTGCGGCGGTTGCAACTTGCGCGGGAGTTCTGCTGGCGCCGATCACCTTCATCCACTCCAACGTCGGTCTGGCGCTGGGCCTGAAGGCATTCCCGGCAGCGGTGCTCGGCGGCTTCGGCTCGATCCCGGGAGCCGTGGTCGGCGGCGTGCTGATCGGCGTGATCGAGAGCCTGGCCGGCTTCTACCTGCCGCCGGGCTGGAAGGACGTCGCCCCTTACGTGGTGCTGCTGGCGGTGCTGCTGGTCCGCCCCGAAGGGCTGTTCGGCGCCCACGCGCGCAAGAAGGTGTGAGGGCGGTCATGCGGTTCATGTTCAAGACCGACTATGACGACGACATCCGCCTGTTCCCGCACCGCGGCGCGGTGGTATGCTACGCGCTGCTGCTCGGCCTGTTGCTGCTCGCGCCCTCCGTGCTCGGCAGCTATTTCCTCAGCCAGCTCGTCTTCGTCTGCATCTACGCCATTGTCGGCGTCGGGCTGATGATCCTGACCGGTTTCACCGGGCAGGCCTCGCTCGGCCATGCCGCGTTCCTCGCCATCGGCGCCTACACCACGGCCTATCTGCAGCAGCGCGGCGTGCCGTTCCCGGCCTATTTCCTCGCCGCCGGCCTGTTGACGGGGATGATCGGCGCGCTGGTCGGTTTCCCGGCGCTGCGGCTGCAGGGCATCTATCTCGTGATCGCCACCATCTCCTTCGCCTTCATCGTCGAGGAGGTGCTGGCGCGCTGGGAAAGCGTCACCAACGGCAACGATGGCATGCGGGTCAAGGCGATCCAGTGGCTCGGCCAGAGCGTGCCGCGCGACAGCGCGGCGTTCTATTACCTCTGTCTCGGCGTGCTGGTGCTGACCGTCGTCGGCGCGCTCAACCTGCTGCGCTCGCCGACCGGGCGCGCCTTCATCGCCATCCGCGACAGCGAGACCGCGGCGCGCAGCATGGGCATCAATGTCGCGCGCTACAAGGTCAAGTCGTTCGCGATCAGCGCCGCGATCACCGGCTTCGCCGGGTGTCTCTACGCCCACAAGCTGTCGTTCATCAGTCCCGAAATGTTCACCCTGCAGCTCTCGATCGAGTTCATCATGGTGATCATCATCGGCGGCGCCTTCAGCCTGCACGGTGCGGTGCTCGGTGCGATCTTCATCGTCATGGTCGATCCGTTCCTGACCTATCTCAAGGACGATGTGCCGACCGTTATCGCCGGCATCGCCGCAACGTTCGGGGCCGGGGCGGCGCGCGCGGCGGCGATCCGTGACGCCGTGGCTGCGTTCGCCGCCGCCAACGGCCTCAAAGGCGCGATCTACGGGCTGATCGTGATGCTGTTCATCCTGTTCGAGCCGCTCGGCCTCTATGGCCGCTGGGTCAAGATCAAGCTCTACTTCCAGCTGTTCCCGCTCTATAAGCGCGCGACCTTCAAGCGGCAGAAGGTCTACGTCAAATCGGAGCGGAACCGATGAGCTACTTCCGCGCCGAGAACCTGTCGCTGCATTTCGGAGGCCTCAAGGCGGTCGATGCGGTGAGCTTTGCGGTGGAGAAGGGCGAGATTCTCTCCATCATCGGCCCCAATGGCGCCGGCAAGAGCTCGATCTTCAACCTGATTTCACGGATCTACCCGCCGACCGCGGGACGGCTGGTGTTCGAGGATCAGGACATCACGGCGG
The DNA here is from genome assembly GCF_052115025.1 of Bradyrhizobium sp. 2TAF24. Taxonomy (NCBI): domain Bacteria; kingdom Pseudomonadati; phylum Pseudomonadota; class Alphaproteobacteria; order Hyphomicrobiales; family Nitrobacteraceae; genus Bradyrhizobium; species Bradyrhizobium sp. 2TAF24. The sequence goes on along the minus strand of NZ_JBFRFW010000033.1, from coordinate 18,226 downwards.
CGCCGGCAAGCGACATCGCCCGGTTCGGGATCGCACGGACGTTTCAGAACATCGAGCTGTTCGAGAACGCCACCGTGCTCAGCAACCTGCTGGTCGGCCGCCACCGCCATTGCCGCACGCGGCTGTGGCAGGAGCTGCTGTTCCTGCCGAACGTGCACCGTGCGGAGAAGGATCATCGCCGCCATGTCGAACGGGTCATCGAGTTTCTTGATCTCGAAGCCTATCGCGACAAGCTGATCTCCGGGCTGCCGTACGGCGTGCGCAAGGTGATCGAGCTGGCGCGTGCGCTGTGCACCGAGCCGAAGCTGATCCTGCTGGACGAGCCGTCGTCGGGGCTCAATGTCGAGGAGACCGACGACATGTCGTTCTGGATCCGCGACATGAAGACCGAGCTCGGCATCACCGTGCTGATGGTCGAGCACGACATGAGCCTCGTCAACCGCGTCTCAGACCGGGTGATCGCGCTGAACTACGGCCGGGTGCTCGCGATCGGCTCGCCGGCCGAGGTTCAGGCCCACCCCGACGTCGTCGCCGCCTATCTCGGAGCCTGAGGACGGAGCCATGAACGATACCATCCTCAAGCTCACCAACGTCGAAAGCTACTACGGCCCGATCATGGCGATCCGCGGCATCAGCCTCGAGGTGGCGCGCGGCCAGATCGTGGCGCTGCTCGGCGCCAACGGTGCCGGCAAGACCACCGTGCTCAAGACCATCTCCGGCATTCTCGATCCGCAGAAGGGGACGATCGAATTCCGGGGGCAGCCGATCCAGCGCATGGAGGCGAACCGCATCGTCGCCATGGGGCTCAGCCATGTGCCGGAGGGGCGGGAGGTGTTTCCGTTCCTCAGCGTGCGGGAGAATTTGATGATGGGCGCGTTCCTGCGCCGCGACCGCGATGGCGTCGCGGCGGACCTCGAGCGGGTCTACGGCTACTTTCCGCGCCTGCGCGAGCGGCTGCAGCAGCCGGCCGGCCAGCTGTCCGGCGGCGAGCAGCAGATGCTGGCGATCGGGCGGGCGCTGATGAACCGGCCGACATTGCTGCTGCTGGACGAGCCGTCGCTCGGCCTGTCGCCGCTGCTGGTGAAGGAGATCTTCGCCATCATCCGCCGCGTCAACGAAGAGCAGGGCACCTCGATCCTGCTGGTCGAGCAGAACGCCAAGGTGGCGCTCGAGACCGCGCACTATGGCTATGTGATGGAGGTCGGCCGCGTCGTCATGAACGACAGCTGCGCGCGGCTGCTCAACTCCAGGGACATCCAGGAATTCTACCTTGGCGCCAAGGAGGCGGGGGCGCGGGGCGAGCGGCGCTGGAAGAAAAAGAAAACGTGGCGATGACAGCCGGCTGAGGGCCGGTGACGAGGGACCAGGCGATGGCGGGAGCGGCGGTGCTGACGGTGGCCGAGACGATCGCGAAGAGCTTCGTGCTTGCGGTCGAGACCCGTGGCGATCGGCCGGCGCTGCGCGAGAAGACGTTCGGCATCTGGCAGGCGGTGAGCTGGCGGCAGTGGCTGCAGACCTCGCGCGAGATCGCCTATGCCCTGCATGCGGTCGGCTTCCGTCCCGGCGACGTCGCCTCGGTCATGGCAAGTCCGGTGCCCGAGTGGGTCTATGCCGACATGGCCGTGCTGTGCGCCGGCGGTGTGTCGTCGGGCATTTATCCGACGGATTCAGTCAGCCAGGTGCAGTACCTCGTCAACGACTCCCGCACCAGGGTGATCTTTGTCGAGGACGAGGAGCAGCTCGACAAGGTGCTGGCCTGCCGCGCGGCGTGCCCGACGCTGGAGAAGATCGTGGTGTTCGACATGGAGGGGCTGCGCGGCTTCTGCGACCCCATGGTGCTGTCGCTCGATGAATTCATGGCGATCGGGCGCAACCACATCAACGGCCGCGAGGCGCTGTGGGACGAGATGATCGGTAGCCGCGGGCCGGACGACCTCGCCATCCTGGTCTACACCTCCGGCACCACCGGGCCGCCGAAGGGCGCGATGCACTGCAACCGCAGCGTGGTCCACCAGATGCGCTACGCCGACGCGCTGTTTCCGCTGTCCGACAGCGAGGAGCGGCTGGTGTTTCTGCCGCTGTGTCACGTGGCCGAACGCATCGGCGGCTACTACCTGTCGCTGGCGCTGGGATCGGTGATGAATTTCGCCGAAAGCCCGGAGACGGTACCCGACAATCTGCGCGAGGTGCAGCCGACGGCGTTTCTCGCCGTTCCGCGGATCTGGGAGAAGCTCTATTCGGCCGTGACCATCGCGCTGAAGGATGCGACGCCGCTGCAGCAATGGATGTATCGCCGGGCGATCGCGATCGGCCACCGCATGACCGGCCATCGCCTGGAGGGAAAGCCGGCCCCGCTCGCGCTGCGGCTCGCCAACCACGCGGCCTACTGGCTGGTGTTTCGCAACATTCGCCGGATGATCGGCCTCGACCGCTGCCGGCTGGCCTTCACCGGAGCGGCGCCGATCTCGCCCGATCTGATCCGCTGGTATCTCGCGCTCGGCATCGACATGCGCGAGGTGTACGGCCAGACCGAGAATTGCGGCGTGGCGACGGCGATGCCCGCCGACCGCATCAAGCTGGGGTCGGTCGGCAAGGCGGTACCGTGGGGCGAGGTGATGATCTGTCCGCGCGGCGAGATCCTGATCCGCGGCGACTTCGTTTTCAGGGGCTACCTGAACCAGCCGGAGAAGACCGCGGAGACCATCGACGCCAAGGGCTGGCTGCACACCGGCGACGTCGGCGCCATCGACAACGAGGGCTTCATCAGGATCACCGACCGGATGAAGGACATCATCATCACCGCGGGCGGCAAGAACATCACGCCGTCGGAAATCGAAAACCAGCTCAAGTTCTCGCCCTATATTTCCGACGCTGTCGTGGTCGGCGACAAGCGGCCCTATCTCACCTGTCTTGTCATGATCGACCAGGAGAACGTCGAGAAATTCGCCCAGGATCAGCACGTTCCGTTCACCAACTATGCCAGCCTGTGCCGGGCGCGCGAGGTGCGCGACCTGATCTGGCGCGAGATCGAGGCGGTGAATGCCAACTTTGCCCATGTCGAGACCATCAAGCGCTGCTTCCTCATCGAGCAGCAGCTGACGCCGGAGGACGAGGAACTGACGCCGACCATGAAGCTCAAGCGCAGCTTCGTCAACAAGCGCTACGCCGCCGAGATCGACGCCATGTACCGCGACAGTGCAATGGCGTGAGCGCGCGGCATATCAACTGCAGACGGCGAGGGGCGGCGTTGCCGGCCTTCGATCATCACAATGGCCAACGGAGAGGAGACGGACATGTCGACATCATTCAGGGCGCTCGGCCTTGCGGTGAGCGCGCTCGGGCTCATCCATCTGCCGGCGATGGCGCAGACCAAGGTTACCAATGAGGGGATCTCGCCGACCGAGATCGTGCTCGGCAGCCACCAGGACCTGTCGGGGCCGATCAAGGGCTGGGGCGTGCCGGTGGCCAACGGCCTGAAGATGGCGGCCGAGGAGATCAATGCCGCCGGCGGCATCCAGGGCCGCAAGATCCGCCTGATCGTCGAGGACAGCGGCTATGATCCCAAACGTGCGGTGCTGGCGTCGCAGAAGCTGATCGAGCGCGACAAGATCTTCGCCATGATCGGCCCGATGGGCTCGCCCACCGTGCTCGCGGCGCAGGACATCCTGTTCGACGCCGGCGTGCTGCAGCTATTTCCGCTCACCGCCGCCGAATTCACCTATCGCTTCGATCCGGCCAAGCCGCAGGAGCGGCTGAAGTTCAACAATCTGCTGCCCTATGTCGAAAGCACCCGCGCAGCGTTGAAGTACATGATCGATGCCAAGGGTTTCAAGAAGCCCTGCATCATGCATCAGGACGACGAGTACGGCAAAAGCGTGCTTGATGGCTTCAGCCATCAGCTCGAAGCGATGAAAGTCGCAGCGGCCTCGGTCACCAGCTACAAGCGCGGCGCCTCCGACTTCAGTGCCCAGGTCGCCAAGATGAAGGCCGACGGCTGCGACCTCGTGGTGCTCGGCACGGTGATCCGCGAGACCATCGGCGCGATGGGCGAGGCGAAGAAGCTCGGCTGGGACGTCACCTTCCTCGGCGCCACGCCGACCAACGTGCTCGAGGTTCCGGCGCTCGGCAAGGACATCGTCGAGGGGCTCTATGCCGCCGGCAATTTCGAGATTCCCTACGAGGACACGGCGAAAGGGAAGGCGAAGGATTGGCTGGCGAACTACAAGAAGCAGTTCGGGAGTGAGCCCAATACCCAGGCGATCATCGGCTACAATGCCATGATGACCTTCGCCTACTATGCCGATAAGGCCGGCAAGGATCTCTCCGGTGCGAAGATGCTGGAGGCGCTCGAGGCCGGCGATACCTTCCAGGACATTTTCGGTTCGCCGCCGACAAAATTCTCCAAGACCAATCACCTGGCGACCACCGTGACCCAGGTGCAGCAGATCAGGAACGGTCGCTGGGTGCTGACCAAGGACAGCCTGTCGTTCTGACCGCCAATCGGTTGCAAGCCCATGGATCCGGCGGGGATGTCGTCCCGCCGGATTGTCATGATCCGTCGGCGCGACTGGGCATCGCCTGCCGGATGCCGACGAAACCGCGTCTGTTCATGTTGCTGTGCGACAAATTCCGGCGCGCGGTTTTGTGGTCCGGTGGCATCGTGGGCCACGCTGCAGAATGCGCAGATCATGCGTCTCGTCTGTTGACGTGACTCTCGGCGCACGCCAACATCCGGGACACGCGCAGGTTGATGACTGCATGGTGATCGATCACGCGTAGGAAGTCGCCGGGTTCAGTCTGTCATCACGAAGAGCGCGTTTTCGTTCGCGAAGCACGCCGTTTCGCCCGAAAGCGCAAGGTCCGCCAGAGACCGCTGGGAGGAATGCATGGAACCTGTTACCGGTCGCGCCGCCGCCGCGCGTCCACGTTCGAGTGTCGCTGTCTCTTTCACCTCGGGTACATTTAGATCGCTTCGCCTTGCATCCCATGCCTTGCGCGTGGCGCTGGTCGGCGGCGTAGCCGCTCTCGTGCTTGGTTCCGCCGCGCAGGCCGAGGACGCCAAGGGCTCGCCGGCGCATATCAAGGCGGTGACATCGGCGGTGGACGGCACCAGCATCCGCGCCAACGCGCAGACGTCGCAGGATTGGCCGACGGTCGGGCTCGACTATGGCGAAACGCGGTTCAGCAAGCTCAACCAGATCAATACCGACAACGTCAAAAATCTCGGCCTCGTCTGGTCGTACAACCTCGAATCCTCGCGAGGCGTCGAGGCGACGCCGGTGGTGGTCGATGGCATCATGTATGTGACGGCGTCATGGAGCGTCGTGTATGCGATCGACGTGCGCAGCGGCAAGAAGATCTGGAGCTTCGATCCGCAGGTGCCGCGGGAGATCGGCTACAAGGGCTGTTGCGACGTCGTCAACCGCGGCATCGCCCTCTATAAGGGCAAGGTGTTCGTGGGCTCCTATGACGGCCGCCTGATCGCGCTGGATGCCGTGACCGGCGCCAAGATCTGGGAGAAGGATACCATCCTCGACCGCAGCCATTCCTACACCATCACCGGCGCGCCGCGGGTGGCGAACGGCAAGGTGATCATCGGCAATGGCGGTTCGGAGTATGGCGTGCGCGGCTACGTCACCGCCTACGACACCGACACCGGCAACCAGGCCTGGCGCTGGTTCGTCGTGCCCGGCGATCCCGGCAAGCCCTATGAAGACGAGTCGATGGAGGCGGCGGCCAAGACCTGGGATCCCGCCGGCAAGTACTGGGTCAACGGCGGTGGTGGCGCGTCGTGGGATTCCATCACCTACGATCCCGATCTCAACATGGTCTATATCGGCACCGGCAACGGCTCGCCGTGGAATCGCAACGTGCGCAGCCCCGGCGGCGGCGACAATCTCTACCTCGCCTCGATCGTGGCGCTGAACGCCGACACCGGCAAATTCCAGTGGCACTACCAGGAAACGCCCGGTGACAACTGGGACTACACCTCGACCCAGCCCATGATCCTCGCCGATGTCGCCATCGATGGCGCGCCGCGCAAGGTGATCCTGCATGCGCCGAAGAACGGCTTCTTCTTCGTGATCGACCGCACCAACGGCAAGTTCATCTCGGCGAAGAACTTCGTCGATGTGAACTGGGCGACCGGCTACGACGCCAGCGGCCGCCCGATCGAGGTCGCCGCGGCGCGCTCGCCCGACCAGCCCTATGATGCGATTCCCGGCCCGTTCGGCGCTCACAACTGGCATCCGATGTCGTTCAATCCGATGACCGGGCTCGTCTACCTGCCGGCGCAGCACGTGCCGATCAACCTGACCGGACAGCCCAAGTGGTCGCATAACGACAACAAGCCCGGTGAGTTCGGTGGCAACACCGGCTGGAATCTCGGCTTCTCGCTCAATGCGACGCCGCCCCAGAGCGTGCCGTTCGGCCGCCTGATCGCCTGGGATCCGGTCAAGCAGAAGGAGGCGTGGCGCCAGGACTACGTCTCGCCATGGAACGGCGGCACGCTGACCACCGCCGGCAACCTCGTATTCCAGGGCACCGCCGATGGGCGCTTCATCGCCTACAACGCCACCTCCGGCGAGAAGCTGTGGGAGACGCCGACCGGCACCGGCGTCGTCGCTGCGGCCTCGACCTATCTGGTCGACGGTGTGCAGTACGTCTCGGTCGCAGTCGGGTGGGGCGGCGTGTTCGGCCTCAGCCAGCGCGCCACCGAGCTCGACAGCCCGGGGACGGTCTACACCTTCGCGGTCGGCGGCAAGGCGCCGCTGCCGGCCTTCACCAAGTACCAGATGGAAGGTCTCGTCGCCGGCGTGAAGTATGATCCGGCCGATGTCGGACCGGGCACGCTGATCTACGTGTCGAGCTGCGCGCCATGCCATGGCGTGCCCGGCGTCGACAAGGGCGGCAACATCCGCAACCTCGGCTATGTCAGCGCGGCGACGATCACCAACCTCAAGGACATCGTCTTCAACGGCCCGTTCAAGGACCGCGGCATGCCGGACTTCACCGGCAAGCTGAAAGACGATGACGTGGTCAAGCTGATCGCCTTCATCCAGGGCACCGCGGATGCGATCCGCCCGAAGCCGACGCCGCCTGCGGCGAAGTAAGGCAGATCACGCAGAGCAGCGAAGGCGCGCCGCAGGGCGCGCCTTCGGCTGTTCGTCGGGCCGCAGGATTCGTGCGGCGGCTGTGCCGCGATGACCGCGATGACCGGCCGTCGCGGCGGGGGGCTGGCTGGCGTATTCGTATTTATGTTTATTTTTCAATGTCTTATGCGTAGCTGTGGCGTTTGGACCAATGCCGTTATGCTTAACGAAATTCCAACACACTAACGCCAGACTCTTGACCGATGGTCCGATCCATTCGGGGTCCCTGGCCGCATCACGTTCCCTAGCCGAAATTGCCCATGCGATTCATCGTCGTCCTGCTGCTCTCGTTGCTCGCCGCGACCAGCGCCCGTGCGGACCTGCACATCACGCGGGACCATGGCGGCTATGTCGAGGAGTACAAGGCGAAGTACGAGCACATCCGCAAGACCGGGCAGCGCGTCATCATCGACGGCATCTGCAACTCGGCCTGCACGCTGGTGTTCGGCATCGTGCCGATGAACAAGATCTGCGTCACGCCGCGTGCCAGCCTCGGATTCCACCAGGCCTACTACGACAAGGCGTTCACCTTCGGCATCAAGGTGACGAGCTATGAAGGTACCTCGGACCTGATGTCCTACTATCCGGACACGGTGAAGGACTGGATCCGCCGCAATGGCGGCCTCACGCCCGAGATGAAGAAGATCAAGAACGGCACCGAGCTCTGGAAGATCGTCGATCCCTGTCCGGAAGATTTTTGAACGGGCAGGGCGCGTGCCTCCGCGCCGCGGGCTATATCAGGCGGCGCTTTGCTCGATCGGCTCGATCTTGGCCAGATCGGCGGCAATCTCCCGCTCCGCAACCCGGATGTCATAAGCGTTCTGGAGGTTCAGCCAGAACTGGGCAGTCGTGCCGAACGCCTTGCCGAGACGTAGCGCAGTATCGGCGCTGACGCCGATTTCCTCGTTCACCAGGCGCTCGATCCGCGTGCGCGGAACGTCACACACCTTCGCCAGTTTGCCGGCGGACATGCCGAGCGGACCTAGGAATTCTTCACGAAGGATTTCTCCGGGATGGATCGGGGGAAGCTTCTTGGTCATCGCACGCTCTCCCTGTGCCAGGTTGGCCATAGGCCGATTAGTGATAGTCGACGATCTCGACGTCCGCCGGACCTTCTGGAGTCCAGGCAAAGCAAACCCGAAATTGATCGTTGATCCGGATCGAATACTGGCCGGAACGATCGCCTGTGAGGGCTTCAAGGCGGTTGCCTGGCGGGCTTCTGAGATCGTCCAGCACGACGGCGGCATGAAGCATAGCCAGTTTCCGCCGCGCCACCTTCAGGACATCCGCAGGAAACCCCTTGCGAGCCTCATCGCGGAAGACGGCTGCGGTTGTCTTGTCCTTGAAGGACTTGATCATAGTCGAAATGTATCATTGGTTGATACAGATGTCAAGGTGCCGTATCGTTGTTTGATACATGTTCGCGGTCGGATTGCCGGATAACCGACGCTCGGACCCTAACGCAACGTCAGCACACCGCTCATGACCGGCACGCAGTGCCCGCCGATCGAGGTCTCGACGACGTCTCCCGAACGCTTGACTGCACGGGCCTCGAGCCGGCTCGGCCGTCCCATCTCGACGCCTTGCAGGATGGTGAGGTCAAGCGTGAGATCGCTCTCGGGGCGCAGTTGCGCCAGCAGGCCGACGAGGGCGACATTGGCCGAGCCGGTCGCCGGGTCTTCGGCAATACCGTGCAGCGGCGCGAACATCCGGCAGCGGATGTCGACATGGCCTTCGGCGGCGCGAGTGTAGAGCAGGATGCTGTTCGTGCTCTCGGCGGCGAAATGCCGGCTGAACAGTTCGGTGCGGGGCGTCGCCGCCGCCAGCACCGAGCGGTCCTTGACCTCCGCCATGATGAACAGCGCGCCACAGGAGGCGATGCAGGGGGTGTGATGATCCAGCGCGATGGCGTCGGACGGCAGGCCGCAGGCCGCGGCCACCACGTCCGGTGCGATCCGCTTGCCGACAGTGAGCGGCTGCGGGGCGGCAACACGGGCGCCGATGACATCTGTCCCGTCGCGGATCAGGTCGATGGCGACGAGGCCGGCCTGTTCCTCGAACACCAGGCGATCGCCGCTGATCGGACGGCCACAAGCTTCACCGGCGCGGCCCAGCACGAAGGCGGTGCCGACATTGGGATGGCCGGCGAACGGCATCTCGAAACGCGGTGTGAAGATGCGCACCTCGGCGGTGTGCGCGCCGTCCCGCGGTGGCCGCACGAACGCGGTTTCCGACAGGTTGAACTCGGCGGCGATCGCCTGCATCTGCTCGGTCGACAGCCCCTCGGCGTTCAGCACCACTGCGAGCGGGTTGCCGCCGAACTGCGTGGTGGTGAACACGTCGACGGTGGTGAAGCCGAGATCCATCGTTCGCTGTCCCGGATGACAGGGGCGGGCGCGTGGCTCACCCCGCAGGGAGATTGCAGGCGGCGGCGCATCGACGCCGCCAGTTGCGGATCAACATGGGCGCGCACGATGCCCGCTGCAAGATGAGCATTGCCTTCAGTGCATTCGGCGCGCGCCGCGCCGTCAGAACGTCACGACGCTGCGGATCGATTCACCCTTGTGCATCAGGTCGAATGCCTTGTTGATGTCGCTGAGCGGCATGACGTGGGTGATCATCGGGTCGATCTCGATCTTGCCCTGCATGTACCAGTCGACGATCTTCGGCACGTCGGTGCGGCCGCGGGCGCCGCCGAACGCGGTGCCTTTCCACGTCCGCCCGGTGACCAGCTGGAACGGCCGGGTCGCGATCTCGGCGCCGGCGGGCGCGACGCCGATGACAATCGACTGGCCCCAGCCGCGATGGCAGGCTTCGAGCGCCTGGCGCATCACCGTGACATTGCCGGTGCAATCGAAGGTATAGTCGGCGCCGCCGATCTGGTCTGCGGGCGTCTTGGTCATGTTGACGAGATGGGCGACGAGATCCTTGCCGACCTCCTTCGGGTTGACGAAATGCGTCATGCCGAAGCGCTCTCCCCACGCCTTGCGGTCGTTGTTGAGGTCGACACCGATGATCATGTCGGCGCCGGCAAGGCGCAGGCCCTGCAGCACGTTGAGACCGATGCCGCCGAGGCCGAACACGATCGCCTTGGCGCCGGGCTCGACCCTGGCGGTGTTGATCACCGCGCCGATGCCGGTGGTGACGCCGCAGCCGATGTAGCAGACCTTGTCGAAGGGGGCGTCCTCGCGGATCTTGGCGAGCGCGATCTCCGGCAGCACCGTGTAGTTGGCGAAGGTCGAGGTGCCCATGTAGTGGTGCACCGGCTTGCCCTCGAACGAGAAACGCGAGGTGCCGTCGGGCATCAGGCCCTGGCCCTGGGTGGCGCGGATCGCGGTGCACAGGTTGGTCTTGCGCGACAGGCACGACGGGCACTGGCGGCATTCCGGCGTGTACAGCGGAATGACATGGTCGCCCTTCCGGAGGCTGGTGACGCCGGGGCCGACATCGACCACGACGCCCGCGCCCTCATGGCCGAGAATGGCCGGGAACAGGCCCTCGGGATCGGCGCCGGACAGGGTGAATTCGTCGGTGTGGCAGACCCCGGTCGCCTTGATCTCGACCAGCACTTCGCCCGCGCGCGGTCCTTCGAGCTGAACGGTGGTGACCTCGAGCGGTTTCCCGGCGGCGATGGCAATGGCGGCACGAACGTCCATGGCGTTTCCTTGCGAAGCTGGTGGTGGCGACTTGAGACTGTCCACGTGTGACAGTCTGGCGCAACTCCGCCCGGGGTCTGCGTTTTCGCCCGGGCGGACCTGCGTGATTTCAGATTGCAGGCCATCGCATCATAAGGCAATCAGTGCAACATCATGAAGCCTGCGATGACAAATTTCGCCGTGAGAGCGGCGCCGGCATTGTTTGTGGTGCTGTGGAGCACCGGCTTCATTGCGACCAAGCTCGCCCTGAGCGGGGCGGAGCCGCTGACGTGGCTGACGCTGCGGATGACGATCACGATCTGTCTTCTGCTGGTCATCGTCGGCTTGACCGGGGCGCGCTGGCCGCGCGGCCGCCAGATCCTGCACAGTGCGGTTGCCGGCCTGCTGGTGCACGGCGTCTATCTCGCCGGCGTGACGCTCGCCATCGGTCACTCGATCCCGGCCGGGCTATCGGCCCTGATTCCCGGGCTGCAGCCGATTCTGACCTCGACACTGGCCAGCCGTTTCCTCGGCGAGCGCGTGACGCCGCTGCAATGGGGCGGTCTGCTCCTGGGGCTCGTCGGCGTCCTGCTGGTCCTGCACAACCGTTCGCTGTCCGGGCAGGCGGGCTGGGGCATGGTGGCCTCGGTGGCGTCGCTGATCGGCATCACGCTCGGCACGCTGTACCAGAAGCGCTTCTCCGGCCAGATCGACTGGCGCACGGGCAACATCGTGCAGTACGCCGCGGCGGGTGTCTGTTTCGGCATCGGCGCGCTGCTATTCGAGGACCGCACCATTCACTGGCACGCGCAGTTCGTGCTGGCCGCGGCATGGTCGACCCTGGTGCTGTCGGTCGGCTCGATCGCGCTGCTGTACTGGCTGATCCGCCGCTCCGGCGCGACGCAGATGGCGAGCCTGTTCTATCTGGTCCCGGCCGTGACCGCGGTGTTCGCCTTCCTGCTGTTCGACGAACGCCTCGACGCCATCTCGCTCGCCGGCATGCTGCTGTGCGCCGTTGGCGTGGTGATCGTCAACCGCGCTTCGGCGCGCTGATCCGGACCAGCGCCGCTCCCTTCCGCTTTCCCGGCAACTGCGTCATTGTTGCGGCGAATCGCAACGAGTCGGGGAGCAAACCCCGGGGGACGACCATGCCGGCCAATCTGACCTGGGAGATCTTTCTTCACGTCCGCATCATCATGGGCGTGGTCATCGGCCTCAGCATCGCGCGTCTGCTCAACGGCGCTTCCCGTTTCGTCCAGCATCCGACCGCGCTGAAGATCTCCTGGATCCATCTGTGCTGGGTGGCGATCATGCTGATGTCGCTGGTGCACTTCTGGTGGTGGGAGTTCTGGCTGTCCGCCATCAAGCATTGGACGGTCGAGATCTATCTTGTGCTGTTCGGCTACACGCTCGTGCTCTACCTGCTGTGCACGCTGCTGTTTCCCGACGACATCAAGGAATACAGCGGCTACGAGGAGTACTTCATCTCGCGCCGCCGCTGGTTCTTCGGGCTGCTCGCGCTGACCTTCATCTTCGATCTCGCCGACACGGTGGTGAAGGGGCCCGGACATATCGATCTTTTCGGGCTGGAGTATTTCATCCGCACCGCGGCCTATTTCGTGCTCTGCGGCGTCGCCATGATCACGCCGAACCGCAGATTCCACGCGCTGTTCGCGATCGGCGCATTGATCTACCAGACGAGCTGGATCGTCCGCCATTTCGAGACGCTGAACTGACGGCTGCGGGCGCATCTGCCGCGCGGACGTTGCCGCGTCAATCGCGCGTTTTGGCGTAGGCCGCGAGCGCGCGAGCGCGTGCGGCAGGGTGGTCCACGATCGGCTCGGGATAGGTGTCGCCGAGCCGCACACCCGCGCTCGCCAGCTCCAGCGGCGTTGCGTTCCACGGCTGATGGATCAGCTTGCGCGGCAATTGCGCCAGTTCCGGCACCCACCTCGTGACATAGACCCCATCGGGATCGAACTTCTCGCCCTGCAGCACCGGGTTGAAGATCCGGAAGTAGGGCGCGGCGTCGGCGCCGCAGCCGGCGACCCACTGCCAGTTTGCCGGATTGCTGCCGGGGTCGGCGTCGACCAGCGTGTCCCAGAACCAGGCCTCTCCGGCGCGCCAGTCGATCAGCAGGTGCTTGCACAGGAACGAGGCCACCACCATGCGCACGCGGTTGTGCATCACGCCGGTGTGCCAGAGTTCGCGCATGCCGGCGTCGACGATGGGGTAGCCGGTGAGGCCGCGTTGCCACGCCGCGAGCGCGGCCGGGTCGCTGCGCCAGGGAAAGGCATCGAAAGAGGCCTGGATGTTGCGCGCGGCGAGATCGACATGGTCGTACAGCAAGTGACGGCAGAACTCGCGCCAGCCGAGTTCGCTGAGGAACTTGTCGACGTCGCGCCCGATCGCCGGCCGCTCCGCGGCGGCAAAGCGCGCGGCATGCCAGACCTGGCGCGGGCTGATCTCGCCGAAACGCAGATGCGGCGACAGGCCCGAGGTCGCGGGACGGTCCGGCCGGTCACGCTCGCTCGCGTACCCCGCGATGGCATCGTCGAGAAAATGGTTCAGCCGCGCCTGCGCCGCCGCTTCGCCGACGGTCCAGGTCTCGCGCAGGCCGCCGGCCCAGTCCGGTCGCGTCGGCTCGAGATCCCAGTCGGCGAGGTCGTCGCTGGCGGGACCGGTGAGGGGCGGGATCAGCGCGGGGACCGGCAGCGGGCGCGGCGCTTCGCCGCGGCCGAGAACCCGGTTCCAGAACGGCGTGAACACCTTCAGGCCGCGGCCTTCCCTGGTCCGCACGTCGGCCGGGCGCACCAGCAGATCGCCGCGAAAGCTTTTCCAGGTGAGACCGGCCTGCGCGAGCGCATCGCCGACATCGCCGGCGACCCGCGCGACAGGGGCGATGTCGATCTCGTTCCAGAACACCTCTGCCGCGCCCGTTTCGCGGGCGACCGCCGGTACCACCTCCGCCGCGCTCCACGGCGCAACACCAGCGGTACGCCCTGCGCCGCAAGGCTCGCGGCGAGGCTCCTCAGCGACTGTGCCAGCCACCAGCGCGCCGCGCCGCCGAGAGGGCGGGCCTGTGGCGGATTGAGCGCGGCGCTGGTCTCGTCGAGCACGTAGAGGCCGACCACCGGCGCGCCACGCGCGGCCGCCGCCGACAGCGCGGCGTTGTCGGACAGGCGTAGGTCGTCGCGAAACCAGACCAGGGTGGCGGAAGCGTCAGGGGAAGCCAAGGGCAGCCAATCCGTTCGTGGGCCGGCAGGGTGGGAGAGCAAGGGGCAAAAAGCAATGTGCAAATCATGCAGATGCACTGAAACCCGAACGACGGTTCGTCGTATATGTGTCGGCAATCCGCCGCGGGGGGAACGAACCATGAAGCGCACCATCACGCTGTATCTTGCGACCGTCGCGGTGCTGGTGCCCCTCGATATCCTGTTCCTCGGCGTTGTCGCCAAGAGCTTCCTCGTCGCCGAGGTCGGCGACATGCTCGGCACGGTTCGTCCGCTGCCCGCGGTGCTGTTCTATCTGCTGTATGCCGCCGGCGTTGTCGTCTTTGTCAGCGGCGCGGCGAATGGCGTCGCCACGACGTTGCAGCGCGGTGCGCTGTTCGGCCTGTTTTGCTACGCGACCTTCGATCTCACGGCGCTGGCGCTGCTGAGGCACTGGAGCTGGCCTGTCGCCGTCCTCGACATTGGCTGGGGTATGGTTGCGACCGCGCTGTCGTCGAGTGCGAGTCTGCTCGTCGCCAATGCCCTGACGTCGCGAAACTGACGGCACGAAAAAGGGGCCGCTGCGAGCGGCCCCTTGAGATTGTCGTCGTGCGGCCCGGCTTACTTCGGCTGCGGCACGATGCGGATGTAGGGCTTCGGCGCCTTCCAGCCGTCGGGATAGATCGTCTTGGCTTCATCGTCGCTCACCGAGCCGGCGATGATGACGTCCTCGCCCTGCTTCCAGTTGGCGGGGGTGGCGACGCGATGCTTGGCGGTGAGCTGCAGGGAATCGATCACCCGCAGGATCTCGTCGAAGTTGCGGCCGGTGGTCATCGGATAGGCCAGCGCGAGCTTCACCTTCTTGTCCGGGCCGATGACGAACACCGTGCGCACGGTGGCGTTGTCGGCTGCGGTGCGGTTGTTGGCGTCACCGGTCGTGCTGGCCGGCAGCATGTTGTAGAGCTTCGACACCACGAGGTCGGTGTCGCCGACCATCGGGTAGTTCGGCGCCGCGCCCTGGGTCTCGCGGATGTCCTCGGCCCACAGCGCGTGCTTGGTGACGGGGTCGACGCTGAGGCCGAGCAGCTTGACGCCGCGCTTGTCGAATTCCCCCTTCAGGCGCGCCAGCGTGCCGAGCTCGGTGGTGCAGACCGGGGTGAAGTACTCGGAGGATTGATGTATTAGAGAAATTATGCTCTGCTAAAGTTATTGGGCGATCAAATTCATTTAAAAAATGGAGTTTTCAGATGCGATGGAAGCTCGCTGTCTTTTTATTTTTTGTAACAACCTGCGCTAGCGCACAAAGTCCAGACGCGTGTGATGCAATTTTGTTGCAGGCTTCACGCAATACTCAAGCGAATTCGGAAAGCTATGAATATCTGAATGCTGTGTTTGATCAGACTTGTAATGCTGCTGGCCAAACAAAGTCTGGCGGTTTCAGTGCTGGATTAGATGCTGTAGTCAAAGCCATTCCAATAAAGTTCACGTTAGGAGCGTCCGACGCATCGACCGCTACGTCAAATTTTTGCCGAAACTACCGCGACACACGTTACGGATCTCAGGTAATCAATAATTTTCGGCAGACTGTAGTTGAAAAGTCTCTTGATACTTATGTTCAGTGCAAAGCGATAAGCCTGCTGGGTATCAGTTTGAGTCATACCATTGTCAATGTTGGGCAACTTTCGGTTCTTGGTCGAGCAGGAATAGATCGACCCATCGAGATGAGAGGGCTTCGTTCCAGCGATAACGTATCTTGTGAAACAATGGTTAAACAAGATGATGGTGGGGCTACGGCTGTCAGTCTTTCCACGTCCAGTGTCGTCGCGAGCAGAGACTCGCTCACCATCTTCTGCAAGCGCACTCCGACGCAAGGAACGAATGGTGAGAAAGTATACGAAGAGGCCGCGATTTCGATTGGGGTCGCTGGTGCGAAGTACGATATCTTTTGGCCGCGAGAAGAGCAATTGCCGGAAAATACGGCTTCGAAAATCGCAACAAGCATACAGAGTATTCAAAATCGCATTGATATTTTGAAATCAGTTAGACCTCTCGGCGATGAGAGTGCCTCAGTTATTAAATTCGGTCCGTTTGGAGAGGTTTTAGCAGAGAAAGCTTATATGCGATGCCCTGAAGGTCAAATTGCCATTGGTCTCAATCTTGAATTCGGTGGAACCTGCAACAATAGATGCGATCATGATGGCAAGCCAGTGCGTCTCGCGCAGTTGGTCTGCAAGGCTGTAGAAATCGTGAAATAAATCCCCTCGAAGTGCAGTGCGCTATGATGCACGAGCGAGAGGTTATGTAAAAAAGGGGCCGCATGATGCGGCCCCTTGGCAAGCTTCAGCTCGATCGTGCGGCTTACTTCGGCTGCGGCACGATGCGGATGTAGGGCTTCGGCGCCTTCCAGCCGTCGGGATAGATCGTCTTGGCCTCGTCGTCGCTCACCGAGCCGGCGATGATGACGTCCTCGCCCTGTTTCCAGTTGGCGGGAGTGGCGACGCGATGCTTGGCGGTGAGCTGCAGGGAATCGATCACCCGCAGGATCTCGTCGAAGTTGCGGCCGGTGGTCATCGGGTAGGCGAGCGCCAGCTTCACCTTCTTGTCCGGCCCGATGATGAACACCGTGCGCACGGTGGCGTTGTCGGCGGCGGTGCGGCTGTTGACGTCACCGGTCGTGCTCGCGGGCAGCATGTTGTAGAGCTTGGACACCGCGAAATCGGTGTCGCCGATCAGCGGGTAGTTCGGTGCGGCGCCCTGCGTCTCGCGAATGTCTTCGGCCCACAGGCTGTGCTTGGTCACCGGGTCGACGCTGAGGCCGATCAGCTTGACGCCGCGCTTGTCGAATTCACCCTTCAGGCGCGCCAGCACGCCGAGCTCGGTGGTGCAGACCGGGGTGAAGTCCTTCGGATGGGAGAACAACAGCGCCCAGCTGTCGCCGATCCAGTCATGAAACCGGATCCGTCCCTCGGTGGTCTCTGCCTCGAAGTCGGGCGCAATCGCGCCGATCTGAAGTGTCATGTCCGCCTCCTTATGGTCGTGAACTCTCGCGTCCCTGGCACGTATAAGCCTGCTTTGGCGGGCGCGGAACTGGGCGGGAAAAAGGACAAGATCCTTGCCGCTGCCCCGAGCTTTTTAAGCATTGTTATGCTGCCCAGGGCCGGTTGTGGAGATGACTATTTGTTCAGAAAACCGTGTTCGTTGCCCTGATTTCTCCTCACCTGCGCCCCAACAGCGCCAGCCCGCCTTGCGATGGCGTCGCCGGCCGGACATGAACCCCGGCCGGGGCGGGTGCGACCAATCTGCAACCCGTCCAAATGAAGTGTTCACAAGCACGTTTCATTAACTTTTGATTCACGGCCGCGTGGAAAATCAGGTCCTGGATCAAGCAACGAGAAATGCCGAGAACTGCCATGTCTGCCCCCGCCGGAACCCTGACCGACCTCATCCGCACCATCGAAACCTCGCCGATCGTCGACCGCTCCGCCGCCGCGCAGGCGCTGTCTGTCGTGCGCGACGGCGTGCTGACCGGAGAGGGACCCACCGCCGCCGGACGCGTTCATTTTTCCCGGTCGCTGGACAGTGGTGACTATGGCTGGTGCAACCGCATCCTGACCTCCGCCGCGCTCGATCAGCAGCCGGTGAGCCGCGCCGAAGCCGAGATGCTGTTCGAGATCAACGACGCCGCCACCGAGCGGCTGGACGATGGACGCTTCGACGACCTCTTCGCCAAGGCGATCGTGCACCACGCTGCCGCAGCGTCCGGCCTGCCGGTGCCGGCGCGCACCGTGGCGCTGTCGCCGCAGACTGCAATCGAGACCTGGGCGCCGACCACGGCGATCGGCGTCAACATCGAGGTGCTGGAGTGGATCGCCGCCCAGATGCGCGGCAAGCGCCGCAACAACCGCAAGCTGCTGACGCTGGTCGCCGGCCTGATCGGCGCCGCCACCACGCTGCCGCTCGCACAGTCGCTGCCGGGCCTGCTCGACTTCAGCATGTGAGGACCATGCGGGCCTGATCCGGCCCGCCGCCGGTTGATCGCTTCAAACATCAAAAAAAGCCCCGGTTCGTTGAACCGGGGCTTTTTTGTTTGACGATGACCCCAGCCCGACATTTCGCTGGACTGCGCTGAAGCCCGATACAGCAGGTTTATCAATAACTTACGCGCGTCCATCATATGCCGGTGCTTTCCGAAACCTGACCCGGCTTCCGCTCTCGCGGCCCCTATGTG
>NZ_JBFRFW010000032.1:0-43890 GCF_052115025.1 Bradyrhizobium sp. 2TAF24 | reverse complement strand
AAACTCCCGTCGTTGCTCCATCACCGACACCTTGCGCCATGGCATGGACCGACTCCCTAACAGCCTGTCCATGTATTGTGATGTGTCGGCTATGTCTCCGAACACCCGTCGGTGATGTCCCCGGACTGAACACTTGACCCGGCAATCCATCTTGCTCACCGCGTAACGAGCTTCCTTTGAAGCTGGATCACCGGGTCACGGCGCTACGCGCCGGCCCGGTGATGACGCAGAATATGCCGTTAGCGGTCGCCGCCCTACCCCGCCCTTTCCAGAAACGCCTGATACGCCAGCCGCAGGCCGTCGCGTAGCGAGGTGCGGGCGTGCCAGCCGAGCTGCGCCAGGCGGCCGACGTCGAGCAGCTTGCGCGGCGTGCCGTCGGGCTTTGTCGTGTCGAAGGTGATCGTGCCTTCGAAGCCGACGGTCTCGGCGACCACGCGGGCGAACTCGGCGATGGTGATGTCCTCGCCGCAACCGATGTTGATCAGGTCCGGGCTGGAATAGGTCTTCATCAGGTGGACGCAGGCGTCCGCCATGTCGTCGACGAACAGGAATTCGCGGCGCGGGGTGCCGGTGCCCCACACCACCACCTCGCGCGCGCCCGCGACCTTGGCCTCGTGGAAGCGGCGGATCAGCGCCGCCACCACATGGCTGTATTCGGGATGGTAGTTGTCGCCGGGGCCATAGAGGTTGGTCGGCATGACGCTGACGAAATCGCTGCCATACTGCGCACGGTAGGCTTCTACCAGCTTGATGCCGGCGATCTTGGCGATGGCATAGGGCTCGTTGGTCGGCTCGAGCGGCCCGGTCAGCAGCGAATCCTCACGCAGCGGTTGCGGCGCCAGCTTGGGATAGATGCAGGACGAGCCCAGAAACATCAGCTTCTCGGCGCCGTTGACATGCGCCGCCTGGATGACGTTGGTCGCCATCATCAGGTTGTCATAGATGAACTCGGCACGAAGCGTGTTGTTGGCGACGATGCCGCCGACCTTGGCGGCGGCGAAGAACACCGCCTGGGGCCGCTTCGCCGCGAACCAGCGGTTGACCGCCGCCTGGTCCGTCAGGTCGAGCTCGCCGCGGGACGCGGTCAACAGCGTCACGCCCTCGCCCGCCAGCCGCCGTACCAGCGCGCCGCCGACCATGCCGCGATGGCCCGCCACATAGACGGTCTTGCCTGTCAATTCATAGGGCGGCGTCGCCATGGTCTCTTCCTCTGTCTCGGTGCCCTTCATTTAGGCGACCCGACGATTCTGCGCCAGCCGGCTGCGGCGCTGCCCGGTGACGCGATTTTGAGCGGGCCGGGCCGCTGCCGGCCCCGGCCGGAACCGGCCGCCGGAATGGCATCCACACCCGACCTGCGCGCCAGCGCCGCAGGCCGGCATCGCGGCCTTGCCACCCCGCATCGCTTGGACCACAATCCGGCCGACAAAATCATAACGACAACAAAAACCTGAAACGCCAAGCCATCCGGACACCCTGGACACGCATTTCGCGCCACGAAATGCGTTGCCGCGTGGCCGTGATGTCACGACGACCCGGACGAAACGCTCCAACAAGAAAAGTCCAAGGAGGATGACGATGCGAAAGACAATGATCACGGCGCTGCTGGCGCTGCCGCTGATGGGCGCCACCGCGCTCGCCCAGGAGACGGTGAAGATCGGCTACATCGATCCGCTGTCGGGCGGCGGGGCGAGCGTCGGCGAGGTCGGCCTCAAAACCTTCCAGTTTCTCGCCGACGAGCTCAACGCCAAGGGCGGCATCCTCGGCAAGAAGGTCGAGATCGTTCCGCTCGACAACAAGACCAATCCGCAGGAGAGCCTGGTGCAGGCGCAGAAGGCGATCGACGCCGGCGTGCGCTACATCACGCAAGGCAACGGCTCGGCCGTCGCCGCCGCGCTGTCGGACTTCGTCACCAAGTACAACGAGCGCAACCCCGGCAAGGAAGTGCTGTACTTCAACTATGCCGCCGTCGATCCGGTCCTGACCAACGACAAGTGCAGCTACTGGCACTTCCGCTGGGACGCCAACTCCGACATCAAGATGGAAGCCCTGACCAGCTACATCAAGGAAACGCCGGCGGTCAAAAAGATCTACCTGATCAACCAGGACTACTCGTTCGGCGAGTCGGTGCGCACCCAGGCCAAGGTGATGCTGTCCAAGAAGCGGCCGGACATCCAGATCGTCGGCGACGAGCTGCATCCGCTGCTCAAGATCACCGACTTCGCGCCCTATGTCGCCAAGATCAAGGCGTCCGGCGCCGACAGCGTCATCACCGGCAACTGGGGCCAGGATTTTGCGCTGCTGCTGAAGGCCGCCGCCGACGCCGGCCTCAAGGTCAACTGGTTCACCTACTATGCCGGCGGCACCGGCGGCCCGACCGCGGTGAAGCAGGCCGGCCTCAACCACCAGGTGTTCCAGATCTCGGAAGGCGTACCGAACCTCGACTACGCCCCCGCCAACGCCTTCGAGAAGGCGCTGCGCGCCAAGTACGACTTCAGCCTGTTCTATCCGCGCGCGGTCAACGAGATGCGCATGCTGGCCGCCGCCGCCGAGAAGGCCAAGTCGATCGACCCGGTGAAGGTCGCGGCCGCGCTGGAGGGCATGGAGTTCGACGTCTATGACGGCGGCAAGGGCTTCATGCGCAAGGACGACCACCAGTTCTTCCAGCCGATGTACATCTCATCGCTCGGCGAGCGCTCCGACAAGGAGCCGTTCGACGAGGAAAAGACCGGCTGGGGCTGGAAGCTCGTCGCCAAGCTCGACGCCAACAACACCGTACTGCCGACCACCTGCAAGATGGACCGGCCGTAAGTCCGGACGCGCTGAAGCGTCGACCTCGCTCCTCATCCTGAGGAGGCTGCGCAGCAGCCGTCTCCAAGGATGAGGCCGGGGCCGACACCACCGGCGCTTTCGGGGCCTCATGGTTCGAGACGCGCGGCTCTGCCGCGCTCCTCACCGTGAGGAGAGATTTGCGGACGGGAACGCAGGAGACCCTTTTGCTCGAGCTGATCATCACCTCCACCCTGAACGGCATCCTCTACGGCATGCTGCTGTTCCTGATGGCGAGTGGCCTCACCGTCATCTTCAGCATGCTCGGCGTGCTCAACTTCGCCCATGCCAGCTTCTACATGCTCGGCGCGTTCTTCGGCTTCCAGCTCAGCCGCTGGTTCGGCTTCTGGCCGGCGCTGATCATCGCGCCCGTGCTCGCCGGTGCGCTGGGCGCGGCGGTGGAGCGCTATGGCCTGCGCAACGTCCACAAGAACGGCCATGTCGCCGAACTCTTGTTCACCTTCGGTCTCGCCTACGCCATCGAGGAAGTGGTGCAGATGATCTGGGGCAAGAGCCCGATGGACTACCGCGTTCCCGCCGTGCTCGACTTCCCGGCGTTCACGATCTTCTCGACCAACTATCCCGCCTACAAAATCTTCATGCTGGCGGTCGCGGTGGCGATCTTCGCCGCGCTGCTGATCGGCCTGAAGAAGACGCGGGTCGGCATGATCGTGCAGGCGGCCCTGACCCATCCGCACATGGTCGGTCATCTCGGCCACAATGTCGGGCGCATCTTCATGCTGGTGTTCGGCTTCGGCACCGCGCTCGCGGCGGTTGCCGGCGTCATCGCCGGCCCGGCGCTGGTGACGCAGTCGAACATGGCCGGGCTGCTTGGTCCGATCCTGTTCGTGGTGGTGGTGGTCGGTGGCCTCGGCTCTCTGCCGGGCGCGTTCATCGCCTCGCTGCTGATCGGCCTTTTGCAGACCTTCGCCGTCTCCATCAACGGCTCGCTGGCGAGCGTGTTCGGCCCGCTCGGGCCCGGCCACACCCTGCTCGCCGACGTCTGGAACGTCACCGTCGCCCAGGTCGCGCCGATCCTGCCTTATGTGCTGCTGGTGCTGATCCTGATCTTGCGCCCGATGGGCCTGCTGGGAACGCGTGAAACATGAGCGAGATTTCGTCCCACGCGCCCCGTGCCCGCGCTATCCTGTCGGATAATGTCCGCTTCTACGGGCTGTGGCTCGCCGTCGTGGTCGCCCTGCTGGTGATGCCGCGGATATTCTCCTCCGGCGCCTCGCTGACCACGCTGAGCCTGATGGGCATCGCCATCATCTTCGCGCTGTCCTACAATATCCTGCTCGGGCAGACCGGCATGCTGTCGTTCGGCCATGCGGTCTATTACGGGCTCGGCGGCTTTCTCGCCGTGCACGGCATGAACCTGATCATCACCTCCAAGCTGCCGGTGCCGCTGCCGCTGGTGCCGCTGATCGGCGGCTTCGCCGGCCTCGTGTTCGCCATGGCGTTGGGCTGGGTGTCGACGCGGCGCAGCGGCACCGCCTTCGCCATGATCTCGCTCGGCGTCGGCGAGCTCGTCGCCTCCTCGGCGCTGATCCTGCGCAGCTTCTTCGGCGGCGAGGCCGGCATCACCACCAACCGCGCCAAGCTGTTCCGGCTGTTCGACTGGAGCTTCGGCCCGCAGATCCAGGTCTACTACCTGGTCGCCGCCTGGACGCTGATCGCCATGATCGCGATGTACGCCCTGACCCGCACGCCGCTCGGCCGCATGTGCAATGCGGTGCGCGACAACCCCGAGCGGGTGCAGTTCGTCGGCTACGACCCGCATGTGGTGCGCTACATCGCGTTCTGCTTCTCCGGCTTCTTCGCCGGCATCGCCGGGGCGCTGTCGGCAGTCAATTTCGAGATCGCCAACTCCGCCTATCTCGGCGCCACGCAATCCGGCGTCGTGCTGCTCGCCGCCTATATCGGCGGCATCGGCTTCTTCGTCGGCCCGATCCTCGGCGCGATCTTCGTCACCTATCTGTCGCTGGTGCTGTCCGACCTCACCTCGGTGTGGCAGCTCTATTTCGGCCTGATCTTCATCGCCGTGGTGGCGTTCGCGCCCGGCGGCATCGCCGGTGTCCTGATGAAGCACCGCCCGCTGCTGCGCTCCGGGCAGATGATGCCGGTGCTGCGCGCCTACCTCGTGGCACTGGTGCCCACGCTCGCCATGCTCGGCGGCCTCGTGCTCGCCATCGAGATCGTCGTCCACCACACCGTCAATGCCTCGGACGATCCGGTCATCCAGGCCTTCGGCATGCGCTTCGATGCGGCGAGCCCGCTGATCTGGGGGCTGGCGGCCGCACTGATGATCGTCGGCTACCTGCTGGCGCGGCGGACCTGGGCGTATGTCGCCCGGGCCTGGGACGACGCCCTGACCGCGGCGCGCGAGAAAGGGATCGCGGCATGACATCGTCCTCCACCCCCGCGGCCATTACCGTCCGCCACGTCAGCAAGAGCTTCGGCAACGTCGCCATCATCCGCGACCTCAACCTCTCCATCGCCCAGGGCGAGCGCCATGCGGTGATCGGCCCGAACGGCGCCGGCAAGTCGACCACCTTCAACCTGATCAGCGGCTACATCACGCCGACCTCCGGCGAGATCCTGCTGCGCGACCAGGTGATCTCCGGCCTGCCGCCCTACCAGATCAACCGCCGCGGCCTGTCGCGCAGCTTCCAGGTCACCAACGTGTTCGCCAACATGAGCGTGTGGGAGAACGTGCGCTGCGCGGTGCTGTGGGCGAGCGGCCAGCGCTACGCGTTCTGGAAGAATGTCGACCGCCTGCCCGCCGTGCGCGAGCGCACCGAGCGCATCCTCGAGGACATCGGCCTCACCGCGCGGCGCGACGTGCCGGCAGGCCTGCTGACCTATGCCGAACAGCGCGCGCTGGAGATCGGCATCACCACGGCCGGCGGCGCCGACGTCATCCTGCTCGACGAACCGACCGCTGGCATGAGCCATGCCGAGACCGAGCGCGCCGTGGCGCTGATCCGCCGCCTCACCGAGGGGCGCACGCTGGTGATCGTCGAGCACGACATGAGCGTGGTGTTCGGCCTCGCCGACCGCATCTCGGTGCTGGTCTACGGCCAGATCATCGCCTCCGGCACGCCCGAGGAGATCCGCAACAACCCCAAGGTCAAGGAAGCCTATCTCGGCGAGGAGGCCGCCTGATGCTGGAGGTCAGCGATCTGCACGCCTATTACGGCAAGAGCCACATCCTGCAGGGTGTCGACATGCATGTCGACGCCGGCGAGGTGGTCAGCCTGCTCGGGCGCAACGGTGTCGGCCGCTCCACCACGGTGAAGGCGATCATGGGCGAGGTCGCGCCCCACGGCGCCATCCGCTTCAAGGGCCAGGACATCGCCGGCCTGCCCAACCACCGCATCGCCCGCCTCGGCCTCGGCTACGTGCCGGAGAACCGCGACATCTTCCCCACCCTGACGGTGCGGCAGAACCTGCTGATGGGGGTCAAGGATCCGCGCAAGCCCGGCAAGTGGAAGCTCGACGACATGCTCGCCATGTTCCCGAATCTCGCCGCCCGCGCCGACACCGCCGCGGGCGTGCTGTCCGGCGGCGAGAAGCAGATGCTGACCATCTGCCGCACCATGATGGGCGATCCCGAGCTGATCATGATCGACGAGCCGACCGAAGGGCTGGCGCCGCTGATCGTGCAGCAGGTCGGCGACCTCATCGCCGAGATCGCCCGCCGCGGCGTCGCCATCCTGCTGGTCGAGCAGAAGCTGTCGATCGCCATGCGCATCTCCCACCGCGTCTATGTGATGGGCCACGGCCGGGTGGTGTTCGAGGGCACCCCCGCCGATCTCAAGGGTAACGCCAGCGTGCGCAAGGAGTGGCTGGAGGTCTAGCCTGCGATCATGTGCGATCCGTCGCCCTGAGCACAGCAACTCGGCTTTGCGCTGCGGCGGCAATATCTGACTGTTCGAGGATCGTTCCGCCACCGCGCTCCCAGACCATGCCCCGGCGCGCCTGCGTTTCCATGTTCCGGTCTGCTCTTGCTCCTCCAGCAACTTTTCCCGCTCGAACAACGGGTGAGCAGCGTTGGTCTTGTGGTGGTTTATCGCCGTGTCCAGAGACGGCGCAAAAGTTGCTCCACGGTCGCCTGAGCGCTGGCTGCTTCTGGAAACCGGTCGAGCGTCCAGTCATCGAATGATCGCAGCACTGCCAACGTGGCTCGCTCGAGCAAATCAGCCCCCGGCGTAATGTCGACAAGGCCGATTTCGACCGCATTGGAGAAAAAGGCATGCAACCAGCCCGCGGGCTCCGCCGGCGTCGTATCGTACTGGAGCAACAATCGGTCGTTTGGGTTGTCGAGAAGGAAGCGATTGACCCTCTCATTTGCGCTGTGGAAGTTCGCCCAGAGCGCCGCCTCATTGTCGGTAACGCGCCACTCGCCAAGCACGTCGCTGATGCGACGGAATGTGTCCGTTAGAACCGTCTCGAAGAGGTCGTCCTTACCGTCGAAGTAGTTGTAGGCAGAGGTTTTCGAGAAGCCGGTGTCCTCGATGATCTTGTTGATTGAGGCGCCGTCACGCCCCTCGCTCGCAAAATGCGCGCGTGCGACCGCGAGAAACGCAGCTCGTGTTGCGGCGGGAAGGCGATCGAAGCGTGGCAGCGGCATTCGATATCACGTTGGAAAGTCAGGACTTCGCATACTCGTATCAGAAGACTTTGCGTCAGCTGAGGACCCGACCGGAGACCGTGTCATGCATTCGGTGAGCACCCAATGCGCCAACCATAGCAGAAGGGCAAGGCCACCGCTCACGATCCCGACTGATCCTGGAAGAAGTGACACAATCTGAAAACTGCACCAGGCCATACCGAGGAATAGCCAAAAGCTCCGACTGCTCGCGCGGATCCGGTCATCATTCCTCAACGATTTCGCTAATGCTCCAACAATAAAGAAGTCTTCGACGAAATTGTACGGGATCGCAAACATGAGCCATATCGAGCTTGGCGATATGGCGCGACCGGTCGGGGGAATTGCAAGCAACAACCGCTGCAGGCTGACGCAGTAAAGAGCCACAAGCCCAAAGAAAAAGAGCACGATGGCGGCCGCCCCCATCGGCGTGAGGCCTCCGACTTCAGCAAGAATGCCGGCTCCCCATTCGGGCGCCCACAACGGTTGGGTGAGCAGCACCACAACAGGGACCGTCAAGAGGAGTCTGAAAGCGATCACGGCAGCACCATGTACCATAAGTGTGTACTATAAGTACACGGTACTTTCCGCGAGCGCAATCATTTCCGGCATTGCCTTCTGCCCCCAACGCCCCGCGTTGCGCTGATCCGACAACCCGCGCGACACGCCCATCGAATATCTGTTGCGCCCGAGAGCGCGCCGCCMGTGAACGCCGGATGATCGCGAACACCTACTCCGACCGCACCTGCACCAATCACGCGCTGGGCGACGGCTGCGACGACACCCGCAGCATCACCCGCGCGATGCAGGAAGCCCACGTGCGACTGGCTGCATTTTAAGTCAGTCGTCCGTGACGGATTGTTGACCCGGACACCTCTGCACCTTTCGCAGCCCGCGCCGCCGATCCGTCTTGTCGAACATCCACAGCCGTGCCAGACATTCGCTCGGCTCGGGGATCGATCGACGGAATTCCCATCAACAGCGATCCTCCACAAGGAAGCGTGACCATGAGACACGCGTGGCTGATCGCGGCCCTTTTCTGCGCCCTCACCGCCTCTACGATCGCGCCGGCGCACGCCGACGGCTCAGTCTCCACATCACGCAAGCCCAGCGGCGAGCTCATGGGCATGGGCGCCCACCGCGGCGAAATGCAGCTGTTCGACGAGGTGATCGCGAAATACAACGCTTCGGGTGAGCGCTTTCGCATCGACAGCCACTGCCAGTCCGCCTGCACCATGTTCCTGTCGATCCGCAATGTCTGCGTCACGCCGAATGCGACGCTGCTGTTTCATGCCGGCGGCAACCAGCGCACCGGCATCAGCATGACGGCGACACAGCACATGCTCAGCGCTTACAATGCGGCGCTGCGCCAGTACGTCACCGAACACCATTTCATGGACACGTTCGAATTCCACCCGATCTCCGGCCGGGAGATCGTGGCGCGCTTCGGGTATCCGGCCTGCGGCGGACAGCGTCGCGCCGCTCTCTGATCGCACGGAATGGAAGTCGCCCGGACATTCCGAGCTGCCGGACATATTGCAATGCACCGTTATTGATTGTGCACAGCACCATGGTCGAGAGCGCTCGCACCGCGCCGCGCTCCAAATGTCGTCTGGGCGATATTCTTGCGCCCCGTTTCGGGCGAAGACACATCCAAGCGTCGGGTGAACAACGCCTGCGACTTTGATAACATGGGAGCAGAACGCACCATCGTCGGACACACGCACCGCGAAAGGTGCATCGGTCGTGCGACCGAGCCGGCGATTGGACAAAGATTATGCCCTTCGTTGAATAGGTTAGCAGGCCGAAACCGGGTAGGTTTCGTGTCCGGACGATCAATCGCCAACCACAACAAGAGCGCGAAACGCGCCGTCAGGGGAGACGACGAGCTTGGCCAGGGACGAATCCAACGTCGCGTTGGAAGTGCGCAACATCTCGCTGCGGTTCGGCGGCGTCCGCGCGCTGACCGACGTCGGCTTTACGGTGAACGAGGGTGAGCTGTTCTCGATCATCGGCCCGAACGGCGCCGGCAAGACCTCAATGGTCAACTGCATTTCCGGCCGCTACCGCCCGACCGAGGGCAGCCTGCATTACCGCGGCAAGAACATCACCGGCCTGACGCCGAATGCGCGGCCCGGCATCGGCATCGGCCGCACCTTCCAGAATCTCGCCTTGTTCCACCACATGAGCGTGCTCGACAACATCATGGTCGGGCGCCACCACCTGCTGAACAACAACTTCCTCACCGGTTCGCTGTACTGGCTGACCGGCGCGCGTCGCGAGGAACTGGAGCATCGCCGCAAGGTCGAGGAGATCATCGACTTCCTCGACCTGCAGGCGGTGCGCAAGGCGACCGCGGGCACGCTGTCCTATGGCCTGCGCAAGCGCGTCGAGCTGGCGCGCGCCATGGCGCTGGAGCCGAGCCTGATCCTGCTCGACGAGCCGATGGCCGGCATGAACTTCGAAGAGAAGGAGGACATGGCCCGCTATATCGTCGACCTCAACGAAGAGTACGGCATGACGGTAATGATGATCGAGCACGACATGGGCGTGGTGATGGATATCTCGCATCGCGTCATGGTGCTCGACTTCGGCCGCAAGATCGCCGAGGGCGATCCCGCCGCGGTGCTCGCCGATCCGCATGTCAAGCGCGCCTATCTCGGCGAAGAGGACGAGTTGCTGACGAGCCCCGACGACCAGCCGGCGGAGGTCTCGGCATGATGGACTATGCGGGCCGCGTCGCCGCCGCCGACACCTACCCCAAGCTGCTGCGCCTCAATGCCGCCGAGCATGGCAACGCCGTGGCGCTGCGCGAAAAGGATTTCGGGCTGTGGCGCGAGTTCACCTGGAACGATTACCAGGCGCGGGTGCATGACTTCGCGCTGGGCATGACCGCGCTCGGCCTCGGCGCCGGCGATGTCGTCGGCATCATCGGCGACAACCGCCCCGACTGGGTCGCCGCCGAGATCGCCGCCCATGCCATCCGCGGCATGAGCCTCGGCATGTACCGCGACGCGCTGGAGGAGGAAGTCGGCTACCTCCTCGACTACGGCGAAGCCAAGATCGTGTTCGCCGAGGACGAGGAGCAGGTCGACAAGCTGCTCGGGCTCGGCGAGCGCGCGCCGCACCTCAAGCACATCGTCTATTCCGACCCGCGCGGCATGCGCAAGTACGACGACCCCCGCCTGATCGAAGCCGACAAGCTCGCGGCGCTGGGGCGCGAATACGGCGCTGTGAACGCGGGCCTCTACGACCGCATGGTCGACCTCACCCATGGCGAGGATGTCGCGATCCTCTGCACCACCTCGGGCACGACCTCGAACCCCAAGCTCGCGATGCTGGCCCCCGGGCGCGTGCTGCGCCACTGCGCGACGTACCTCGCCTTCGACCCCAAGGGCCCGGACGACGAGTACGTCTCGGTGCTGCCGCTGCCCTGGATCATGGAGCAGGTCTACGCGCTCGGCAAAGGCCTGCTGTGCCGGATGAAGGTCAACTTCGTCGAGCACGCCGACACCATGATGAACGACTTCCGCGAGATCGCGCCGACCTTCGTGCTGTTCGCGCCGCGGATCTGGGAATCGATCGCCGCCGACGTCCGCGCCCGGGTGATGGACGCCTCCCCGCTGAAGCAGAAGCTCTACGACGTCGGCACCAAAGCGGGCCTCGCCGCGCTGGCGCAGGGCGGCCACTCCGCGTTCGCCGATGCGGTGCTGTACCGCGCATTGCGCGACCGCCTCGGCTTCACCCGCCTGCGCTCGGCGGCCACCGGCGGCGCCGCTCTCGGCCCCGACACCTTCAAGTTCTTCCGCGCCATGGGCGTGCCGCTGCGCACGCTGTACGGCCAGACTGAGCTGCTCGGCGCCTATACCCTGCACCGCCCCGATCATGTCGATCCCGACACCACCGGCGTGCCGATGGCGAGGGATATCGAGATCCGCATCGAGGCGCCGGACGCCAATGGCGTCGGCGAGATCGTGGTGCGCCACCCCAACATGTTCCTCGGCTACTACAAGAACCCGGAGGCCTCCACCGCCGACATCCGCGACGGCTGGATGTATTCGGGTGATGCCGGCTACTTCAACAAGGACAGCCAGCTCGTCGTCATCGACCGCATCAAGGACCTCGCCGAGACCACCCGCGGCGACCGCTTCTCGCCGCAGTACATCGAGAACAAGCTGAAGTTCTCGCCCTACATCGCCGAGGCGGTGGTGCTCGGCGCCGGGCGCGACCAGCTCGCGGCGATGATCTGCATCCGCTACTCGATCATTTCAAAATGGGCGGAGAAGCACCGCATCGCCTTCACGACCTACACCGACCTCGCCTCGCGCCGCGAGGTCTATGCGCTGCTGCGCAAGGAGGTCGAGACCGTCAACGCAACGCTGCCGCCGGCGCAGCGCATCGCCAAATTCCTGCTGCTCTACAAGGAGCTCGATGCCGACGACGGCGAGCTGACCCGCACCCGCAAGGTGCGCCGCGGCGTGATCAACGAGAAATACGCCGACATCATCGACGCCATCTACTCCGGCCGTCCGGATATCGACGTCGACACCGTGATCCGCTTCCAGGACGGCTCGACCCAGCGCGTGCGCACCACGCTGACCGTGGTCGACCTCGCGGGCGGCCGCCCCTTCGCCGAAGCTGCCGAGTAGGACGCGCGATGAACACCCACCTGCTGATCCAGCTTCTCGTCAACGGCCTCGTGGTCGGCACGCTGTATGGCGTCGTCGCGATGTCGTTCGTGCTGATCTACAAGGCGACCCAGGTCGTCAACTTCGCCCAGGGCGAACTGCTGCTGGTCGGCGCCTGGGTGTGCTGGGCGCTGCTGACCAAGTACCAGGTGCCGTTCTGGCTGGGCATGCCGATCACCCTGGTGTTCATGTTCGCGTTCGGCATCGCGGTGCAACTCGTTGTGCTCAGGCCGATGATCGGCGAGCCGATCATCTCGGTGATCATGGTGACGATCGCACTGTCGACCATCCTGCAGGCGCTGATGAAGTGGATGTTCGGCGTCAACCCGCAGCCGTTCCCGCAGATCTTCGCCAGCCAGACGGTGAGCTTCGCCGGCTTCCAGCTGCAGACCGTCTATGTGCTGAGCCTTGTGGTCTCCGTGGCGATGATGGGCGGCATGGCGTGGTTCTTCCGCGTCTCCAAGTATGGCCTCGCCATGCGCGCCACCGCCTTCAACCAGCAGGTGGCGCAGTCGCTCGGCATCTCCGTCAAGAGCGTGTTCGCCATGGCATGGGCGATCTCCGCCACCGTGTCGGCGGTCGCCGGCATCGTCGTCGCCGTGGTCAACGGCGTGTCGTCGGGCCTGTCCGCCTACGGCATCAAGGTGTTCCCGGCCGTGATCCTCGGCGGCCTCGACAGCATCGCCGGCTCGGTGATCGGCGGCATCATCATCGGCCTGCTGGAAAACATCGCCCAGTTCGTCGACGGCGAGTACCTGCACTGGGGCAACCTGTTCGAAATCGCGCCGTTCTACGTGCTGATCATCATCCTGATGATCAAGCCCTACGGCCTGTTCGGCACCAAGGACATCGAGCGGATCTGATGAGCGGCAATATGGCAATGATCTCGGCTCACGGGCCTCATCCTTCGAGACGCGGCCAAGGGGCCGCTCCTCAGGATGAGGGGAAATTCCCCAGCTGGAAGGGACAACTCCTCATGGTGAGGAGCGCGGCACGCGCGTCTCGGACCATGAGGCCACAGCCCCTCGCACAGGAGGCCTGATCATGGCGAACCAGTCCCTCCTTCCTGCCGGCGACTTCCGCACCTCGTATGCGGCCGACACCACCATTTTCCCGACGGTCACCAGCCGCAACGCCGCGATCCTCGGCATCGTGCTGGTGGCGATCGCGCCCTGGCTGATCAGCGACTACTGGGTCGCGATCCTGATCCAGATCGGCATGTTCGGTATTGCCGCCCTCGGGCTCAACATCCTGGTCGGCTTCACCGGCCAGATCTCGATCGGCCACGCCGCGTTCTTCCTGTTCGGCGCCTTCACCTCGGCCTACCTCTCCAGCAAGCTGTCGGTGCCGGCGTTCTTCGCCATCCCGCTGTCGGGGGCCGTCACCGCGCTGGTCGGCCTCGTCTTCGGCCTGCCGGCGGCGCGGCTCAAGGGGCTGTACCTCGCCATCGCCACGCTGGCGGCACAGTACATCCTGCTCGACTTCTTCTCGCGCGCCGAATGGTTCACCGGCGGCAGCGTGCCGGCGATGGCCGAGCCGTTCTCGATCTTCGGCTATGTCGTCAACGGCGACCGGCAGTATTTCTACGTCGTGCTGGCCTATGTCATCGCAAGCTTCATCCTGGTGACCAACCTGATGCGCACCCGCGACGGTCGTGCGCTGGTGGCGGTGCGCGACCACTATCTCTCCGCCGAGATCATGGGCATCAACCTCACCAAGTACCGCACGCTGTCGTTCGGCCTCGCCGCGTTCTTCGCCGGCGTCGGCGGCGCGCTCTATGCGCACTACCAGCTCGTGGTCTCCAACGAGGGCTTCGGCATCGACCGCTCGATCCTGTTCCTCGCCATGGTGATCATCGGCGGCACCGGCTCGATCATGGGCACGCTGATGGGCACCGCGTTCGTGGTGATCCTGCCGGAATCGATGCAATGGCTGAGCGCCGTGCTGAAGGGCTCGTCCATCGACCAGGCGCTGCAGCTCAACAACAACCTGACCTTCCTGCGCGAGATCGCCGTCGGCCTGATCATCATCCTGTTCCTGATCTTCGAACCGGATGGCCTTGCGCACCGCTGGCGCCAGATCAAGGCCTACTGGAAGCTCTATCCGTTCTCCCACTAGAACAATGTGAAAGATCAAAAAAGGAGGATACGTTCATGACCATCAAGACCACCCTCGGCACGGCCGCGGTCGCGCTGCTGCTCGCGGGCAGCGGCGCGCTGGCGCAGTCGCCCGTCAAGATCGGACACCTTGCCGACTATTCCGGCGGCACCGCCGACGTCGGCACGCCGTTCGGCCAGGCCGTCGCCGACACCTTCGCCTGGCTCAACAAGAACGGCGGCATCAACGGCGCCAAACTCGACGTCGACACCGTCGATTATGGCTACCAGGTGCCGCGCGCGGTGGCGCAGTACAAGAAGTGGTCCGGCAGCGACAAGGTCGCCCTGATCATGGGCTGGGGCACGGCCGACACCGAAGCGCTCAGCGGCTTCCTGACCCAGGACAAGATCCCCTATATCTCCGGCTCCTATGCCGCGGCGATCGCCGATCCGACCGGTGCCGGCGGCAAGGCGAAGGCGGCGCCCTACAACTTCTTCTATGGACCGACCTATTCGGATGCGCTGCGCGCCGAGCTGACCTGGGCGGCGGAGGACTGGAAAGCCAAGGGCAAGGCGGGCAAGCCGAAGTTCGTGCACATGGGCGCCAACCACCCCTACCCGAACGCGCCGAAGGAAGCCGGCGAGGCCATGGCCAAGGAGCTCGGCTTCGATGTGCTGCCGCCGCTGGTGTTCACGATGACGCCGGGCGATTACAGCGCCCAGTGCCTCAGCCTGAAGAGCTCCGGCGCCAACTACGCCTATCTCGGCAACACCGCCGCCTCCGGCATCTCGGTGATGAAGGCCTGCAAGGCAGCCGGCGTCGACGTCCAGTTCCTGAGCAACGTCTGGGGCATGGACGAGAATGCGGCGAAGGCCGCGGGCGAAGCCGCCGATGGCGTGATCTTCCCGCTGCGCACCGCGGTCGGCTGGGGCGGCAACGCGCCGGGCATGAAGACGGTGATGGAGATTTCCAAGATGTCCGACCCGACCGGCAAGATCTATCGGCCGGTGCATTATGTCGCCGCGGTCTGCGCCGCGCTCTACACCAAGGAAGCGCTCGACTGGGCCCTCAAGAACGGGGGCGCGACCGGCGACAACGTGGTGAAGGGCTTCTATCAGAAGAAGGACTGGGTGCCGGCCGGCCTCGAGGGCGTCTGCAGCCCGTCGACCTGGACCGACAAGGATCATCGCGGCACGATGAAGGTCGATCTCTACCGGGCGAAGGTCACGGGTTCGACCGACGGCGACCTCAACGACCTGATGGCCAAGGGCGTCATCAAGCTGGAGAAGGTCAAGACCGTCGAACTGCCGCGCAAGCCCGAGTGGCTGGGCTGGTAAGCGCGCCGCGCTTCTCCTCATCCTGAGGAGCGGCCAGCGGCCGCGTCTCGCAGGGATGAGGCCCCATGGTTCGAGACGCGCGGCGGCGCCGCGCTTCTCACCATGAGGAGCTGACACAGGACATGCTGCCCGACCAAGGTCGGGCGGCTTCACCCCTGAACCGAGGATCACGATGTTGCAGGCTCCCCAACCGTCCACCGGACCGACGCCGTCCACGGCACCGGCGCCGCTGCTGTCGGTGAAAAACATCGAAGTGATCTATGACGACGTCATCCTGGTGCTGCGGGGCTTGAGCCTCGACGTGCCGCGCGGCGCCATCGTGGCGCTGCTCGGCGCCAACGGCGCCGGCAAGTCCACCACACTCAAGGCGATCTCGGGCCTGCTCAAGACCGAGGACGGCGAGGTCACCCGCGGCGACATCGTGTTCGACGGCGAGCGCATCAATGGCATCGATCCCGACAAGATCGTGCGGCGCGGCATCTTCCAGGTGATGGAGGGCCGCCGCATCGTCTCCGACATGACCTCGCTCGAGAACCTGCGGCTCGGCGCCTTCACGCGGCGCGACCGTGAGGTCGAGCGCGACATCGAAATGGTCTACAACTATTTCCCGCGGCTGAAGGAGCGCACCGGCCTTGCCGGCTATCTCTCCGGCGGCGAACAGCAGATGCTGGCGATCGGCCGCGCGCTGATGGCGCGGCCCAAGATGATCCTGATGGACGAGCCGTCGATGGGCCTGTCCCCGCTGCTGGTCAAGGAAGTGTTCGGCATCATCCGCCAGATCAACCGCGACCTCGGCGTCACCATCCTGCTGGTCGAGCAGAACGCCCGCGCCGCGCTGTCGGTGGCGAACCACGGCTACATCATGGAACAGGGCAAGGTGGTGCTCGACGGCACCGCCGACGATCTCCGCGACAACGAGGACGTCAAGGAATTCTACCTCGGCGGCGCCGGCGACCAGCGCAAGAGCTTCAAGAACCTCAAGAGCTTCAAGCGCCGCAAGCGCTGGCTGTGAGGATTTCGTGAAGCCCGGCCCCGCGCCGTGCGGCAAACCTTCCTCATCCTGAGCAGCCTGCACGGCAGGCGTCTCGACGGGTGAGGCCTCAACGATAGCAACGCCTCGGCCACATGGTTCGAGACGCGCGGTTTTGCTGCGCTCCTCACCATGAGCAGAACGACAGGACAGAAGCGAAAGAGCGGCCATGACCAACCACTACGACACCCGCGAGACCCGCTCCCCGGCCGAGCGCGATGCCGAGCTGTTCGGCCGCCTGCCCGACGTGCTGCGCAAGGCGATGGCCGCGCCGGCTTATGCCGAGCACCTCGCCGGCGTCGATCCGGCCGGCGTGACCGACCGCGCGGCGCTGGCGCGGCTGCCCGTGCTGCGCAAATCCGACCTGCCGGCGCTGCACAAGGGCAAGCCGCCGTTCGGCGGCTTCGTGCACGCGCCGCCAGGCGCGTTCGGCCGCCTGTTCACCTCGCCGGGTCCGATCTTCGAGCCCGAGCCGGCTGCGGCCGATCCGTGGCGCGGCGCACGCTGCCTCCATGCTGCGGGACTGCGACCGGGCGACGTCGTGCTCAACACCTTCAGCTATCATCTCACCCCCGGCGGCTTCATCTTCGACGGCGCGGCGCGCGCGCTCGGCTGCGCGGTGATCCCGGCAGGCCCGGGCAACACCGAGCAGCAGTTCGAGCTGATCGAGGCCTACCGGCCGACCGCCTATTGCGGCACGCCCGATTTCCTCAAGATCCTGCTCGATGCCGCCGCCACCGCCGGGCGCGATGTGTCCTCGATCCGCCGCGCGGTGGTGTCCGGCGCGGCGTTTCCCAAGTCGCTGCAGGACGAATTCAGGACGCGCGGCATCGACGCTTACCAGGCGTTCGCCACCGCCGATCTCGGCTTCATCGCCTATGAGACGCCGGCACGCGACGGCCTCGTGGTCAACGAGGATCTCATCCTGGAGATCGTGCAGCCCGGCACCGGCACGCCCGTGCGCGACGGCGATGTCGGCGAGATCGTCGTCACCTCGCTCTGTCAGCACCATCCCTGGATCCGTCTTGCGCTCGGCGATCTCACGGCGGCCCTGCCGGACGTCAGCCCCTGCGGCCGCACCAACATGCGCATCAAGGGCTGGATGGGTCGCGCCGACCAGACCGCCAAGGTCAAGGGCATGTTCGTGCGGCCCGAGCAGATCGCCGATGTCGGCCGCCGCCATCCCGAGCTCGGCCGGCTGCGCCTCGTGGTCAGCCGCGCCGGCGAGACCGATGCCATGACGCTGAGGGCCGAAGCCGCCGACATCAGCGACGCGCTGCGCAGTGCCGTCGCAGCCACGCTGCAAGGCGTCACCAAGCTGCGCGGCGCCGTCGACCTGGTGACACCAGGCTCGCTGCCGAACGACGGCAAGGTGATCGCCGACGAGCGGTAGAGTCAAAAACTCTTCCGTTCCGTCGCGTTCGATCTCCTCATGGTGAGGAGCGCGGCAATGCCGCGCGTCTCGAACCATGAGGCCAATGAGCGACAACGTCTGGAACTCATCCTTCGAGACGCCTGCTGCGCAGGCTTCTCAGGATGAGGAGCGAAGGTCGTTGCGCGCCGCCGCGTCACCAGCTGCGATAGGACGGCCCCGGCGGGATGAGGCCGAAGAAATTGTCGAAGAAGTTCGTCTCGGTCGGCGCCCCTGCCTGATAGTAGTAATTGAGGTGGCCGCCACGGGGACAGCGCGGACCGCTCAGCTCCTCGGGGCGCTCGCGCTGGCGCCGCTCCTGATACTTCGTCGACCAGCAATTGCAGAACTGGTCACAGACCAGGCGAACCTGCGTGATCGTCTCCGGCGCCCGTGACGCAAAACCCCCGCCCTGCGGCGCGGCCATCGCCGCGGTTGCCAGCATCAATGCCGGGATGGCCGTCAGCACCGCTTTCATCCCACCCGATTTGACCATATCCGACTGCATCCCTTATCCGATCTCATCCGCTGATAGCGCACACCGCCCCTGTCAGGTTGATGTCACCTGTCAGGTTCAGGTCACGTGCGCGCGTCCCGCCCCGAACCGGTGCGGCCCGGAGCGCGGCACCCTACACCAGGGTGCGACAAAGATCAGCCTGTGAAAAATATCAGCTGGCCATCACCGGCGCAGCCCGCAGAAGCCGTCCTGCGGCGGCGGTGATGACAATCCCCGGTCCGAGGCGCCGGATGCAGCCCTGACCGGCGTCTCCCGGCCGGCGCACGCTTCCTCTATAGTGCGGATCCCTCGGCACCGTTCACAGGCCGATCGTGGGTCACGGTTCATACAGGTCACGCGCTTCACAGCGCAGGGAGGTCTGAATGCAGGCGACCGGGAGACGCTGGCAGGCGTTCTACGCCAGGCATATCGAACGCGGCATCAAGTCTGTCTTCGAGCATGTCGAAAAGATCATCATCGGCACGCTGATCATCTCCGCCGGCGCGCACGTTTCGAGCACCGAGCCCGCGATCCAGCTCTTCGGCTATCTGCGCCACAGCTTCGTCGGTCTCGGGGTCGAGCTCTTTGGCATCGCCCTGCTCGTCATGAATTTCATCGACGGGCTATTCAAGCTGTCCAAGAGGCAATGGCATACCGCCCTCCAGATCATTCTGGCGGTGTCCTATTTCGCCCTGTCCGTTCGGCTGATCCAGCTCATTCTCGCCTTCCGCGGCGAGTGACGAGCGGCAACGCGCACGCGGCACGGAGCTGTCTCGCCAGAGGCGACGACAGCCCGTCCGCGTTCAGTCGCCTGCTACCAGCAGCGCCGTCTCCAGACACAGCCGTAGGGGCCGCAGACGCGCACGCGCCGGCACCCGCCGCGCGGGCCGTAGTAGCCACGGCGAACGACATAATAGGCGGGATCGAAGGGCTGACCGACCGATGACGCCGCACGCGCCAGTCCGTCGGGCGCCGGAGCAGCGGATGCACCACCTGCCCCGAACGCCGTCATCCCGATCACGACCAGCAGTCCGAAGATGACGCGCTTCATCAGACTCTCCTTCACTTCACTTCGATACGAACGAGGACGTGCGCAGCCGCCACGCCGCATGCGGCGCCACCAGGCCTATCGACGCAACCCGGCCATCGCGCTCTGGCAACGGGCGGAGAGCGAGGCTTCGTTGGCGCGCAGGCATTCGATCACGCGGCCGCCGCCAAGTGGAACATCGCCGCACAGCATGCGGAAATCGCGACCGCACGACGATCTCACCAGAACGATTTCCTGACGCGGCGACATCGCACGCGGCATCGCAGCAGGTGCCGCGGCCCCGACTGCCACCTGCCCGCCGCCGGACGGCGGYGGCACGGCGGCGGCTTTGGGCGTCGTCGCAGCCGCCGGCGGCGCGGCGGCGGGCGGGTTGGCCGCCGTCGCAGGCGATGCCGTCGATGCGGCCGACGCTGCGGGTGCAGCCGTCGCGGCAGCGGGCGCCGACGGCTGAGCGGCCGGCGCGGCTGCGCCCACGATCGCATTGACCGCGCGTTGGCATGGCTCGGAAAGGCTTGCCAGATTTTTCTTCAGGCACATCAGCGCCGGCTTGCCCCCTGGCGGCACGCTCGCGCAGTGCGCTTCATAATCGGACCGGCATGCCGCACGGACCGCATCGCGTTGCGCCTGCGTCGGTTGCTGCGACGCAACCGGCGCCGTCAGGGCCAGGCTTGTCACAACAAGGCTGGCCGCCGCGATGAAAATGGCTTGCGTCGCAGGACGGCGCTTTACATGATGAGACACATTTGAGTGAGGCATTTCGGATCTCCAGCACTTTGCCTTCGATGAAGGCGGCTTCGATCACGTCAGATCAGGCAACCGATCAGCAGAGAGACCTCAATCCGGACCAGACTGCCTGTTTTTGAATTGTTCAGCAAGCGCGAATGTACCATTGACGTGGCGCAGCGACCGCCGAACGCGATCGACAGGGAGAACGGCGATGACGCCCAGGCATCCTTCGATGGGCCCGCGACTTCGCGGTTGCATCAGGACCGTCGCACATCACGCGCGTTTCCCGATCGCCGTCATCGCCGCGGCGGGATCGCTCGCAGCGCTCGGCGGATGCGACGACAACAACTTCGTTCCGCCACCCGCACCGAAGGTCGACGTCGCGACGCCGCAGCGACAAGCGGTGACGCGCTATCTCGAAGCCACCGGCAACACCGCACCGGTCAAGATCGTCGATCTCGTCGCGCGGGTGCAGGGCGTGCTCGAGACCATCGACTACAAGGACGGCAGTTTCGTCAAGCAGGGCACCACGCTGTTCACGATCGAACCGCAGACCTACAAGCTCAAGCTCGAGCAGGCGCAGGCGGCGGAGGCCGGCGCCCAGGCGTCGCTGACCCAGTCGGAAGCCGACTACAAGCGCCAGTCGGATCTCGCCGCCAAGCAGTTCGCGTCGCAGGCGACCTTCGAGCAATCCGCAGCCACCCGCGACAATGCCCGCGCCAACCTGCAGCAGGCGCAGGTCAACACCCGCATCGCCGACGTCAATTACGGCTACACCAGCGTCAAGGCCCCGTTCGACGGCATCGTCAGCGCGCATCTCGTCTCGGTCGGCGAACTGGTCGGGGCGGCATCGCCGACCCAGCTTGCGACCATCGTCCAGCTCGACCCGATCTACGTCAACTTCACGGTCAGCGAGCAGGACGTCATCCGCATCCATGCCGGCGCGATGCGCCAGGGCCTGACCTCGGACGATCTGCAGAAAGTCCGCATCGAGGTCGGCCTGCAGACCGACACCGGCTATCCCCATGCCGGCAAGCTCGATTATGCCGCGCCGACCGTCAACCAGTCGACGGGAACGCTCACCGTGCGCGGCGTGCTGCCCAATGCCGACCGCACGTTGCTGCCCGGCTATTTCGTCCGTGTCCGCGTGCCGCTGCGCGAAACGCCGGACAGCCTTGTGGTGCCCGATGTCGCGCTCGGCAGCGATCAGGGCGGCCGCTACGTGCTGATCGTCAACAAGGACAATATCGTCGAGCAGCGCAAGGTCGAGGTCGGGCCGATCCTTGGCGAGCTGCGGGTCATCGAAAAGGGCCTTGGTCCGGATGACCGGATCGTGGTGTCCGGCCTGCTGCGCGCGATCCCCGGCCAGAAGGTCGACCCGGTGCAGCGCCCGAGCGAACAGACCCGCGCGGCTGACAAATAGGGATCGCCCATGATCTCGAAATTCTTCATCGAGCGGCCCGTTCTCGCCAATGTCATCGCCGTTCTGATGGTGCTGATCGGCACTGTTGCACTGCTCGGCCTTCCGGTCGCGCAGTATCCGGACGTCGTGCCGCCGACCGTGCAGGTCACGACGCGCTATCCCGGCGCCAGCGCCCAGATCGTCATCGACACCGTCGCGCTGCCGATCGAGCAACAGGTCAACGGCGTCGAGGGCATGCTCTACATGCAGTCCTACAGCGGCGCCGACGGCACCTACACCCTGACGGTGACGTTCAGGATCGGGACCGATCTCAACTTCGCACAGGTCCTGGTCCAGAACCGCGTGTCGAGCGCCCTGTCGTCGCTGCCGCAGGCGGTGCAGACGCAAGGCGTCAACGTCCAGAAGCGGTCGACGGCGATCCTGATGTTCGTGACGCTGACCTCGCCGGATGCGCGCTACGACAGCCTCTATCTCAGCAATTATGCCACCATCAACATCAAGGACGAGCTCGCGCGCATTCCCGGCGTCGGCAATGTCAATGTGTTCGGGGCCGGCCAGTACTCGATGCGGCTGTGGCTCGACCCGAACCGGCTGCAGTCGCGCGGCCTGATGCCCCAGGACGTCGTCCAGGCGGTGCAGCAGCAGAGCCAGCAGGTGACCGCCGGACAGGTCGGCATGCCGCCGACGCCCGCCGGCCAGGCGTTCCAGTACACGCTCAACGTCAACGGCCGCTTCGACCAGGCCGCCCAGTTCGAGGATGTCATCGTCAAGACCGGCGACAATGGCGATGTGACGCGGCTGCGCGACGTCGGCCGCGTCGAGCTCGGCGCCCAGACCTACAGCCAGGTGTTCTCGCTCGACCGGCGTCCCGCCACCGGCATCGGCGTGTTCCAGTCGCCGGGCGCCAACGCGCTCGATGTCGCCAACGCGGTCCGCGCGCGAATGACCGAGCTGTCCGGCGGCTTCCCGTCCGGGCTAACCTTCGACATCCCCTTCGACACCACGAAGTTCGTCACCGCCTCGATCGACGAGGTCTACAAGACCCTGGTCGAGGCCGCCCTTCTGGTGCTGATCGTGATCCTGGTGTTCCTGCAGGACTGGCGCGCGATGCTGGTGCCGGCGACCACGGTGCCGGTCACCATCATCGGCGCGTTCGCCGCCATGGCCGCGCTCGGCTTCACCGTCAATCTCTCCACCCTGTTCGCCATCGTGCTCGCCATCGGCATCGTGGTCGACGACGCCATTGTCGTGGTCGAGGGCGCGGCCCACAACATCGAGCGCGGCATGACCGGACCGCAGGCGGCGATCAGTGCCATGAATCAGCTGTTCGGCCCGATCATCGGCATCACGCTGGTGCTGGTGTCGGTGTTCCTGCCGGCCGCGTTCCTCCCCGGCCTCACCGGACGGATCTACGCCCAGTTCGCCCTGGTGATCGCCGCCACCGCGCTGATCAGCGCCATCAACGCCGCGACATTGAAGCCGACGCAATGCGCGCTGTGGCTGCGGCCTCCGGTGCCCGCCGAGCGACGCAACTGGTTCTATCGCGGCTTCAACGCCATCTACGCCCGGATCGAGCGCGGCTATGCCGGCCTGATCGGACGGCTGGTCGAACACAGCCATGCGGCGGTGCTGGTCGCGCTGATCCTGATCGGCGTCGGCGGCTATGGTCTCGCGCGGGTGCCGACCGGCTTCCTGCCGATCGAGGATCAGGGCTACCTGCTGGCGGCCGTCCAGTTGCCGGACGGCGCCGCGCTCGACCGCACCCAGCGCGTGCTCGACGAGGTCAGCGCGATCGCCGGCAGGACGCCCGGCGTCGCCCACACCATCGGCATTTCCGGCATCTCCGCCCTCGACAACAGTGCGAGCCTTGCCAATGCCGGCGTCGCCTACATCGTTCTGAACGACTGGAGCGCGCGCGGCGCCGGCGAAGACCTGCGCGCGCTGGTCGTCGGCCTCAACCAGTCGCTCGCCGCGATTGCCGAGGCGCGCATCATCGTGCTGCCGCCGCCTCCGATCCAGGGCATCGGCAACGCCGCGGGCTTCGCCATGCAGGTCGAGCTGCGCGACGGCAGCTCCGACTATGGCAAGCTGCAGGCCGTGACCAACGCCGTCGTCGCCAACGCCGCAACCCAGAGCGCCCTGCAGCGGGTGAGCTCGCCGTTCCGCTCGGCCGTACCGCAGTTCAATGTCGAGGTCGACCGTGTCAAGATTCAGACGCTGCACGTCTCGACCGACCAGGTGTTCTCGGCGCTGGCCTCGTATCTGGGGTCGAGCTACGTCAGCCAGTTCAACCGCTTCGGCCGCACCTTCCAGATCTACGCCCAGGCGGACGCCCCGTTCCGCCTGCGCCCGCAGGACATCGAGGGCCTGATGGTGCGCAACCAGCAGGGCAGCATGATTCCGCTCGGGACCGTGGCCAAGGTGACGCCGACGATCGGCCCATCGCTGGTCAGCCTGTACAACCTCTACCCCTCCGCGACCGTCGTCGGCCTGCCCGCCCAGGGCTTCAGCTCCGGCCAGGCGATCGCGCTGATGGAAGAGATCGCGACCAAAACCCTGCCGCGCGGCATGGCCTATGAATGGACGGCGATGTCCTACCAGGAAAAGGCGGTCGGCAGGCAGATCTACTACGTCTTCGGCCTCGCCATGCTGCTGGTCTATCTGGTGCTGGCCGGACAGTACGAGAGCTGGTACGCGCCGGTCGCAGTCATCCTCGCCGTGCCGCTGTCGCTGCTCGGGCCGATGTCCGTGCTGACGGGACTGCGGATCGAGAACAATCTCTATGTCCAGATCGGCCTGATCCTCTTGATCGCGCTGTCGGCCAAGAACGCCATCCTGATCGTCGAGGTCGCGCGCGAGCTTTATGTCCGCGACGGCAAGCCGCTGCTCGCCGCGGCGATCGAAGCCGCGCGCGCCCGTTTCCGCCCGATCGTGATGACGTCGTTCGCCTTCATCCTCGGCGTCGCGCCGCTGGTGCTGGCCACCGGCGCGGGGGCCAGCGCCCGCAAGTCGATCGGCATCACCGTGTTCAGCGGCATGATCGCATCGACCTGCCTCGCGGTGCTGTTCGTGCCGGCCTTCTTCGTCGTCGTGCAGCGCTTCGAGAACTGGCTGGCGGCGCGGCGGAGCAAGCCGCAGGGCGCCGCTGCCCCCCGTTAGCTGCGCGTCACGCCAACGTGCCTGCCCTGACTTTGCGCGGCCCCATGAAGCCGAACAGGAAGGCCGCGATCTTGCGCATCTGGATCTCCTCGCTACCCTCGGTGATGCGGTAGCGGCGGTGATGACGGTAGATGTGCTCGAACGCCTTGTGGCGGGAGTAGCCCATGCCGCCATGCACCTGCATGGCGCGGTCGGCGGCCTCGCAGCACAGCCGGTTCGCCCAGTAATTGCACATCGAGACCTTGTCGGACAGCGTCTTCTCGATGCCATCGCGGCTGAGGCCATCCATCTCGTGGGCGGTCTTGCGGATCAGCAGCCGCAGCATTTCCGCCTGCGTCGCCAGCTCCACCAGCGGCCACTGGATCGCCTGGTTGTCGGCGAGCGGCTTGCCGAAGGGCTTGCGCTCGCGCGCGTAAGCCACGCTCTCCTCGATGCAATAGACCGCAGCGCCCAGCGAGCTCGCCGCCTGGCGAATGCGGTTCTCATGCACAAAACACTGCGCCAGCGACAGCCCGCGCTCGATGGGCCCGAACAGCGCCTCGTCGGGCACGAAAACATTGGTGAACGACACCCGCGGATGGTCGGTCGGCATGTTGAAGGTCCACAGGTACTCCTCGACCTTCACCCCCGGCGTGTCGGTCGGCACCAGGAAGCAGGTGATGCCGGAGGCATCGCCGTCCTTGCCGGAGGTGCGCACGAAGGTGGCGCAGTGGGTCGCCACATGCATGCCCGTGGTCCACATTTTCTCGCCGTCGATGCGCCAGCCGTCGATGCCGTCGCGGGTCTCGCGCACGGCGCGCGTCTCCATGTGGGTAGCGTCCGAGCCGTGATCGGGCTCGGTCAGGCCGAAAGCGATGCGCACCTCGCCGCGGATGCTGGCCTCGATGTAGCGCTGCTTCTGCGCCTCGGTGCCGTAGGTGTCGAGCATGGTGACGAGGGGAAAATTGCCGACGATCGAATGCTCGTTCTGCAGGTCGTTGTGCAGGCCGAGCCCCTGGCTGGCGAAGTGCTCGCGGATCACCGCCATCCACAGGTTGCTGCCGTCGCGGCCGCCATAGCGTTTCGGCAGCGCGAAGCGCAGGTGGCCGGCGCGGTCGGCGCGATTCTTGGCCTCGCGCAGCAGCGCTTCCCATTCATGGCGCGGCAGGCCGTCATTGTCGAAATCGGTGCGCGCCCATTCGCGGCGATGGTCGAAGAAGCGGCCGTTGTCGTCCTGTTGCTGCAGCGGCGTGATCTCGCTGGCAATGAAGGCGTCGAGCTCGGCGAGATAGGCGGTCAGCTCCGGCGGCAGCGAAAAATCCATGGCGTTTCCCTTTTCGGCTCTTGTCGTTGTGCAGGCGCAGGTCAGGTCTTGCCGGCCTCCGCACGGTAGGCGGCGTAGGTCGGCTGATCGACCGCGAGCTTGTCGAGCGTGGTCGCCCACAGATGGTCGCGCAGCGCCGCGTCATCAGCGGCGATGGCGCCGGTCGCGATGCG
The DNA here is from genome assembly GCF_052115025.1 of Bradyrhizobium sp. 2TAF24. NCBI lineage: Bacteria > Pseudomonadati > Pseudomonadota > Alphaproteobacteria > Hyphomicrobiales > Nitrobacteraceae > Bradyrhizobium > Bradyrhizobium sp. 2TAF24. The sequence goes on along the minus strand of NZ_JBFRFW010000032.1, from coordinate 17,519 downwards.
CTCGCACAGCAAGCGGTTGAGGTCGGCGAGCGGGCCGCCCACACCGAGCAGCGCCTCGAGCCGCACCAGCTCGGCGTCCTCGCTGGCACCGGCCAGCGTGAGCTGGCGCACGACGAGATCGAGGGCGTTGGCGGCGACGCGGGCCTCGAATGCGGCACTGCCGGCAAGCTGCGGCATCAGCTTGTCGCGCAGCGTGGCGGCGACGGTGCGGATCAGGTCGACGGGATCGGGACGGTCCTGCATGGCATCAGCTCCGCGGCAACAGCAGCCGCAACAGGTCGATTTCGGTTTCGGAAGCACGGCGGCCGATCATGGCACGCTCGATGGTGCGGTCGCCTCCCCGCTCGTAGCGCGCCAGCATCGAGAGGCACATCACGCCCCAGCGCAGCGAGCCGAAGATTTCCCAGAATTTGACCCGCGCCAGATCCACGCGCGCGCCGCCGGCGTCTTCATAACCGGCGACGAGGTCGGAGAGCTCACCGAAGCCGCCGACCGGCTTGTCGATGCCGCCGAAGCGCCAGGAGCCGGTGCAGATCCAGCCGATGTCGCGCAGCGGATCGCCGAGATGGGCAAGCTCCCAGTCGAGGATCGCGCGCACGCCCTGCCCGTCGACGATGAAGTTGCCGAGACGGAAATCGCCATGGACCAGCGACGGCGGCGGCTCGGCCGGCGCATGGTCGGCGAGCCAGCGAAAGGCGTATTCGAACACCGGCCGCGGCTGGCCGTCGGCACGATAGGTCTCGCGCATGTGCGCCAATTCTTCCGCCGCGGTGACGGTGCCGAGCGGCGGCAGGCTGTCGACGGCGATGGCATGCAGCCGCGCCAGGATGCCGCCGAGTTCGCGCGCGAGGCGCGGCCGCAGGCGCGCGAACGCCTCGTCCCGCAGGATCTTGCGTGCGATGGTCTCGCCCGCAACATGCGCCATGACAAAGCCCTGGCCGAGATCGTCCGCTTCCGACAGCACATGCAACACATGCGGTGACGGCACGCCGGCGGCACCGGCAAGGCGCATCAGGGCCGCTTCGGTTTCCAGCTCCGCCCCGCCCATGCGCGCATTGGCATGCGGCGGCGCGCGGCGCAGGATCAGCCGGCGCCGCGCGCCGCCGTCGGTCGCGTCGAACGCCCAGGTTTCCTTGCTGGCGCCGCCGGACAGCCGGTGGAGCGCGGAGAGCCGCCAGTCGGCACCAAACAGCCGCGGGACGAGGTGCGTCAGCGCCGTGGAGAATTCGTCCGCTGTGGTCACATCGGTCATCGATCCCTGCCGCGCCGAGCCATCATTGCGGCGGGGATCATGACGACAAACAGGCGGGAAGGATAGGCCCTCCGCCGTCGCATGCGCCGCGCGAATTTCTGCGTGACGAAAAACCCGATCGAACATCGCGGCGACCGATGCTATCAAGGCGCCCATCTCGCAAAGAGCACGAGCATCGAAAGGATCGTCATGTCTCAGCACAAGGTCGCCATCGTCACCGCGGGCGGCAGCGGCATGGGGGCGGCGGCCGCGCAGCGCCTCGCCACCGATGGCTTCAAGGTCGCGATCCTCTCGTCGTCGGGCAAGGGCGAGGCGCTGGCAACGTCGCTGGGCGGCATCGGCATCACCGGCTCCAACCGCTCCAACGACGACCTCGGCCGGCTGGTCGAGGCCGCGATGGCCGCATGGGGCCGGGTCGACGTGCTCGTCAACAGTGCCGGCCACGGTCCGCGCGCGCCGATCCTCGATTTGACGGATGACGACTGGCACACCGGCCTCGATGTCTACCTGATGAACGTGATCCGCCCAACGCGTCTCGTCGCGCCGATCATGGCGGCACAGCGCGGCGGCGCGATCATCAACATCTCGACCTACGCCGCGTTCGAACCCGATCCGCTGTTCCCGACCTCCGGCGTGTTCCGCGCCGGGCTCGCGGCCTACACCAAGCTGTTCTCCGACAAGTACGCGCCCGACAATGTGCGCATGAACAACGTGCTGCCCGGCTTCATCGACAGCCTGCCGGAGACGGAAGACCGCCGCCAGCGCATTCCGATGGGCCGCTATGGCAAAAGCGAGGAGATCGCCGCGACCATCGCCTTCCTCGCCTCGCCCGGCGGCGGCTACATCACCGGCCAGAACATCCGTGTCGACGGCGGCATCACCCGGTCGGTGTGAGCATCGGAAGCAACGGTGGCCGGGACAAGCCCGGCCACTGCGGAGAGATCGGGGCTGCTGGATATCGCCGTGCTCACCCGGGTTTGGATCGGCCCCGGCGCGCGGGCTTCAATCACAAGCAAGGACAAGACGACCTTCGCTGCTTTCCCCTCATCCTGAGGAGGCTGCGGAGCAGCCGTCTCGAAGGATGAGGCCACCGACGATGCGCACCGGCCTCATGGTTCGAGACGCGGCCTTTGGCCGCTCCTCGCCATCAGGAACGGATGTAGGCGCCTCGCAGCTAGCTCTGATGCGGGCCGCGCATCATCTTCATGGCGTCCTCGATGTGGCGCCAGTTCCGCGCCTCGACCTTGTCGCCATCCTTCTCGCACGCCTGCGCCTTCTGCGCAGCGGTGGCGATGGCCTGCTGGCCGTGACGCTCGAGCATCTGACGGGCGATGTCGTGGATTTCCATCTCGCGCATGGTGTCACTCCTCTGTGCCGCTCCGACCACGCCTGGTGATCGCAACGACAACGCCGGATGCGCCCCTGCCCTCGAATGTCGTCCCGCATCGGGGCGACCGCAAGGCAGCGCCGATCACGATCGCTGGTGCGTCACGGTCAGACTTGCTGACCGATCCCGACGGACGCCATGGCGCGCTTGACGTCGCCGGCTTCATGTAGCATACGAAGTTACGTGAGACGAGACAGCAGACTTTCCGGCGCCCTGCATGTGCTGCTGCACATGGCCGAGCGCGGCCAGCCGATGACATCGGACGAACTTGCTCTGTGCATGAGCACCAACCCCGTGGTGGTACGGCGCATGATGGCGGGGCTGCGCGAAGCGGGCTTCGTGCAATCCGAAAAGGGCCATGGCGGCGGCTGGACCATCGCCTGCGACCTCAAGGCCGTCAGCATCAAGGACATCTACGACGCGCTGGGCGCGCCCACGGTGTTCGCGCTCGGCAACCGCACCGAGGCGCCCGGCTGCCTTGTCGAGCAGGCGCTCAACAGCGCGCTCGACAGCGCGTTCCATGATGCCGAAGCCCTGCTGCTCGCGCGTCTCGGAACCATTTCGCTGGCGGACCTGTCGGACGATTTCAACCGGCGGTTCGCCGCCTACCGCAGTCAATCGAGAAAGAAACCCCGTGCCGTATGATGTCATCATTGTCGGCGGCAGCTACGCCGGCATCGCCGCCGGCCTGCAGGCCGCGCGTGCCCGCCGCGACGTGCTAGTGATCGACGCCGGCGAGCCGCGCAACCGCTTCGCCCATGCCTCCCATGGCTTTCTCGGCCAGGACGGCCGCCCGCCGGCGGCGATCACCGCGGATGCGCGAGCGCAGCTGCTCGCCTACCCCACCGTCACCTGGCGCGAGGGCCGCGCATCCGAGGCGGCAGGATCGATCGACGCCTTCGCGGTGTCGACGGCGAACGGCGAGCGCCACGACGCGCGGCGGCTGGTGCTTGCCACCGGCATCGTCGATCACCTGCCGGAGATCCCGGGCCTGCGCCAGCGCTGGGGCCGAACAGTGGTCCACTGCCCCTACTGCCACGGCTATGAGTTCGCGCAGGGGCCCCTCGGCGTGCTGGCGTCGGGACCTCTCGCGCTCCATCACGCGCAACTGGTGCCGGACTGGGGCCCGACCACGCTGTTCCTCAACGACAGCTTCACACCCGACGACGAGCAGCAGGCGATGCTCCGGCGGCGCAACGTCACCGTCGTGGCCGGCGCAGTTGCGGCCGTCACCGGCAACGACGACGTCACCGTGGAGCTTGCCGACGGCCGCACCTTCCCTCTCGCCGGGCTGTTCGCGGCGCCGCGGACCGAGCCGGCGAGCCCGCTGGCGGCCCAACTCGGCTGCGCCTTCACCGAAGGCATGCTCGGCCCGTACGTCACCACCGACGAATTCAAGGCAACCAGCGTGCCCGGCGTGTTCGCCTGCGGCGACGCGGCGCTGGCGATGACGTCGGTGTCGCTCGCGGTCGCCGACGGCGCCATGGCCGGCGTCGCCGCCCATCGTTCGCTGGTAATGGCGGCCGCCTGAGAAGCGGCTACTCCGCCGGCACCGCCGCCTCACGCAGCCGCGTCGAATAATACGACGCGTTCTGCCGGCCGCTGGCGGCGCCGCGCGCGAACAGAATGAGGTGGTGGGCGACGAGGCCGACGCTGATGATACGCTCGATGTCGCCTGTCTTGAGCCGCGGCCAGGCGAAGCGCCAGAATTCGCGGCGGTAGTCGCTGCAAACGCCGACCTTCCACAGGATCTTGGCCAGCATGGTGAGCCCGCGCTTGATGTTGGGCCACGACACCCGCTGCGGCGAGTTCGGCGGCTGCAGGCGGTTGGGATAGGTCACGCGGTCCTGGTGTTCGAAGCGCGCGAACAGCTTCTGCGGGGTGTAGGCGCGCGCCATGGTCTCCCGCCACATCCCGACCACCATGTCATAAGGCAGGCGGAAGTCGACATTGGAATCGCGGCCGTCGTCGTCGACGAGGCGGTTCTCCCGTGCCAGGCGATCCCACAGCGGCGTCTGCGGCAGCGCCTGCAGCAGGTTGATGGTCAGCATCGGGATCTGCGACTGCGCGATGAAGTCGAGGATGCTGTCGCCGGTGTCCGGCCGATCGGTGTCGAGGCCAAGGATGATGCCGGACACCACCTCCATGCCATACCGATTGAGCGTCTGGACGCCCTCGAGGATCGGCACCATCGTGTTGTGGGCTTTCGCCATCGCCTTGAGCGCGTCGCGGTCCGGCGTCTCGATGCCGCAGAACACCGTGGTGAAGTAAGCGTCGCGCATCTGGCTGAGAATTTCGGGCCGCTTGGCGATGTTGAGCGTCGCCTCGCAGGCGAATTGCAGGGCGAAGCCGTTGCGTTTCTGCCATGCGATGAGATGCGGCAGCAGCTCCTGCACCGCGCGGCGATTGCCGATGAAGTTGTCGTCGACGAAATACACCGCGCCGAGCAGGCCACAGGCGAGCAGCTTGTCGAGTTCGGCGGTGATCTGCTGCGGCGTCTTCAGGCGCGGGTTACGGCCGTAGAGGCCGGGAATGTCGCAGAACTCGCATTGGTAGGGACAGCCGCTGGAGAACTGAATGCTGCCGATGAAGTAGCGCTGGAGCGGCAGCAGTTCGTAGGCCGGCTGCGGAAACTCGGTCATGTCGCGACGCACCGCCGTGGTCAGGCGCACCTGGTGGGCCGGACGCGACGGATCGCGGCCCAGCCGCTCGATCAATGTATCGGTGGCGTCGCCGAGTTCGCCGATATGGAGATAGTCGAAATCGGGATAGTACTCGGGACACGCGCTGACCGATGGGCCGCCGAGCGCGGTCACCTTGCCGGCGGCATGAGCACGGCCGCAGATATCGTTGATCTGGCGACGCTGGATATGCATGCCGCTGACAAACACCGCGTCGGCCCATGCAAAATCCCCGGGCGTCGCCGGATCGATGTTCTCGTCGACGAAGCGCACCTGCCAGGACGGCGGCAGCACCGCCGCGATCACCAGCAGCCCCTGGGGCGGCATGAAGGCGCGCACCCCGTCGGTCAGGGCGTAGGCATACTCGAACGTCCCGAACGAGGGCGTGTAGCGCGGAAACACGCACAGAATCTTCCGTGCCGGCAACATGCCGTCATGCGCCATGGATCCCCCGATCGCGTCAGACCGACCGGTCTGCGAACCGATCGCTGATCAAGTGCCAGATCACCCATGACAACCCGCATCGCCGGCTTTGGTGCCGGCCCCGCAGATCGTCATGCGCGAGCATCCCGAGCGATTGTGGCATTTGCCGGTCAGCATGGCGGCTTTGGGGCGCGACATTTGCGCATCGCGCACCGTCAGACGCGCATAGCCATGATCAGACACATTGCGCATCATGCACATGACAACGCCGCCGCCGGCAGAGGACCCATGGTCCGTTGCGGGCGACGGCGGCATTCAGGTTCACAAGGCAGGACATGTGGCGCGCGAGCGCCGCGCCGCTCAGTCGCGCGGCAGAACCGCCGTCGCCTCGATCTCGACCCGTGCGGACGGTTCGACCAGCCGCACCACCTGGACCAGCGCCATGGTGGGATAATGAGCGCCCAACACCTCGCGATAGGCCTGGCCGATCGCTTTCAGGTTGGAGACATACTCCTCCATGTCGACGACGTACCAGGTCAGCCGAACGAGGTTCTGCGGCCCGGCGCCGCCTTCGGCCAGGATGGCGACGATGTTTTCCAGCGTCTGCCGCACCTGTGCCACGAAAGTGTTCGGGAAGCGGCCTTCCGCATCCCAGCCGACGACGCCGCCGGTGACGACGAGGCGGCCTTCGGCCAGCATGCCGTTGGCATAGCCCTTCGGCCGCGGCCAGCCGCCGGGCTGCAGCACCTGCGGGCGCCCTGCCGGCGGCTGCTCCTGGGTCGCGGGCAACACCGCCACATTGGTTGCTTTCGGTGCGTTCACCGGCCTGTCTCCTTCAAGGGTAGGCGCCGCGGCGGACTCATTCCGCCGCGGTGCTGGTCATGGATTTGACGGCCTCTGCCTCGGCCTGCGCCATCTGGCGCAGGGTGAAGCGGCGCAGCTTGCCGCTTGCGGTCTTCGGCAGTTCCGTCACGAATTCGATCGCACGCGGGTACTTGTACGGGGCGATCTCCCGCTTGACATGGTCCTGCAGCGCGCCGACCAGCGCGGCATCCCCGACGACACCGGGCCGCAGCACCACATAGGCCTTCACGATCATGCCACGGTCATGGTCGGGCGCGCCGACCACGCCGCACTCGGCGACCGCGTCGTGGGTCATCAGCGCGGCCTCGACATCGGGGCCGGCGATGTTGTAGCCGGCCGACACGATCATGTCGTCGGAGCGCGACTGGTACCAGAAGTAGCCGTCCTGATCCATCACATAGGTGTCGCCGGTCAGGTTCCAGCCATTGAGGACGTATTTGCGCTGGCGCTCATCGGCGAAATAGCGGCAGCCGGTCGGCCCGCGCACCGCGAGGCGGCCGAGCGTGCCCGGCGGCACGTCATGGCCGTCGTCGTCGACGATCTTGGCCTCATAGCCGGGCACCGGCTTGCCGGTGGCGCCGGGGCGAATCTCGTCCTCGGTGGCGCTGATGAAGATGTGCAGCATCTCGGTCGAGCCGATGCCGTCGATCAGCTTGAGGCCCGTCGCCTTGAGCCAGGCGTCGAAGGTGCCCTTGGGCAGCGTCTCGCCCGCCGATACGCATTTGCGCAACGACGACAGATCGTGCTTGCCGTTGAGCCCGAGGATGACGCGGTAGGCGGTCGGCGCGGTGAAGCACACCGTCGCCTTGAAGCGTTCGACCGCAGCCGCCAGGTTCGGCGGCGCCGGATTCTCCAGCAGGATGAACGAGGCGCCGATGTGCATCGGGAACAGCACGCCGCCGAACCCGAAGGTGAAGGCGAGCGGCGCCGAACCGATGAAGCGGTCGTCGCTGCGGGCGCGCAGGATGTTGCCGGCGAAGCCGTCGCACACCGCGAGCATGTCGCGGTGGAAGTGCATGGTGCCCTTGGGGTCGCCGGTGGTGCCCGACGTGAACGCGATCAGGCAGAGATCGTCGGCGGCGGTGTCGACCGCGGTGAAGACGTCGCTCTCGTCGGCGATCAGCGCTTCCAGCGAATCCGGCGCGCCGGATTCCCAGTACACGACGCGCTGCAGCTCGGACGCGACCGTCTTGGTCTTCTCCATCTCGTCGGCGAGCTTGTGGTCGCACAATGCCAGCGCGATCTTCGTGCGCTGCACCGGATAGGCGATTTCCTTGGCGCGCAGCAGCGGCATGGTGGCGACTGCAATGCCGCCGGCCTTGATCACCGCGAGATAGGCCGCAACCATCATCGGCGTGTTGGCCGAGCGCAGCAGCACGCGGCCGCCCGGCACGAGGCCGAGCTTGCGGGTCAGCGCATTGGCGATGCGGTTCACCAGCTGCTGCAGCTCGCGATAACTATAGGTCTTCTTGTCGGTGTAGATGCAGGGCGCGTCGCCATGGCCTTCCGCGATCCAGCGGTCGAGGAAGTTGTGCACGCAGTTGAGCCGCTCCGGATAGTGATATTCCGGGCGGGTGAAGATCAAATCCGGCCACAGCTCGCGAGGCGGAAGATGATCGCGGGCGAATGTATCGACATGAGCCGTCTGTGCCATCGTGCGTTCCTTTTCAGCGTCGCCCGTTGCACCGCGTCGTCACGAGACGTCAGACGTCTCGCCCGATCGCGGCAGCCGGGCCTCCCGCTGCCCTATGCATGTCTCGCGCCACTCACATGGCGGAGCCGGCATTCATTCCAGCAGCGCCTGCAGCCGCGGATCACTCCGCGGCGCGCTGCACTGCGACCGTCTGCGCGGTCTTCATCAATTCGCGGCCAATGACCACTTTCTGCACTTCCGTCGCGCCCTCGTAGATGCGCAGCGCGCGAATCTCGCGATAGAGCTCCTCGACCTTGACGCCGCTCTTGACGCCGAGGCCGCCGAACACCTGCACGGCACGATCGATCGTCGCCTGCGCGGCTTCGGTAGCGAACATCTTGGCCATCGCTGCCTCGCGCGTGACGCGCGCAGCGCCGCGATCCTTGGTCCACGCGGCGCGGTAGACGAGCAGCGCTGCGGCATCGATGCTGGTCGCCATGTCGGCAAGGCCGGCCTGGGTGAGCTGCAGGTCGCCGAGCACGCCACCGAACATGCGGCGGCTCGCGGCGCGGCTGAGCGCCTCATCCAGCGCGCGGCGGCCGAGACCGAGCGCGGCGGCGCCGACGGTGGAGCGGAAGACATCGAGGGTCGCCATCGCGACCTTGAAGCCCTCGCCGGCGGGACCGACGCGGCGCGCCAGCGGCACGCGACAGTCGGTGAAATGCAGCGTCGCCAGCGGATGCGGCGCGATGACGTCGATGCGCTCGCCGATCTCGAAGCCCGGCGTGCCGGCATCGACCACGAAGGCGCTAATGCCACGGGCACCCGCTGCCTCATTGGTGCGCACGAACACCACATAGTGATCGGCGATGCCGCCGTTGGAAATCCAGGTCTTCAGGCCGTTGATGCGCACGTGATCGGGACCATCGGGCACCGCGACCGTGCTCATGGCGGCGACATCGGAACCGGCGTCGGGCTCCGACAGCGCGAACGCCGCGATGCTCTCACCGCGCGCGACGCGCGGCAGGTAGACCTGCTTCAGCTCGTCGGAACCGAACAGCGAGATCGGCCCGGTGCCGAGCCCCTGCATCGCGAACGCGAAATCGGCAAGGCCGCTTTCATAGGCGAGTGTCTCGCGCACGAGGCACAGCGTGCGGACATCGAACTGCGGCGTCAGCCCGCCATAGGCGGCGGGCACCGCGGCACGCAGCCAGCCGCCCTCGCCGAGCGCGCGCACGAGGCGGCGGCACGAGGCGTCGACGTCGTGATGATCGACCAGCGGCGCGAGATGGACGCGCGCCCAGCTCGCAAGCTCGGCGGCGAACGCGCGGTGGCGATCCTCGAAGAACGGCCACGCGAGCGTCTCGGCCAGCCTTGTGTCCATTGCACCGGTCGTCATCGGATCACGCCTCCGCTCGCAGCCTCGTGAGCTTGCGGTCTTTGCCCGACCGCTTGCCAATCATTTTAAACCTAAAATAATTTTGCGCAACTGTGAAAATGCCGGCCGCCTGCGCCAGGGCGGGCCGACGGTCGCGCCGGCGCATCCGCCGTCGCCGCTCAGCTGATTGGAAAATGGGCCTGTTTCAGGCGGTTGCCGACAGCAACCCGCCGCCCCGCCTGCATCCGGATACGGCTAGCGCGCGGCCTGCGCCGCCAGCTCCGCGAGCCGCGCGGTCATCGCCGAGGCGGGATCGGCGAGCGGCGCGATGACGGTGAAATGGTTGGCGCCGGGAACCTCCTCATACCGCGTCGCCACGCCGGCGGCGCCCCAGGCATCCGCCATGTCCCGGCTCTGGCGCAGGAATTCTGCGCTCTCGGCGCCGCCGACGACGGCGTCGAGGCTGCCGCGGCGCGGCGATGTCCAGCGCAGCGGGCTGACGGCGCGGGCCTCCTGCGCATTCAGCCGCAGCGCGCCATTGAGCGAGGTGCCGACCAGCGGCTCGAGATCGAACACGCCGGACAGCGCATAGGCAGAGGCCACGAGCCCCGCCGGCAGAGCCTTGTCGACCGCGCCCCAGTCGGTCGCGAGCAGGCAGGCGGCGAGCTGGCCGCCGGCGGAATGGCCGCTGACCACCAGCGGCCGGTTCAGCCGCGCCAACTCACGCACCGCGGCGCGCATCTGGGTGATGATATCGGCGACGCCGACCTGCGGGCACAGGTCATAGCTCGGCACCGCGACCGTGACGCCGCGGGCGTTGAGCCCCCGCGCCATGTGGCTGAAGAACGAGCGGTCGAGCGCCTGCCAGTAGCCGCCATGGATGAAGACGACAATGGCGCCCTCGTCGGCATCGGCCGCGAACAGGTCGAGGCCGTGGCGCTCGCCGCCGCCATAGCGCAGGGTACGGACATGGCCGTGCCGCGCGGCGCGATAGGCCTGCGCGTCCCGCCCCCAGGAGGCGATGATCTCGCCGCTCTCCGGCACGCGGGCGCGGTTGTTGTACTCGGCCTCGAAGTCGATCGCAGTCACGGGCAGCCCCTTCCGGAAGGTCTTGTCGTCATTTGCCTGAAATGAAGCGGATGATGCCGGGGCGCTCAGCTGTCCGGCGTCGCGCCCTCGCGCTGCGCCGCGCGCTCGGCGGCGGCGCGCTGCGTCGACACCTTGGCCTTGCCGAGCAGGCGCATCATGTCGCGCACGTCCTTCTCGGTGAGGTCGGCAAAGAAGCTGGCGATCCACAATTCGTGCTCGGCCGCCATCTTGCGGAACACGGCGCGGCCGGACTTGGTCAGGCGGATCATCTGCACCCGGCGGTCCTCCGGCGAGGTGCGGCGGTCGATATGGCCGGATTCCACCAGGCGCTCGACGAGGCCGGTGACATTGCCGTTCGACACCATCATGCGCTTGGACACGTCCGACAGCGTCATGCCGTCCGGCGCCTTGTCGAGCTGGGCCATCAGGTCGAAGCGCGGCAGGGTGACGTCGAAGCGCTCGCGCAGCCGGCTGCGCACCTCGCCCTCGATCAGGGTGGTGCAGGTCAAAAGCCGCAGCCACAGCCGCAGTTCGTCGCCATGGTCTTCCGGCGTCTCGACGGCCTTGGTCTCGGAATCGAAGGTCATGGACATATGGGATGTCGCCCGTTGCGCCCGGTTGCGGCATCGGCGCCAACGCGATCCATGGCGAGGGCGGCGGCCGTCGCGCCGATCGAGTCACACCGATCACCTTGAACCTTCAAATAATTCGGAACGGCGTGAAAGTCAAAGAACGCGCCGCGGGCGAGTGTCCCCGCCCCGCCCTGGATGCGGGACGCCACGTGCCTGGTGTTTTCTCCTCCCCGACGGCGCCGCTGCGAAAAATTTGCGCGCCGCGCTCAATTGCGTCGCAGCTCTGTCGCCGCCGGCCTCGCGTCGTGTATGCTGCGGAAATACAAGGCCGGCTTGCGCCGCAGCACGGTAGCGGCAGGGCGAGCCGCCCGCTCGCGGTTTAGGCAGCACAGGCGCTTGCGCCACCCCGCCAATTCCTTTAAGATTAAAATAATTAAGCAACATGACGCGGCGGCGACCGCGGCATGGCAGGGAGCGAGACGGGTTCTTCATGGTGCGACACCGCAACGGCCGGCGTCGGCTTGCGGCGATGCCGCGAAGCCAGCTAGGTTCAGGTCAAGTCCGACAAGCTCGATGGGCAGGAGAACGACGATGAAGCGGATCTTCGGAGGGATGGCGGTTGCGGCAATGGCAGGCCTGATGGCCGGCCAGGCGATCGCTCAGGAGAAACTCAAGGTCGGCCTTGTGCTGACGCTGTCCGGCCCGCCCGCGGTGCTCGGTCAGCAGGCGCGCGACGGCTTCAACCTCGCAGTCAAGGACCTCGGCGGCAAGCTCGGCGGGCGTGATGTCGAGGTCATCGTGGTCGATGACGAGCTCAAGCCCGACGTCGCGGTGACCAAGGTCAAGGGCCTGCTGGAGCGCGACAAGGTCGACTTCGTGGTCGGCCCGATCTTCTCCAACATCCTCGGCGCCATCGAGAAGCCGGTGGTGGAATCCAAGACCTTCCTGATCAGCCCGAATGCCGGCCCGTCGAGCTTCGCCGGCAAGGCCTGCAGCCCGTTCTTCTACGTGACCTCCTATCAGAACGACCAGGTCCACCAGGTGCTCGGCAAGGTGGCGCAGGAGCGCGGCTACAAGCGCGTCTACCTGCTGGTGCCGAACTACCAGGCCGGCAAGGACGCGGTCGCCGGCTTCAAGATCGACTACAAGGGCGAGGTGGTCGAGGAATCCTACGTGCCGCTCAACACCCTCGACTTCCAGGCGGAGCTGTCCAAGATCGCCGCCCTCAACCCCGACGCCATCTTCACCTTCATGCCCGGCGGCATGGGCGTGAATCTCGTCAAGCAGTACAAGCAGGCCGGCCTTGCCGACCGCATCCCCTTCCTGTCGGCGTTCACGGTCGATGAATCCACCCTGCCGGCACAGCAGGACGCTGCCGTCGGCATGTTCGGCGGCGCCAACTGGGCGCCCAACCTCGACCTGCCGCAGAGCAAGAAGTTCGTCACCGCCTATGAGGCCGCCTACAACAGCGTGCCCGGCACCTATGCCTTCCAGGCCTATGACGCGGCGCTGCTGATCGACAGCGCGGTCAAGGCTACCAAGGGCGATCTCAGCAACAAGGACGCGGTCAAGGCGGCACTGAAGAAGGCCGACTTCACCTCGCTGCGCGGGACGTTCAAGTTCAACACCAACGGCTATCCGGTCCAGGACTTCTATCTCGTCAAGGCGGTCAAGCGCCCGGACAACAAGTTCCAGACCGAGATCGTGCAGAAGGTGTTTTCCAACTTCGGCGACCAGTTCGCCAAGGACTGCCCGGCAGGCAACTGAGCCTGCAGGACAGGACCAGGCACAGCGTGCGCCACGACCACCGTGTCATGGCCGGACTTGTCCGCAAGTCGGATATATCCGACTTGCGCCTTGGCCTGCTGCACGGTCGTGACGACGTGGATCACCGGGACACCTTAAGTCCCGGCGATCCGTCAAAGACGGATCGCCCTGCCCGGTGATGACGTCGGTGAATGGCTAGCTGCCAAGACTCGTAGCCCGGATGAGCGCAGCGACATCCGGGTCTGAGACAATGTTGGATCCCGGATATTGCTGCGCTCATCCGGGCTACATTTGCAAAGCGATTGGACATGTTGCGCGTGATCCCCCCGATGCGCCCACCCCAACCCGGCAGCCACCGCGCATGACGCTGACCCTCGCCCTCGTCCAGATCCTCAACGGGCTGCAGTTCGGGCTGATCCTGTTCCTGATCGCCGCCGGCCTGACCATCGTGTTCGGCGTGATGGACTTCATCAACCTCGCCCATGGCGTGCAGTACATGGTCGGCGCCTATCTCGCCGCCGCCTTCACCGCCATGACCGGCAGCTTCGCCATGGGCCTTGCGCTGGCGCTGCCGGCAGCGCTGCTGTTCGGCCTGCTGCTGGAAGTGTTGATCTTCCGTCATCTCTACGACCGCGACCACCTCGCCCATGTGCTCGCCACCTTCGGCGTCATCATCTTCCTCAACCAGGCGGTCAAGTTCCTGTGGGGCGCGGCGCCGCTCAGCGTGCCGATGCCGGCGCTGCTGTCGGGCACGGTGACGCTGGCGCCGGGCATGCTCTATCCGGTGTACCGCCTTGTCATCATCGCCGCGGGCTTCGCCGTCGGCGGCCTCCTCTACTGGACCGTCAACCACACCCGGCTCGGCATGCTGGTGCGGGCGGGCGCGAGCAACGCGCCGATGGTGTCGGCGCTCGGCGTCAACATCCGTCTCCTCTTCACCATCGTGTTCGGGGTCGGTGCCATGCTCGCGGGCTTCGCCGGCGCCATGGTCGCGCCGATCCTGTCGGTCGAGCCCGGCATGGGCGACAACGTGCTGATCCTCGCCTTCGTGGTGATCGTGATCGGCGGCATCGGCTCGATCCGCGGCGCGTTCATCGCAGCGTTGCTGATCGGCCTCACCGACACCCTCGGCCGCTTCTTCGCCCCGACGCTGCTGCGCGCGGCATTCGATCCGGCAACCGCGAGCCAGACCGGCCGGGCGATCGCGCCGATGCTGATCTATGTGCTGATGGCGGCGGTGCTGTTCTTCCGGCCCACGGGCCTGTTTCCGGCGCGCAAGTGAGGCTGCCCACGTGAACGATATTGCTGAGATCGACGCCACCGCGACCACGGCGCCACCGCGCCGGCGCCGGCGCGGCATCGTGCTCCCTGCCCTGCTGTTCGCGGCGCTGGCGCTGGTGCCGCTCGCCGCCCAGTTCGGCGCCACCGGCTTCATCCTGGCGCTGCTGACCCGCACCATGATCCTGGCGCTGGCGGCGATGTCGCTCGATCTGCTGATCGGCTGCGGCGCCATGATCAGCTTCGGCCATGCCGCGTTCCTCGGCATCGGCGCCTATGCGGTCGGCATCCTGTCGAGCCATGGCATCGACGACGCCTTCGTCCAGCTTGGCGCCGCGTTCGCCGTCGCCGGCCTGTTTGCCCTCGCCACCGGTGCGATCTCGCTGCGCACCCGCGGCGTCTACTTCATCATGATCACGCTGGCGTTCGGCCAGATGCTGTACTTCCTCGCCACCTCGCTGGCGGCCTATGGCGGCGATGACGGCATGAGCCTGCCCTCGCGCAGCCGCATCTTCAGCGCGCCGCTGCTGAAGAACGACCTCACGCTCTATTACGTCGTATTCGGCGTGCTGCTGGCGCTCTATCTGATGTGCCGCGCCATCGTGGCGTCACGGTTCGGCCGCGTGCTGCGCGGCATCAAGGAGAACCCGGTGCGGATGGAGGCGATCGGCTTTGCGCCCTACCGCTACCAGCTCACCGCCTATGTCATTGCCGGCCTGATCGCCACCTTCGCCGGCTGCCTGCTCGCCAACCAGAGTGAGTTCATCAGCCCCGCCTACGCCACCTGGCAGCGCTCCGGCGACCTGATCTTCATGGTGGTGCTGGGCGGCCTCGGCTCGCTGCATGGCGCGATCCTCGGCGCCGTGGTGTTCACCCTGCTCGAGGAATACCTGTCCGGCCTGACCGAATACTGGGGCCTGATCTTCGGTCCGGTGCTGGTGCTCGTGGTGCTGTTCGCCCGGGGCGGCCTCGTCAGCCTGCTGCGGAGCGAGCGATGAGCAGCCCGATCCTCGTCATCGAGCACCTGCGCAAGAGCTACGGTGCGCTGCGCGTCACCGACGACGTGTCCCTGACCGTCGGCGCCCGCGAGCTGCATGCCATCATCGGCCCTAACGGTGCCGGCAAGACCACACTGGTGCACCAGATCTCCGGCCTCATCACCCCCAACACCGGCCGCATCCTGTTCGATGGCCGTGACGTCACGGGACTTCCGATGCACGAGCGCGCGCGGCTCGGCCTCGTGCGTTCGTTCCAGATCGTCTCGATCTTGCCCGGCTTCTCGGTGCTGGAGAACGTCGCGCTGGCGGCGCAGGCGCGCGCCGGCTCGAGCTTCCGCTTCTTCGGCAATGCCGCTGCCGAGCGGCACTTGAACGAGGAGGCGCACGAGTTGCTCGCCCGCTTCGGCCTCGCCGCGCGCGCCGAGGTGCTCGCCGGCGTCCTCTCGCACGGCGAGAAGCGCCAGCTCGAGCTTGCGGTCGCGCTCGCTGCCAAGCCGCGCCTTCTCCTGCTCGACGAGCCGCTCGCCGGCACGAGCCATGAGGAATCCCGCCGCGTCACCGCGACGCTGCAGGCGCTCAAGCAGGAGTTGCCGATCATCCTGATCGAGCATGACATGGAGGCGGTGTTCGCGCTGGCCGATACCGTATCGGTGCTGGTCTATGGCCGCGTCATCGCCAGCGGGTCGCCCGACGCGATCCGCAACAATGCCGAGGTGCGCGCCGCCTATCTCGGCGAGGAGACGGCCTGATGCTCGCGGTATCCAATCTTCAGGCCGGCTATGGCGCAGCCCAGGTGCTGTTCGACATCTCCTTCGGCATCAATGCCGGCGAGGTCGTCACCCTGCTCGGCCGCAACGGCATGGGCAAGACCACCACGATCAAGGCCATCATGGGCCTCTTGGCGCCGACCGGCGGCGAGGTGCGTTTCGACCAGACCGCGCTGGCCGGCCTGCCGTCATACCGCATCGCGCAATGCGGCATCGGCCTCGTGCCCGAGGGCCGGCAGATCTTCCCGACCCTGACCGTGGACGAAAACCTTGTCGCCACCGCCGCCTCGCGCCGCGGCGCGGCGCGCTGGACGCTCGACGTCGTGCACGAGCTGTTTCCCCGCCTCAGGGAACGGCGCAACAACCTCGGCACCCAGCTGTCCGGCGGCGAGCAGCAGATGCTGGCGATCGGCCGCGCGCTGATGACCAATCCCAGGCTGCTGATCCTGGACGAGGCCACCGAAGGCCTCGCCCCGCTGATCCGTACCGAGATTTGGAACTGCCTCAAGCGGCTCAAGAGCGAGGGCCAGGCGATCCTGGTGATCGACAAGAACGTCGATGCGCTGGCCGCCTTCGCCGACCGTCATGTCGTCGTCGAGAAGGGCCGCGTGGTCTGGACCGGCACAAGCGGCGAATTGAAGAACGACCCCACCATCAAGGACAGGTTCTTGCACGTCTGAAAGGGCGTCCCGCCGGGACGCAGAAAGAGAGGAACGACCATGGCCACCCCGATCGAGACCGCCGGCATCACACGGGCCAATGAAGGCCTGCAGGGCATCAGCTGGAGCATTCTCGGCCAGACCTATGTGCCGAAGACGCGCACCGAGCACTCGTTCTCCTGGCACGCCACCTTCCCGCCCGGCACCTTCGTGCCGCCGCACATCCATCCCGACCAGGACGAATATCTCTACATCCTCGAAGGCCGCCTCGACTTCATGCTCGACGGCGCCGACGAATTCGCCACCCCGGGCGACCTCGTGCGCCTGCCGATGGGCAAGCCGCACGGCATCTTCAACAAGTCGCAGCAGCTCGCCAAGGTGCTGTTCTGGGTGTCGCCGACCCGCCGCCTCTACGACCTGTTCTGGGGCATCCACAACATGCGGGAGCAGAAGCCCGAGGACGTGGTCGCGCTCGCCGCCGAGTACAACATCCACTTCCTCCCGCCGCCTCCGGGGGCGTGACGGGATCGGCGCAAGCGATCGTGGACGACATCATGCCCGGCCTCGCGCCGGGCATTTTGCTGGGCGGGCCACCGGCGGCTTCACAAGCACGGCGTCATCACCGGGCTTGATGTTCAGTCCGGGGACATCACCGACGGGTGTTCGGAGACATAGCCGACACATCACAATACATGGACAGGCTGTTAGGGAGTCGGTCCATGCCATGGCGCAAGGTGTCGGTGATGGAGCAACGACGGGAGTTTGTCCGGC
>NZ_JBFRFW010000031.1:0-46906 GCF_052115025.1 Bradyrhizobium sp. 2TAF24 | reverse complement strand
TTTTTTGTTTGACGATGACCCCAGCCCGACATTTCGCTGGACTGCGCTGAAGCCCGATACAGCAGGTTTATCAATAACTTACGCGCGTCCATCATATGCCGGTGCTTTCCGAAACCTGACCCGGCTTCCGCTCTCGCGGCCCCTATGTGGCTCTTGGAAACCGGGTCTTTCCGAGGAGTCATCGTGGCCAAGATCAAGCTCACCAAGACCGCCGTGGAGACGGCGCAACCCCAGGCGCAGGACATCGAACTGCGGGACACCGTGGTGCCCGGCTTCCTGTGCAAGATTACCCCGGCGGGCCGCCGGGTATTCATGCTCCAGTACCGCACGAACGCGGGCGAGCGTCGCAAACCTGCCTTGGGCCTGTTCGGGGAACTGACCGTCGAGCAGGCCCGCGTCATGGCGCAGGACTGGCTGGCTGAAGTTCGCCGGGGCGGCGATCCCGGCGGCGCCAAGGCCGAGGCGCGCAAGGCGCCCACGGTGGAGGCGCTGTGCCAGAAGTTCATGGAGGACTACTCCAAGAAGCGCAACAAGCCCAGCACGCGGCGCGGCTACCAGGCCGTTATTGATCGCTGCATTGTTCCGCTGCTCGGGCGCAAGAAGGTGCAGGACGTGAAGCGGCCTGACGTTGCCGGGCTGATGGAGAAGTTGGCCTACAAACCCGCCGAGGCGAACAACACATTCGGCGTGCTGCGCAAGATGTTCAACCTGGCCGAGGTGTGGGGCTACCGCCCCGACGGCACGAACCCGTGCCGCCACGTTCCGATGTTCCCGCCCGGCAAGGAAACCCGGCTCATCGTGGACGACGAACTGGCGCTGATCTTCCGCCATCTGGAGAAATTGGAGGCGGAAGGACTGGAGAACTACGTCATTCCGCTGGCGATTCGCCTGCAATTCGAGTTCGCGGGCCGCCGCTCCGAAATCTGCACCCTCGAATGGAAGTGGGTTGATTTGGAGAACCGGCGCGTGGTGTGGCCGGACAGCAAGACCGGTGGCCTCTCCAAGCCCATGAGCGCGGAAGCCTATCGGCTGCTTGCGACGGCACCACGCCGGGAAGGCTGCCCTTACGTCCTGCCGTCGCCCAACGACCCGGACAAGCATTTGACCTTTGGCGAGCACTACGGTGGCTGGTGCCGGGTGCTCAAGGCCACGGGCGTGGCTCATGTCGGCACACACGGTATCCGCCACCGATCGACGACCGACATTGCCAATTCGGGCGTGCCGACCAAGGTGGGCATGAAGCTGACAGGCCACAAGACCGTGGCGATGTTCATGCACTATGTCCACACCGAGGACAAGCCAGTGCGCGATGCGGCCGAGCTGGTGGCCAGCCGGCGGCAGGCCATCACGGGTGCGCGCCAGCCTGCGGAGGCGACAGCATGAACAGCACAAAATCGCCCGCAGTGGCGGCCAAGGCTGCCGCCTTGCCTGCCGGCTACGCCGGCATCCACGGCGGCATCGTAGAACTGCTTGACGCTGCACGCCGTGCAACAGCGCGCAGCGTCAATGCGCTGATGACGGCCAGCTATTGGGAAATCGGCCGCCGCATCGTGGAGGCCGAGCAGCAGGGCAAGCGCCGCGCAGGGTACGGCGAGCAGTTGATCGAACGGCTGTCTGCCGACTTGACTGCGCAGTTCGGGCGTGGGTTCAGCCGCCCGAACTTGCAGCAGATGCGGTCGTTCTTCCTGACCCGGCCAATTCGCCAGACAGTGTCTAGCGAATCTTCTCTAGCGCCGTCGCAAGGGCATTTCCTGCTGGCGCAGGGCCGCCCTGGGCGGCTGGACGAACTGGCCCATGTCTTCCCCTTGCCGTGGTCGGCCTATGTGCGGCTGCTGATGGTCAAGGACGACCACGCGCGCCAGTTCTACGAAGCCGAAGCCCTGCGCGGCGGCTGGAGCGTGCGCCAGCTCGACCGGCAGATCGGCAGCCAGTTCTACGAGCGCACGGCGCTGTCGAAGAACAAGGCGGCGATGCTGGTCAAGAGCGCCGTGCCGAAGCCGGATGATGCCGTGACGGTCGATGATGCGATCAAAGACCCGCTCGTGCTGGAGTTCCTTGATCTCAAGGACGAGTATTCGGAATCCGATCTCGAACAAGCCTTGATTCGACGGCTGGAAGATTTCCTGCTGGAGTTGGGCGACGGCTTCACCTTCGTCGGGCGGCAGCGCCGCTTGCGCATCGACCAGACGTGGTATCGCGTCGATCTGCTGTTTTTCCATCGGCGCTTGCGCTGCCTGGTCATCATCGACTTGAAGCTCGGTGCTTTGACCCATGCTGATGTGGGCCAGATGCACTTGTATTGCAACTATGCGAAGGAACACTGGACGTTCCCCGAGGAAAATCCGCCCGTGGGCCTGATTCTCTGCGCCGACAAGGGGCACGCCTTGGCGCGGTACGCGCTGGAAGGCTTGCCCAACAAGGTGATGGCGGCGAACTACAAGATGGTGCTGCCGGATGCCGAGGTGCTGCAAAAGGAACTGGAGAACACGCGGCGGCTGATCGAATCTCGCGTGACGGTGCCTCCCAAGAAGCGCAAGCAATAACCGGGCGTCCCGGCGTGCCGCCGTCGGGCTCGCGGGCTGCGCCCCGCGCTTCGTGCCGAATCGCGGCCATCCGGCTTTGATCCCTGACGCCTCCGGCCCTCTCGGGCCTGCGCGCTCCGCTTGCCGAAAGCCGGGTGCGTGGGTGGTTTGAGGGAGCGGTCTTGCTGTGTCCCTTCACCGTATCACGGCGTTCTCGCCGTCAATGACTGCGCGTGCAGGCACGCTTGCGGCCTGGCGGCCGTCTTCGATCTTTGACTGCTTGCGCTGCGCCGTGAGGGCGACGGTTCCGGGCAATTCCGCCCGTGCAACCGGAGACCGTCATGAACGACAAATCACACGTTTCACTCGAACAGCATGTTTGCCTCGTTTGCGGCACGGCGTTCGATACCGGCGCCATCCTGCTGGACAAGCGCCTGCGCGCGAGCATGGAGCGCCATACGGCGACCGGCTGGGGCCTGTGCCCCAAGCATCAGAAGCTGGCCGACGATGGCTTTGTGGCGCTGGTCGAATGCGATCCGCAGCGCAGCGGTTCGCAGGCCGGCGGGCGCATGAAGCCCGAGCAGGCGTATCGGACGGGCCGACTGGCCCATCTGCGGCGCACGGTGTTCGCGCGGATGTTCAACGTACCGATCGCGGACGAGCAGGCTTGCGTGTTCGTTGAGCCTGGCGTGATCGAGCAGTTGCAGTCGATGACGGCGCCGGCGGCGAGCTGATCGCGCCGCGCTGCCTTCGGTGCGTCGTTCCTTCGGGAGCGGCGCACCTTTCTTCTTGCTGCGCCCGGTGCCGATACCTTCGCGCCTGCGGCGCTGCGCGCTGCGCTTGCACTCCAGGGGAAAGCCCTGCGGGCTATCCCCGCCGCGCAGGCTTGGCGCCCCTCGAAGACCGCCGACCCGGCTGCGCCGGATCGGCCAGACCGCATTCGCAGCAGATCCACGATGCCTTGCGTGTGCTCGTCCTGATTCTGTTGTTTCTTCGGCTTTGAAGGCTGGGCGTCCCCGGCCACCTGGGAGATGGCCGGGCGCGCTGTCGTGCTTCGCATCGAACCCCCTGCGGGGTTTCGCCCCTGTCGGGCTTCCATCGTTCCCTCGCTCCGCTCGGCTGACGCCTCCGGCCCGGCTTCCAGCTTCGGGCCTGCGCGCTTCGCTTGCGTGCGGTCGGCACACAGGGATGGCCGTTGCCATGTCCAGCCGTCTTCCCTGACTTCATCACCTTGTCCGCGACTGTAGCCCGCGGCCTGGTGCCGTCAAGGCGCGCAGGGCCGTGTCCTCGGCTGCGCCTGCGGGCCGCACCAACCCTGCGCTGGTTTCCTTGACGGCCCCCGTCCACGGGCTCCCTTCCGTCGCGGGCGATGAACTCAGGAAAGACGGTGGCAACAGGGCCAACCGGGTTCCTCGTGCCGACCGCACCGAACAGCCGAAAGGCTGGGCTCCGAATCTAGGAATCCGGTGTGCGGTTTTCTTCAACGGCCTTTTTGTTCAGGAGAAAGACATGCAACTCGCATCCCGTTTCGCTTCCCGTTCCCCTTCGCTGCGCAGCGACTGCCCGCTGTCCGATGACCAGATTCGCAGGGTAGCCCCGTCCATCTTCGCGGATGCCCCGCACCAAAGCCGCTCCGAGCGGTACGCCTATATCCCCACGGCGGCAGTTCTGACCGAGCTTCGCAAGGAGGGGTTTCAACCCTTCATGGTGACGCAGACCCGCGTGCGCGATGAAGGCAAGCGCGAGCACACCAAGCACATGCTGCGCCTGCGCCATGCCAGCCAGATCAACGGCGCGGAGGCTAACGAAATCGTGCTGCTGAACTCCCATGATGGCACCAGCAGCTATCAGATGCTGGCCGGAATGTTCCGGTTCGTGTGCAGCAATGGCCTTGTGTGCGGCGACACCGTGGCGGACGTGCGCGTACCCCATAAGGGCGACGTGGCCGGTTCCGTCATCGAAGGCGCTTTCGAGGTGTTGAGCGGCTTCGAGCGGGTGAAGGAATCCCGCGATGCCATGCGCGCTATCACGCTGGATGAAGGCGAAGCCGAAGTGTTCGCCCGTTCCGCGCTGGCCCTCAAGTACGACCCCACGGACAACAAGCCCGCGCCCATCACGGAGTCGCAAATCCTGATGCCGCGCCGGTTTGATGACCGACGCCCCGACCTGTGGAGCGTGTTCAACCGCACGCAGGAGAACTTGACCAAGGGCGGATTGCATGGCCGCAGCGCCAACGGACGCCGCCAGCAGACCCGACCCGTGCAGGGCATTGATTCCGATGTGCGCCTGAATCGCGCCCTCTGGATGTTGGCCGATGGCCTGCGCCAGTTGAAAGCCTGAACCGTTCCCCCGCCGGAGGGGCGGCTTCCCCTCCATTCCCTTGTTTCACTCGATTGGAGAGTCACCATGAACGCCATCACCCAAACCGAAGCCCGCGCCGTCAATACCGCCGCAGCTATTCCGCTGGAAGCTGCCGACCCGACCAAGAACCTGATTCTGGTTCCGCTGTCGCGGCTGGTGCTGCGCCCCGCTGGCCGCAACGTGCGCAAGACCCCGCGCATGTCCATTCCCGAACTGGCCGCATCCATCCAGCGTGTGGGTCTGCTGCAAAACCTGATCGTGATCGCATCCGCCGATGGCGAGCATTACGAAGTTGTGGCCGGTGGCCGTCGCCTCGCCGCGTTGAAGCTGCTGGCGAAGAAACACCGCATCGCCAAGGATTGGGAGGTGCCTTGCCTGCTGGTGGCCGATGGCACGGCCCGCACGGCCAGCCTCACCGAGAACGTGCAGCGCGAAGCCATGCACCCGGCAGACCAGTTTGAAGCCTTCGCGGCGCTGGTGGCCGAAGGCCGACCCATCGAGGACATTGCGGCGGATTTCTCCGTTACGCCGCTGGTGGTGCAGCGCCGTTTGAAGCTGGCGAATGTCTCGCCGCGCCTGATGGCCGACTACCGGGCCGATGCCGTCACGCTCGATCAGTTGATGGCCCTTGCCATCACCGATGACCACGCCGCGCAGGAAGCCGCGTTCTACGATGCACCGCAGTGGCAGCGCCACCCATCCCACTTGCGCGAACGCCTGACCGAAAGGGAAATCGACGCCTGCCGGCATCCGCTGGTGCGCTTTGTCGGGCTGGACAGCTACGAGGCCGCAGGCGGTGGCGTGCGCCGTGACCTGTTCGCGGAAGATGATGCGGGTGTGTATCTGACCGATGCCGCGCTGCTGGAACGGCTGGCGCAAGACAAGCTGGCGGGCATCGCCGCCACTGTCCGCGCCGAGGGTTGGGCCTGGGTGGATGCCACGCCGGGCGTGACCCATGCCGACCTGCACGCTTTCCAGCGTGCGCCGAGAGAGCGGCGCGAGCCGAACAAGCGCGAAGCCGCACGCATCGAGAAGCTGCAAGCCCGGATGCACCAACTGGCCGAAGCCGTGGATGCCGCGCTGGACGCCGACGACGAGGACAAGGCCGACGCCGACGCCTTGCAGGAGGAAGGCGAAGCCGTGGGCGAACAGTTGCAGGCGCTGGAAGATGGCTTGCAGGACTACGGCGCGAACGTGAAGGCCGCAGCCGGTGCCATCGTCACCATCGACCGCAACGGCGAGGCCGTGATTCATCGCGGCCTGATGCGCGAGGCCGAAGCCAAGGCGCTGCGCACGCTGGAAAAGCTGCGCCAGGGTTTCAGCGACCCGGACGCCGCGAACGATGACGAGGGCGAGGACGGAGACGACGACAGGCAGCCCAAGACCGCCGCCATGTCCGACCGGCTGGCGCAACGCTTGAGCGCCCACCGCACCGCCGCGCTGCAAATCGAAGTCGCACGGCATCCGCAAGCTGCGCTGGCAGCTGTGGTGCATGGCATGGTGCAGACCGCCTTGCAGGAAAGCCGCTACGGCCGCAGCCGTGATTCTCTGCCGCTGGGCGTCGGCCTGAAAGTGCAAGACCGGCTGGAAGGCATGGCCCCGGACTGGCCGGGATCGCCTGCCGCCGTGGCGCTGCGCGAACTGCAACAGGTAGCGGGCGAAGCCTTGCCGGACGACAGCGCCGAATTGTTCGCCGTGCTGCTGACGAAGCCGCAAGACGAGCTGGTCAAGCTGCTGGCCGTGTGCGTGGCTTCCACGGTGGACGTGGTGACGCCTCGCGCCACGCCGCACCAGCCCGGCGAAGAACTGGCGCAGGCCGTGGGCCTCGACATGGCCGCATGGTGGCAGCCGACCGCCGAAGGCTACTTCAAGCATGTTTCCAAGGCCGTGATTCTGGAGGCCGTGGGCGAGTTCGCGCCGGAATCCGTCACCCGGCTGGGTAAGCTCAAGAAGGCCGACATTGCCAGCGAAGCCGAGCGGCTGGCCGATGGCACGGGCTGGATGCCTGCCATCTTCAAGGCCGCAGGCCCGCAGCAGGCAGTGCAGGAAAGCGCGCAGGAGGAAGGCCCGGAGCAGGACGCCCCGGAGGATGCCGAGGCAATGGCGGATGAAACCGCCGAGGCGCTGGCCGCTTGACCCGCGCCGAAGGCAAGCGCCCCGGCTTCGACCGGGGCGCTTCGCCGAAAGGAGAAGCCCCCATGACCCGCATCACCAGCAGCCGCCAGCGCATGGCGGCGATCTACGCCCCCGGCACAACACGCGCCCGCCGCTGGCACGGCGATGGCGACGTGCGCGGCTACCGCCCGCCCTCGGGCTGGTCGGCCCGCGCTGACCTCACCGACATTCATCCCATCACGGGTCGCGCCTTGGCTCGCGCCGTGTGGTGGATCATCGAGACGAAGGAATAACCATCGTCAGCACCGCGCCCAGGCCGTTCCGTCCTGGGCGCGGTGTTGAAGCCGAACAGCCGGAACATCACGCCGCCGCCCTCGCTCTGGCTCGGGCGGCGGCGTTGCAGGCATCGCGGTGGTGCGCGATGCCAGTATGTGCCGATCGGGTCAATCGGCTATTTCTGCTATGCCACACTTTCCGGCATGAGTATCAGCACCACCATGAAGACTTGGGCCAAGCGCATCAAACGCGATGGCGTGACGCTGTGGTTTGCCGGCAAGCATCCCCGCACGCCTTGGTATGCCAAGGCGCTGGGGTTGTTCGTGGTGGCCTATGCCCTGAGTCCCATCGACCTAATTCCAGACTTCATCCCGGTGCTGGGCTATCTGGACGATGTGATTCTGTTGCCCGTGCTGATCTGGCTGACCGTGAAGCTGTTGCCGTCCGAGGTGCTGGCGGAGTGCCGTGTGCAGGCCGATGAATGGATGCGAACAGAAGGGGCCAAGCCAAGGAGCCGATTCGGGGCCGTGATGATCTTGATGCTGTGGCTGGCGATGGGGGTGGCGTTGTGGCTCTGGCTCAAGCCGCATCTGTAGGCTGTTCATGATGGCGTACTGAATGGGCTGGGCGTGTCGGCGCAATGCGCCGCCGGGCTTTCGGGCTGCGCCCCGTGCCGACTTCGCCGTCACGGCCATTCGGCGTCAATCCCTCACGCCTTCGCGCCTGCGGCGCTGCGCGCTGCGCTTGCCTCCAGGAGAAAGCCCAGCGGGCTATCCCCGCCGCGCGATGCTTGGCGCCCCTCAATGCTGCCGAACCGGCGAAGCCGGATCGGCTTGGCCAGCGCCCCGCCGCAGTGGACGGTACGTTGGCGAACACGCTGAGACTTGCTGCGGCAGGTTGTGCGAATGCGTGCCGTCCTCAACGCTGGCGGTTCGTGCCCATCACGTCATGAAGGACGGCTCACGGACATCCCGCCCGGCATCGCCATGGAACTTCCACGCCACGCCTCAAGACCAGCGCCGCAAAGTGCGGCAGGGGCGTTCTCGCCCGTCGTTGGGGTATTGACCTGGCCCGCGTCTGGGAGCGAGCCGGTGCAGCCTTCGTGCGGGAATGCCGAGCCGGCCCTGTCTCCTTTCGGTGCGGTTCGGCCCAAAGCGTCCTTGTGTTGTTGTGAATCCTGGCGGGGGCGCGGCTGCGCCTCGGGCTTCCTGGCTGCAACCGTCCAGCGAAAACAATTTCCCCTCTGCTGCGCAGATTCCTCGCGGGACAAATTCTTTTCGCCTCCCGGCTCTCCACTGCGTTGCGACCGCAAGCGGTGCAGCCCGCCCGTCCCCCGCCGGCCGGATCACAACAAGGACGCGATGGGCGCGAACCTTGTTCCACCAAAAGGAGATCCATCATGGCCAACATCGGCACCTTCACCGCAGACAAAGACGGCTTCACCGGCACGCTTCGCACCCTGACGCTCAACGTCAAGGTCAAGCTGGTGCCCAACGACAAGGGCGACAACGAGAAGGCCCCTGACTTCCGCCTGCAGGCCGCCAGCCACGACATCGGCGCGGCGTGGAAGAAGACCAGCGAGGCCGGGCGGGAGTACATCTCCGTGACCCTCGACGATCCTTCGTTCCCGGCCACGGTCTACGCCCGCCTGATCGAAGACGAGGACGGCACGCACGACCTGATCTGGTCGCGCAGCAAGCCCCAGGCGGCCTGACGGCCGCCAGCGCCCCGCCCACGCGGCGGGGCGCTGTGTTGCGAATGCTGCGCTGTATCGGCAAGCAGAATGGCTTGGCAGTGTGCGGGATGTGTCTTGCCTGGCTACCAAGCAATGGCTTGAATTGGTAGAGGTACATGCGGGGCGGGTCGGTGCTGCGCACCACCGGGCTTTGCGGGCTCCGCCCCGTGCCGACTACGCCGTCACGGCCATTCGGCTCCAATCCCTGCCGCCTTCGCGCCTGCGGCGCTGCGCGCTTCGCTTGCCTCAAAGGGATCGGCGCCAGGCCCATCCCCGCCGCGCGGTGCTTGGCGCCCCTCGATACCGCCGAACCGGCTGGCACCGGATCGGCCTGGCACGCCCCGCCATGATGGCGGGGCTTCGGCGGCTATGCCTGGGCTACCGCCAGCAGTTCTTCGGCCTTGCTCATCAGCACTGCCGTGCTGCATTCGAGTGCGCTGGCGATCTTGAAGATGATCGCCAGCGTGGGCATGTGCTCGCCACGCTCGACCTTGCCCATGTGCGAACGCTCGATGCCCGCGAGGTGCGCCAGCGACTCCTGCGCGATGCCGCGCTCCGTCCGCAACGCGCGCACCGCCGCGCCGAAGGCTTGCGCCAGTTCGGCATCGAAGGTGGTGGCGCCCGCTGGCCGGCCGCGCTGGATGGATCGCTTCTGCATGGACAGAAGCGTCAAGTCGCAGCACAATTAAAACCACGTTATCTTTAACTCTTTCACGGCTCTGGCCTTATTCGTGCTTTTACGGAAATCCGCTTTTGCGGATTCCGACAGAACCGGAGAACCGCCTACGTGCCTTTCCAGATTTCTACAATTCTGTTTTTGCGCTTTCGTGTTTCCAAGGCTTTGGTGGAACACGCATCCGTGCTTCGGCGCGGAAGCGCAAAACCGGCAATCCATGTTGGAACAGGAGCACCACGATGAACGCTCCCCTCGTCACCGATGCGCAGCGCGCCGCGCTGCTGGAGAACGGGCGGCGGGCCGCCGCCGGTGAACCGCACGACCCGTTGCCGGTCGTGCGGCTGTTCACCCCCGACGCGCACGCCATCTGGCTGCTGGCCTCGCTCGATCCTGCCGATGACGATACGGCGACCGGCATCATGGACGTGGGCATTGGTATGCCAGAGCTGGGCCGCATCAAGCTGTCCGACCTGGCCTCCATCGTCGGCCCGAACAAACAGCCCGTGATGCGGGATTTGTATTTCCAGGCAGTGCGCCCGTTGTCGGAATACCTGCGGCTGGCCCAGGAGAACGGTTCCATCGTTGATTGAACCGTTCGCGCTCCGGCCAAGCCGGGCGCATTCAGACTATTTCGGTCTTGCTCCAGACCTTTTCGATCTGAATTCGCACTCTGCTTCAAACCCGAATATCTGTGACTGAAACAGTCACGATCTTTCGCGCGGCTTGCGGCACGGTGTTTTATGCCGCGTGACATTTTTGGGTCAGGCGGCCGTCGCATTCAGACGGATTTCGCAACTCGCCGGAGCCTATCGGTCTTGACACCAGAAGTTACAGCTTAACCGGATTTCCACCTTGATTTGAGGCTCCCGCATGTTCGCCGCCGTGGCGACGTTCCTGCTGTTCGACAGGAGCTTTCGTCATGGTCAGCCCTCACCATTTCGCGCACTGGTATCCCACGGCCGCTTACCTCTACGTCCTGGGGCTGGACACGCTCGCACTGGCCTGGGAGTACCTGCGCCGCCATCCTGATTACCGGCTCGACTGGCTGCGCCGTGCGCGTCGCTCTGATGCTGGGCATCGCTGGGGCTTGCGCCTGCTGGAAGACCCGGCGCTGGATGCGCGTGACGCGCACCCGGCCTGGCTGCCCGGCCACACTGGTGTGGTGCAGCTCTACCCTGATGCTGATCCGCCGCCCGACGCCGCCGCATTCGACTTCTGGAACATCCCCGGCCACAAACACCTGCTCCACGACGGCAAGCGACTGGCGCTGATCGCGCGCAGCCCCGGCCAGTGCCTGCGCTTCGCGCTGGCGCCCGGCCTGGAGGACGGCATGGCTGTCGCCTATGCCCATCACGGCGGTGCTGCCGCACCTGCACGCGGCCATGCGCCCGGTGCGGCGCTGGCCGATGCGCGGCCCCGGCCATCGCATTCGGCCTTGCTGGAACTGCACACCTTGCAGGCGCTCGACGCGGCCCTGACGGGCGCGTCCTTGCGCGACGTGGCCGAAGGTTTGTTCGGCGTGGATGCCGCGGCTGGTTGGTACAGCGACGGCGGCCTGCGCTCCAAGGTGCGCCGCCTGACGCGGCGCGGCGATGCGCTGATGCGCGGCGGCTATCGCCGCCTAGCACAGCTTGCTCCGCTTGAGAAGGGTCGTTTTGAAGGCCACGCAAAACGACCCTGAGCAGGAGAGCTTCGTTTTCTGAGACTGCCTCCATCCGGTTGCGCTGTGTGGCCGGAGCTTTGAAAGCTATGGAGGTTCTCACCATGCGTCCCGCTCCCTTGCGGCCTGCCGCCGCTCCCGCAACCACCTCGACCGCTACCGCGCAACCGCAGCGTTATCTCACCAACGACGAAGCTGCCGACTACCTGCGGCTGTCGCCGCGCACACTGGAAAAGCAGCGCGTGCTGGGTGGCGGCCCCAAGTTCCGCAAGTTCGGCCGCCGCGTCATGTACGCCGTGGCCGACCTCGATGCCTGGGCCGCCGAGCGCAGCTACGAAACTACGTCCGATCCCGAATACGCCGAGCAGCACTCGGCGGACAGCCGTGCGCGCTGATCGTTGGCGAGCGGGTGGCCTTCGCCATGTCCAGCCCTGCGCTGCCGTCCCGGCAGCGGCCCGTGCCAGAGCGCGAACAGCTCGACCTGTTCCGCGCCCTGCCGGGCGACATGGCACCGCGCGACAGCCAGGACTTGATGGCCTTTCCGTTCTTCTCGCTGGCGAAGTCGCGGCGCGTAGCGCCTATCGACTTCCAAGCCAGTGGGGTGACGATCCGCGTGGAGGGTACACAGGAGCACGGCATCGCCACGATCTGGGATGCGGACATCCTGATCTGGGCTGCGAGCCAGATTGTGGAAGCGCGCGACGCGGGCCTGCGCCCGTCGCGGCTGATGCAGGCCACACCCTACGAGATCCTGCGCTTCATCGGGCGCGGTACGTCGCTGCGCGATTACCAGCGTCTCAAGGCCGCGCTGGATCGGCTGCAGTCGACCACGGTGGCCACATCCATTCGGGAGACCACAGGAAGGCGGCTGCACAGCTTCTCGTGGATCAACGAGTGGAAGGAACTGGCCGATGCCAAGGGCACGCCCTTGGGGCTGGAGCTGATCCTGCCAGACTGGTTCTATGCCGGCGTGATGGATGCCGCCCTGGTGCTGACCATCGACCCAGCGTATTTCCGGCTCACGGGCGGCATCGAGCGGTGGCTGTACCGGCTGGTGCGAAAGCACGGTGGGCGACAGCCGGGGGGCTGGCAATTCGACTTCCAGCACCTGTACCGCAAATCGGGCAGCGTGGCGCGGTACTACGACTTCGCCGCCGACCTGCGGGCGCTGGTGGCTCGGCAAGCCTTGCCCGGCTATCGCCTGGGCATCGAATACCTCAGCACTGCTGCCGCGCCGCTGCTGACGTTTCGGCCCGTGCCGCCCACGGCACGGGGATAACTGCGGCAAAGCCTGTGGACGGGCTCGTGCTATCAGGCAACAGAAGTATCGTGCTATCAGGCAACGAATCCTCGTGCTATCAGGCAACAAAATCGGCCGCAAACCCAATGCTGGCGCGGGTTTCGGCCTCTCTTAACTTATCTAACTTAATTCCTAACATTAGTAGTAGCAGTGCGGCGTTTCGGTGGACAACCACCAAACGGCACGCGCGGGCCAGTGATTTTTGCCACCGGCAAGCCGGTTTTGCAGGCCGATCAAAGGCAGGTTTTCCAGCAAGGAGGGCTGCGCCATGATCGTCGCGCTGCTCAATCAGAAAGGCGGCGTGGGCAAGACCACGCTCGCCACCCACATCGCCGGCGAGCTGGCGATGCGCGGCCAGCATGTCGTGCTGCTGGACGCCGACCCCCAAAGCTCCGCGCTGGACTGGACGCAGCGCCGCAGCCAGCAAGGTTTGCCAAGGCTGTTCAGCGCCGTGGGCCTCGCACGCGAAACCCTGCACCAGGAGGCACCAGAACTCGCCAGGCGGGCCGATCACGTCGTCATCGACGGCCCGCCGCGCATCGCCGCCTTGGCACGCTCCGCGCTGCTGGCGGCCGAGCGCGTGCTGATCCCGGTGCAGCCCAGCCCCTACGACCTGTGGGCCAGCGCTGAGATGGTGGCGCTGATCCGCGAGGCGCAAGTCTTTCGGCCTACGCTGCGCGCGGCCTTCGTCATCAACCGGCGCGTCAGTACCACCGTCATCGGACGCGAAGCACGCGGCGCGCTGGCTGAGCAGCCGCTTCCTGCGCTGCGCGCGGAAGTACATCAACGCATCGTGTTCGCCGACAGCGTGGCCGCTGGCCGGCTGGCACGCGAGACGGCACCGGACAGCGCCGCCGCGCGCGAAATCACTGCGCTGGTGGACGAACTGCTGCGGTGGCCGACATGACTGCGAAGCCGCCACCGAACAGCAAACGCACGGTAAAGCGCGTCGGCATCGGCGCGCGTCCGCCCGCGAATCCGCACGCCGAGGCGTGGATTCGCCAGGGCGACGCCGATGCGCTGGGCAAGGGCGACCTCTATACGGCCCGCCTCACGCTCGACATCACGCCCGCCATGCGGGCGCGCATCAAGGTGTCGGCCTTCACGCAGGGCGTGACCGTGGCCGACCTGCTGCGCGGCCTGCTGGAGCGGGAGTTTCCAGAACACCGCAGGGAGAACACGCCATGACTGCATCCGCTTCGTCTGCCCCCGCGCCTGTTGCCTTCGCGGCCACGGCTGCGCTCGCAGCACCTTCCGGCCAGCCTGCCAGCGCGCCGCTGACGCGCGTGGCGCTGGCCTACATCGAACCGCGCTTCAAGCTCTACCTGCGCTTCGGCGAACCTGCGCGCACGCACCAGCTCGACCGCTGGCGGCGCTGCGCCGTGTTCCTGCCGGGCGCCATGTTCTGCCGCATTCGCTGGCAGGCCAACGACTACGGCACGATCCGCTGGCAGCTCATGGTGATGCAGGCTTGCACGCCGCTCGATGCGGCGCAGCGCATCCCCGGCGTTCAGCCGAGTGCACGCCTGCTGCTGCACGTCGAGGGCGACAACCAGGTGCGCGCCGTGCTGGAACGCATCGCCGCTATCGAGGCGCTGGGCATCGCGCCCGCTACCGCCTCGCCCGCGTACTGGCGCACGCTGGGCAACCGGCTCGCTGCGCGCTTGCCGTTGCCCGAATACAGCGCCGAGCGGCACGCCGCCTGGCTGGTCGGGAGGGCGCTGCCATGACCGCTGTTTCCACCGCCGGCACAACGCCGCGTTCTCGCTCGCGCCTGCGCGCTCGCCTCGTGCTGGCGGGCCTGTCCGCCTGCGGCCTCGCTGCGCTGGCCTGGGCGTCTTTCGTGCATCCACTGCCGCGCCTGACCTACAACCCGTCCGACAGCGTGGCGGTCGGTTGGTATCGCGTCGATCCACTTGACCATCGCACCAGCTCGCTGCCACGTCCGTTGTCCGTGGGCAGCATCGTGCTGGTGCCGCTGCCCGCAGAGGCCGCCGCGCTCGCTGCGCAGCGCGGCTACCTGCCGACGCGCATCCCGTTGCTCAAGCGCGTGGGCGCGGTGGCGCCGCAGGAGGTGTGTATCGCCGACGGCAGAGTCCTTATCGACGGCGTGCCTTCGGCCGCCGTGCTGTCTGCCGATCGCTGGGGCCGGCCGCTGCCATCCTGGCAGCAGTGCCACCGCCTTCGGCCTGGCGAGCTGTTCCTGCTCAGTGTCACCAATCCGGCGTCGTTCGACAGCCGGTATTTCGGGCCGGTCAGCGCAGCCGCCGTGATCGGCGTTGCGCGTCCGGTCTGGTTGGAGTCGCGCCCATGACGGCCGCCGATTCGCTGCGCATCGTCGTGCTATTGGGCGTGTCGTTCGGGCTGCTGTCGCGGTGTCGTCGTGCGTGCAGTGCGAGCGCATCCGCGCGGCACTTCGCGCTGCCTCCGGCGCAGCCGTCCCACGTGCAGGCGTCTTGCCTCGAACACGGCTGGCCTGCGGCCATCGCCGTGTTCGCCGGTGCGCTGGCTGCTGGTGCAGCCTTGCCACCGGGCCGCAGTTGCCGGGAGCGGATGCGAGAGGCAAATGCGGAAGGCAAGACAAAAGGGTGCGGCACCTGTCGGCCCGCAAAGCCAGTCTGCACATGGGGGTGGCGCGACACGCAGCGGCTTCGCCACCGTGCCGCGTGGGGCGCGAAGCCCGCGCCGATGCGGGCATGTCCGCGTGCTTCGCACGCCCGGACACGCCAGAACTTGCAAGGAGCACAGCCATGACCGACCGCCGCGACGACGATTTCCGCATCCGTCCCAGCGCCCCGAAGAACCGGGGCCAGAGCTTCGTCTCCAAGGTACTCAAGCAGGCGGGCAAGGCCAGCGGCGGTAAGTCCTCGGTGCGCCGTCCTGGTGGCAGTAGCAAGAGTGCCGGCTCCGGCCAGCGGCCCGGCTCACGCTTGGGACGCGGCCACACGGCGGCGCGCTTCGCGGGGGCGAAGCTCACGTCCATGTCGCGGCGTGTGACCATCAAGACGCTGCTGCTCAATCAGCACCGAGCCAGCCCGCAGTCGCTTGCCAAGCACCTGCGCTATATCGAGCGCGATGGTGTGGGCCGCGATGGCGAGTCGGGCCAAGCCTACGGGCCGCAGACCGATGCCGCCGACCTCGATGCGTTCAAGGAACGCTGCGCCGACGACCGGCATCACTTCCGCTTTATCCTTTCGCCCGAAGATGGCGCGGAGCTGGAAGACCTGCGCACCTATACCCGGCACCTCATGGGTCGCATGGAGGCCGACCTTGGCACGGGCCTCGATTGGGTGGCCGTCAATCACTGGAACACCGACAACCCGCACACGCACATCGTCGTGCGCGGGCGCGACGACACCGGCAAAGACCTCATCATCGCGGGCGACTACATCGCCGATGGGTTCCGCCATCGCGCCGCCGAACTGGCGACCGAATGGCTGGGGCCGCGCACCGAGCTGGAGATCCAGCAGACCTTGCGGCGCGAGGTGGATCAGGAGCGGTGGACGAGCCTGGATCGCACCTTGAAGCGCGAGGCCGGCGACGATGGCATGGTGCATGTCGAACGGCTCAACGAACCCCGACTGCAACGCCAGCGTCTGCTGCTGATCGGCAGGTTGCAGCGTTTGCAGCGCCTGGGCCTGGCCGACGAGGCCCAGCCCGGCACGTGGACCGTCCACAACGATGCGGAAAAGACCCTGCGCGCCCTGGGCGAGCGCGGCGACATCATCCGCACCATGCAGCGGGCCATGCGCGGCGAGCCACGCGAACTGGCGGTGTTCGAGCCTGGGGACGATGGCCGAACCATCCTCGGCCGCGTGGCCGCGAAGGGGCTGGCCGACGAACTGCACGACCGGGGCTATCTGGTCATCGACGGCGTGGACGGCAAGGCCCACTACGTTGCGCTCAACGCCCGCGACGAGCTGGCGAACTATCCGACCGGCGCCGTGGTGGAGGCAAGGAGATCGGCTGACGTGCGCGCGGCCGACAAGAACATCGCCGCGTTGGCGAGCGATGGCCTGTACCGCACCGACCACCACCTTGCCATCGCGCAGGGTCAGGCCGTGCCCGGCCGCGATCCGCAGGAAGTGGTCGCGTCCCACGTCCGCCGGCTGGAAGCCTTGCGCCGTGCCGGTATCGTGGAACGGGTGGCCGAGGGGCTATGGAAGGTGCCGGACGACTTGCCCGAGCAGGGCCGTCGCTACGATGCGCAGCGCCTGGGCGGCGTGGCGGTGGAGCTGAAATCGCACCTGCCCATCGAGCGGCAGGCCCGCGTGATCGGAGCCACCTGGCTCGACCAGCAGTTGATCGGCGGCGGCTCGGGCCTGGGCAACCTGGGCTTTGGCAGCGAGGTCAACCAGGCGATGCAGCAGCGCGCCGAATTCCTGGCCGAACAGGGGCTGGCAGAGCGGCGCGGGCAGCGCGTAATCCTCGCGCGCAATCTATTGGCGACACTACGCGATCGGGATGTGATTCGGGCTGCCAAGGATATTGCCACCGAAACCGGGCTGGAACACCGTCTGGCGGCCGATGGCCAGCGCGTGACCGGCATCTACCGGCGCAGCCTCATGCTCGCCAGTGGCCGCTTTGCCATGCTCGATGATGGTATGGGGTTCAGCTTGGTGCCATGGACGCCGGTCATCGAACAACGACTCGGCATGCTGATTTCTGGGCAGGTACATGGTGGCACCCTATCCTGGCAAATCCGACGGCAGCAGGGTTTATCCGTTACCTGACGCCAGCAGCGATTGAGCACCTACCGACCGGATGCGTCTACAGCCGTTCAGCGTCCGGCAAACTGCGGGACTCGCTTTGCGACGAACGCGTGAACCGCTTCCAGCGAATCTGTGGTTTTCGAGGCTCGATTCATTTCGGCCGCCTCCAGCCTCAATGAGGTCGCCAGATCACTCTCGAAGGCAGCGAGTTGCAGGCGCTTGGCGCCCGCATAACCTTGCGTTGGTCCGACCGAAAATTGCACCGCCATACGCCGCGCTTCGCCCAGCAGGCTCTCGCCAGGAACCACTTTCTCGACCAATCCCCAGGCCAAGGCCTCGTCCGAACTGACTACGCGATTGGTCAAGATCATGTCTCGTGCGCGTCGTCCACCCACTGCGCGTGGAAGTAGCCAGCTGATGCCGAAATCCCCCGCGTATCCGAGGCCGGTATGGGCCGCCACAAACTTCGTCCCACTTGCGGCAATCAGGTAGTCAGAGGCCAAGGCAAGCCCGAGACCGCCTCCGGCCTCCGGCTACCGCGCCTTGTACGGCGCAGACTACCGGGAACGGCAGGCTGGCGAATTGAGGAATCATGCTTTCGGCCACTCTCAGTTCGTCATCGACCAAGGTAGACAACGCATCGCCTGCGGCCACCATTTCTTCGATGTCGCCTCCGCAACTGAACATCCGGCCCTCGCCGCGCAGCAGCAAAGCTCGAATCGAGCCATCGCGTTCGACATCTGCAATGACACCAGCGAGCACGTTTACGACCGACGTGCTCAACGCATTCATTTTTTTTGGCGAGTTGAGTGTTATGGTCGCGACGGCACCATTCTTTTCGAGAATTACCGGATTTCCAGGCATGCTGACGTTCCCTGATTGATCAAAATTTCAGCGTCAGCGCGGCGCCATGCGAATGGCACCATCCACACGAATGGACTCGGCATTCATGTAGCCGCAAGTAACGAGAAACTCGACGGCCTGCGCGAATTCATCGGGGTCGCCTAAACGCTTGGGGAAGGGCACGCTGGCCGCCAGCGCCTGTTTGACGTTGTCCGGCAGACCCAGCAGCAACGGTGTACCGAAGATCCCCGGCATGATGGTGTTGATCCGGATCCCTTCGTCCATCATGTCGCGCGCGATTGGCAGGGTCATGCCCACGATGGCTGCCTTGCTGGCCGCATAGCTGGCCTGGCCGACCTGGCCGTCCTGCGCGGCGGCCGAAGCAGTGTTGACGATGGCGCCGCGGTCGCCATCGGCCAGCGGCGCGAGCGTCAACATGCCCGCAGCTGACTTGGCGATGCAGCGGAAGGTGCCCACCAGGTTGATCTGAATGATGCGATTGAAACGATCTGCCGCGCATGGGCGGATTTCGCCGGTTTTCTTGTCGCGGCTGACAGTCTTGACGGCATCGGCAGTGCCGGCGCAGTTGACCAGAATGCGTTCCTGCCCAATGGCCGCGCGGGCCTTGGCGAAGGCGGCGTCCACCTGCTCCTCGGACATCACGTCCACATTGCAGTAAACGCCGCCGAGTTCGCTAGCCAACGCCTGGCCGAAGGTTTCGTTCATGTCGAAGATGGCGACTTTGACGCCATGGCTGGCCAAACGCCGGGCCGTGGCGGCTCCCAGGCCGGAAGCGCCCCCGGTGATGACGGCAGAGATGTCGGAGTTCAGTTGCATGGTTTTTCCTCGATGGGTGAGAAACAGGCGTTATTGGCCGGTAAAGTTGGGTGTGCGCTTGCCTAGGAATGCCGCTTGCCCTTCCAGGTTGTCGGCCGAACGCAAAGCGACGAGGAAATTGCGCTTCTCATGCTCCAGGCCTTGCGCGAGCGGAGTCTCAAAGCTGGCCAGTGCCGCATCTTTCGCCAGCGCCACGGCCAGCGGCGAATTGGCTGCAATCCGGTTGGCCATCGCCAACGCCGTCGGCAGGGCCTGGCCATCAGCCGTCACTTCGGCGACCATGCCTGCATCGCAAGCCTTGCGGGCGTCGATGAAATCGCCGGTCAGCAACAGGGCCATGGCCTTGGACTTACCGATAGCGTGGATCAGGCGCTGCGTGCCCCCGGCACCCGGAATGGCGCCCAGCTTGACTTCCGGCACACCGAAATTGGCGGACTCGCCAGCGATCGCGATGTCGCAGGCCAGCGCTAATTCTGTGCCGCCGCCCAGCGCGAGCTTTTCCACCGCTGCGATGACGGGCTTGGGGAAGCGCTCCAGTTCCGACCAAAAGTGGCCGCCTGCTGCCGCACGATCGCCCAGCAGTGGCTCGGCGCGCAGCGCATCGAAGGCCGTGATGTCGGCCCCGGCGCAGAACACGCCCTCGGCGCCGGTGATGATGACCGCGCGCACGGTATCGTCGTCGCGCAGTTGCACAAGCTGCGCACGCAGGCCATCGAATACCGCGCGGTTCAAGCTGTTCTTCGCGCGCGGGCGGTTGATGGTCAAGGTGGCGATGGCGCCATCGCGGCTGACGAGCACTTCGCTGGCTTCGCTCATGGTGGCCCCGCTCATCCAAGCCGCTCGATGATGGTGGTGTTGGCCGTGCCCGAGGCCTCGCAAATCGTCTGCAGGCCATAGCGGCCGCCCCGGCGCTCCAGCTCGCACAGCAGGTCAGTGAGCATGCGCGCGCCGGTAGAGCCCAGCGGATGGCCGATGGCTATCGAGCCGCCGTTGACGTTGAGGCGGTCGTCCAGGATGCCGAACTCCTGCTGAAACATCAGCGGCACGCCGCCGAAGGCCTCGTTGACTTCGAACAGATCGATATCGTCGAGGGTCAGACCCGATTCCTTCAGTGCCTTGCGGGTGGCGTCGAGCACGGCGGTGAACTGGATCACCGGGTCGGCGGCTGCCACGGCGGTGCTGACGAAGCGCGCACGCGGCTTCAGGCCGTATTGCTTGGCGTAGGCACGGCTGGCGATCAGCAGCGCGGCGGCACCGTCGCTGATCTGCGATGAGTTGGCGGCCGTGGTGGCGCCGTCGGCGGCAAACACGCCTTTCAGCGTGGCCATCTTCTCGGGGTTGGGGTCCGCGCGCACGCCCTCGTCGGCGGCGACGATCGGGCTGTCCGGATCGGCCGGATCCTCGGTCAGCCGCACCAGTTGATCCCTGACGCGGCCAGCCTGCGAGGCCTCGGTGGCCCGCCGATGGCTACGCACGGCGAAGGCATCCAAGGCCTCGCGCGTGAGACCGAAGCGCTTGTTCATCAACTCCGAGGAAGCGCCCTGCGGTATCAGCGGGTTGTCCTGGTAGCGCGCCAGTTCGCTCGGGCTGTATTGCGAGCCCAGCGGCGCGCCGGGCTTGAACGACGGCGGCATGGGGGCCTGCGACATCGACTCGACCCCGGCACCGATGACCAGTTGGTAAGCGCCCGCCCGGATGCCATGCACGGCAAAGCTCACCGCCTGCTGGCCCGACCCGCATTGCCGATCGACCGTCACCGCCGGCACGGATTCGGGCAGCCCCGCCGCCAATACGGCATGACGGCCCAGGTTGCCGTGCTGCTGGTCCCACTGCAGCACGCAGCCGACGATCACATCGTCCAGATCGGCCGGGTTGATGCCGGAGTGCTCGACCAGTTGGCGCAGCGTCTCGCCCAACAAATCGACGGGATGCCATTTCTGCAAGCGCCCGCCGCGCTTGCCCACGGGGGTGCGCAGCGCACCGACGATGACGGGTTCATGGTCATTCATGTTGTTCTCCTGGTTCAAAAGGTTGGCTCACTCGGCGTAGCGGCCCGCATGCTCGGCGCGGATGCGCTTCTTGTCGAGCTTGCCGACGCTGGTCTTGGGGATGGCTTCGACGAACAGGACCTGATCCGGCCACTGCCACTTGGCGAAGGCGCTGCCCAGGTACTCCTTCAGTTGTTCCTGGGTCGCCTGCTGGTCGGGCTTGAGCACCACCAGGGCCAGCGGCCGTTCCTGCCACTTCGAATGCGGAACGCCGACCACGGCGGCGTCGCGCACGGCGGGGTGGCCCATGAGCAGGTTTTCCATGTCGATGGAAGAAATCCATTCGCCGCCGCTCTTGATCACGTCCTTGATGCGGTCGGTAACTTTGAGGTAACCGTTCTCGTCCACCGTTCCGACATCGCCCGAGCGCCACCAGCCGCCTTCCAGGAAACGGTCTGCGGAATCAGGCATGTCGTGGTATCTGGCCGTGATCCAGGGGCCGCGCACGCAAATCTCGCCCGCTGACTTTCCGTCGTGCGGCAAGTCCTTGTCGTCGGCATCGAGGATGCGAATATCCACCCCGGTCAGCACCAGACCCTGCTTGCGCTTGAGGTTCCACTTCTCTTCCTCGGTCAAGCGCTTCTTGAGCGTGGACTTGAGGCGGTTCATCGTCACCAGCGTCGTGGCTTCGGTGGCGCCGTAGGCGTGCACCACCTCAGCACCCGTGAGGTCGTAGAAACCGATCATCATCGACAGCGGCGGCTCGGAGGCGCCAGACAGCATGCGCATGCGGCTGAAGTCCGGCTTGACCTGCATCGTCTCGATGTACTGCAGCATGGGCTGGAAGATGGCCGGTGCGCCGTTGGTGATGGTCACACCCTCAGCGATCATGGCGTCAACCAGCGGCTTGGTGTCTTCGGCAGCGTAGCGGCCCGGCAGCACGATCTTGTCGGCCAGCAGCGTGGCGGCCTGTGGCAGGCCCCAGCACTGCCCGTGGAACATGGGCGTGATGAGCATGACGCAGTCGTCCAGCGTCATGCCCAGATTGGTGGCCATGGCCGTGGAGTGCAGATAGATGCCGCGGTGCGAGTAGTACACGCCCTTGGGCTTGCCTGTGGTGCCGGTGGTATAGCAGGCGCTGTAGGCCGAGGTTTCGTCGATCTCGGGCCAGTCGATCTTCGTGTCGGCGGCGGCCAGCAGGTCTTCGTAGTGCAGCAGCGGTTTCAGCGTGGTCTTGATCTGGTCCAGCGGCTTGTCGGTCATGACAATCCAGCCCTTGATCTGGGGCGAATTCGCTGCGACGGATTCGGCAAGGGGTAGCAATGACTCGTCTACGCAAACGTAGGACACCTTGCTGTGGTCGACCACGTAGCCCAGGTCCTCTGGGCCCAGGCGCAGATTCATCTGCAACATGACAGCACCCAGGCCGGGAATAGACCAGTACAGCTCGAAGTGACGTCGGCTGTTCCAGTCCAGGATGCCGACCCGGTCGCCGGGCTCGACACCGAGCGCGCGCAGTGCATTGGCGCTGCGGCAGATGCGCGCGTAGCAGTCCGCGTAGGTGTAGCGATCCCAGCCGCCATCGGGTGTGCGGTAGACGATCTCCTGGTCCCCATGGGTGCGCGCGGCGTGCCGGATCAGCGTCGTGGTGTTGAGCTGGCGGTCGTTGCCCGTGGTGGACGGGCAGCCGCGGAC
Organism: Bradyrhizobium sp. 2TAF24; assembly: GCF_052115025.1. NCBI lineage: Bacteria > Pseudomonadati > Pseudomonadota > Alphaproteobacteria > Hyphomicrobiales > Nitrobacteraceae > Bradyrhizobium > Bradyrhizobium sp. 2TAF24. The sequence continues at coordinate 24,186 of NZ_JBFRFW010000031.1, read as the reverse complement.
GATGTGGGTGGTAGCAGTCATTTCTTTGTCTCCTGGGTGGTGGTTGCGTTGAGTGCCTGGAACCGTGGGGCCGAGGCCGCTTCGATGGCGCCGAAAGAGGTGGTCTGGTAGATGCCCCGTGCCGCGTTGTGCGGATGCCGCACTGCCTCGGCCAGGCTGAGCACGGGTGCAAAGCAGGCGTCGCTGCCTTCAAGCAGCGCGCACCAGTGCGCCTGGGGCTGGGTGCGGATGAGGGCCGCGATGCGCTCCTTCAACGCTGGCCACGCCGCCGTGTCGTACTGGTCTGCAGGGTTCACGTCCGCCAGGCCCAACTTGGACAACAGCAATGCGTAGAACGGCGGCTCGATCGCGCCGAGGCTGATGAAGCCGCCGTCGGCGCAGACGTACACGTCATAGAACGGCGAATCGTGGAACGGGCTCGGCTGTGCGCCGTCGATCTGCCCGTTGGCGCGAATCCAGTGCACCAGCGTGCCCAGCATGGCCACGATGTCCACGATGGCTGCGTCCACAACCCGGCCACGGCCGGTGGCCCGTGCATCGACCAGCGCGCAGGCGATGCCAAAAGCCATGCCTAGCGCCCCGGCACCGTCCCCGAGTACCGAGGGCGGCACGATGGGCGCCTGCCCCCTGTGCGCCGACAGCGACAGCAGGCCCGTCAGCGCGACGTAGTTCAGGTCGTGGCCCGCGGCCTGGGCAAGTGGCCCGTCCTGGCCCCAGCCCGTCATCCGGCCATAGACCAGCCGGGGATTGAGCGCCGCGCAATCTGCGGGGCCGAAGCCCAGCCGCTCCATCACCCTTGGGCGAAAGCCTTCGATCAGAGCGTCGGCCTGGGCAATCAGTTCCAGTGCGCGCGCCTTGCCACCGGGCGACTTCAGGTCGATGACCTCGACCTTCTTGCCGCGGTGCAGCGGGTTCTCCACCGCCCCGCCCAGCCGCTGCGCCCCAGCAGCCTGCTCGGCCCGTGCCAGCGCGATCACCTCGGCGCCCATGTCGACCAGCATCCTGGCGGCCAGAGGGCCTGGACCGATGCCCTCAAACTCCACCACACGGACGCCGTGCAGAGGCAACTGCAGCGTGTGCGGCATGTTCACAGCTTCCTCGAAACCAGGTCTTTCAGGACCTCGTTGGCGCCGCCGTAGATCTTCTGCACTCGCGAAGCGGCATACATCCGCGCGATCGGATACTCGGCCATGTAGCCGTAGCCGCCGAACAATTGGAGACACTCGTCCACCACGCGGCACTGCTGTTCGGTGCACCACCACTTGGCCATGTAGGCGGCCTCGTTGTCGAGTGTGCCGTCCAGCAGTCTCTGTGTACAGTCGTTGACGAAGCTGCGCACCACATGCGCGATGGTCGCCATCTCGGCCAGCTTTTGGCGCGTTGTCTGCATGTCGAACAGAGGCGCACCGAATATCTTGCGCTGCTTCGTGTATTCGATGGTGAGCTCCAACGCCCGGTCGATGACGGCCGCCGCCGGCACTGCAATGACCATGCGCTCGTAGGGCAGCGCGCCCATCAGTTGCCCAAAGCCTTGTCCTTCAACGCTCCCCAGCAGTTGGTCGGCTGGAACGCGCACGCTGTCGAAGAAGAGCTCCGCCGTGTCCGAGGCCTGCATGCCGATCTTTTCAAGCAGGCGGCCCACACGAAAGCCTGGCAGGTTCTCGGTCTCCAGTACGAACAGCGACACCCCTTTGCTGCCCGCGCCACTGGTGCGCGCCGCGACGATCAGCAGGTTTCCGGTGAAGCCGTTGGTGATGAAGGTCTTGGCGCCGTCGATCACGTAGTAGTCGCCGTCGCGCCGGGCCCGGGTGGAGATGGCCTTCAGATCCGAGCCGCAGCCCGGCTCGGTCATCGCGATTGCGGCCAGCATCTCGCCGTTCGTCACCTTGGGCAGCCAGCGCTGCTTTTGCGCTTCGGTGCCAAAGTCCAGGATGTAATGCGAAGCGATGGTGTGCACCGCGATATTGACCGGCATCTCGGCCTTGGCCAGTTCGTCCTGCACCACCAGCTGGTAGGCGAGGCTGGCGCCGGCACCACCATAGGTCTCGGGCATCTCGGGCAGCAGAAAGCTCATCCCGCCGAACAGACGCCAGACCTCGCGCGGGATGTAGCCCTGGCGGCGCCATTCGTCGAGCCGGGGAGTGAATTCGGCGGCAACGTAGCGACGCACCTGCTCGCGAAAAGCGTCGATCTCGTGGTCCATCCAGGCGTGGCGATACAGCTGTGGCAGCATGGGCATGTCTCCTTGTATGTTGGCTTCTGACCCCGCACCGGGCGTTCCGCACAGCGCCACTGCCGAAGTGTTTTTGGGGATGCGACAATCGTAATAATTGGCCCCTGCAAGGGCGATAGCGGATTGCCTCAATCAACTGACAAATAACTTCTTTTGGCCCGCGCGACCGGCGTTGGCTCCTTCGATCACACGCAATGCTGCAACCCGTCTTCACCGCTCCTATCTTTGCCGTGCATGGCCTGCTGGACGGCGCGCGCGGCAAGGGGCTGGCCACGCAAGAATGGCTGAAGGGCGTGCTGGGGCGCGCCGGCATCAGCGAATCGCTGCTGGAGCTCGAGGATTCGCGCGTAACCGTGGAGCAGTTCAACGCGCTATTTATCGCTGTCAAGGACAGCCTGAACGACGAGTGCCTGGGCTACCTACATGAGCGACCCATGCGCCCGGGCAGCTTCGCGCTAATGGTGCGCAGCGCGTTCACTGCCCATTCGTTGTCATGCGCCCTGCGTCGCCTGAGCGAATCCTTCGCCCTGCTGCAGGACGACGTGACGCTGGTGCCCGTGACCGAGGGCGCGCTGGGGGGCTTCGCGCTGGAGATGCGCGGCGGCCCGGGCGCACATGCCGAATTCCTTCATGCACATCTGCTGCGCGTGTTCTGGCGCTTGTTGCTGTGGCTGCACGGCGGCCGGCTGGTGCCGCAGCGATTCGACTTCAATTTTGCGCTGCCGCTCCATGCGATGAGCTACGGGCGCATCTTTTCCGGTTCGCTGTGCTTCGGGCAGCCGCGCACGGCCGCCTGGTTCGACGCCGACGCCTTCAAACTGCCGGTGCGGCGCGATCGGGACGCGCTGCAGTCCTTTCTGCGCGCCACGCCGGGCAACGTGGTGGGGCCGCACCTGAACGAGCGCAGCGCCAGCGCGCGGGTCCGCATGGTGCTGCAGCTGGCCAACCCCGAATGGCCCGACCTGCCCGTCACCGCGCAGCGCCTGCATATGTCGGTGAGTGCGTTGCAGCGGCACCTGGCCACCGAGGGCACTTCCTTCCAGGCACTGAAGGACCAACTGCGGCGCGACATGGCGATCGTGCGCCTAACCAGCAGCGAAGCCTCGCTCATCGCCATCGCCGCCGACCTGGGCTTCACCGACAGCACCGCCTTCCAGCGCGCATTCAAGGTCTGGACCGGCAGCGCGCCGGGAGCCTACCGCGCCCGCTCGCGTAGCCCGCAGCACCCTACATAGAGGCATTCGACCAATTCCGGCACGGCCACGAGGCTGTAGCCGACCACCGAGAAGATCGGCGCCTTCATAGCTGCCGGGTCTTGGCCCACATCGAGCGAGGCTCTCGTGCGCTCAAGAGACTGTTTGCAGCCCTGGCAGTTGCACCGACGGCAGCGCAGCGACAGGCTGCGCCAGGAAGCAGACGCTTTCCGTCAGCCTATCGAGGTCATTCGTCATTGCCACCGTTGAGGCTGACTTCTAAGCTTCCTAAGCTAAAACTGAGCTCGCACTGCATAGGAGTGATGGCTCTGCGCCATTAGGAGCAGCACTGCCAGAATGTAAATCAAGCATCATGACCGACGCAGCCCCGGCACTCTCGTATCCGTTCTCGGATCTCCCACTCCCTGGCCAAGCCACGGAAATCAAGCCTGGTGTGCTGTGGCTGCGCATGCCGCTGCCGTTTTCCCTGGATCACATCAACCTCTGGGCATTGAGCGACGGTCCTGGTTGGGCGGTCGTGGACACGGGCATTCGCAGCGTGGACGTCAGGAACGCGTGGCTCGCCTTGCTCGCTCCGCAGGGGCCGCTAGCCGGCCGACCCATCTCCCGTGTGATAGCGACGCACATGCACCCGGATCATGTGGGCATGGCGGGATGGTTGACACGTCGCTTCGAATGCGCGCTTTGGATGACACGAGACGAGTATTTGAGCTGTCGGGTGATGCTTGCCGATACGGGGCGGGAAGCGCCAGTCGATGGCGTTCGCTTCTATCGGAGGGCCGGATGGAGCGACACCGAGGTGGATGAGTACCGCACCCGGTTCGGTGACTTCGGTAAAATGATCCATCCATTGCCTGACAGCTTTGTGCGGCTCACGGATGGCCAGATGTTGCGGATCGGGGACCAGGAATGGGAAGTCATCGTCGGCACAGGACATTCCCCCGAGCACGCGTGCTTCTACTCGCGCGAACTGGATTTGCTGATATCGGGGGATCAGGTTCTTCCCAGGATCAGTTCCAATACCTCCGTGTACGCCACCGAGCCGCATGCGAATCCTCTGCAGGGTTGGCTCGATTCCATCGACCGGTTGATGCAACGCGTACCTGGGAGCGCCCTGATTCTGCCTGCCCACAACGAACCTTTCCATGGCCTGCACCTACGGTTGGAGCAACTGCGTGCGAGCACCGTCAGAGGCACCGACCGCGTCAGGCAACAACTTGCGCAGCCTCTGAGGGTCATCGACCTGGTTCGCGCCCTGTACCGTTCGTCCATTGTTGCGGAGCAAATGCACCTCAACCTCGCGACCGGAGAGACGCTCGCCCACCTAAACTATCTCGACCAGCGTGGGGAAATCGTGTCTGCAGAAGACGAAGACGGCGCAATGCGCTATCGGCTCGCCTGATGCACTAATTTGCCCTCAAGGATATAGAAGTAACCCAATCAAGCCTGTCATTGACTGGGTTCTTTGCTGATGTGTTTCGAGAGCAATGAGTCCTTGCACCAGCGCGTCGTGTACGGCCTCCAGTTCTTTGAACACCGTGTTGGCAAACCAATCCTGGCACGGCACCTTCCACAGATGCTCGACCGGGTTCAGCTCAAGGCTGGCAGAAACTCTAGGCGCATATTCTGTGGCACATCCAAGTGACCCGCGATGTGCCAACCCGCCTGATCCATGACCATCATGATGAACTCGACGGCATGGCGTCGCGCCATCTCGGCCAGGAACACCTGCATCGTCTCAGCGTTGGCCCAGGGCAGCACCAGAGAGTCAATCACGCCATCGTGCGTGCTGACGGCGGCGAAGGCGTACAGGGTCTGGCGTTGAGGCGTGCGCCGACGATGGGGCGTGAGCCCCTGGGCACCCAACACTGCCGGGGTGTTCCCAGCAGGCAGAAGCGCCCTTCGTGCTGGAATATCAGCCGCACGCGGCGACCATATTCAGCTTGACGCCTGACCTCTTGGCGCACTTGAACAGTGCTCTCAGAAAGGGGCCGTTTGTCATTCGATCGGGGCGCTTCGTCATCGCGGCTCGCAGCACCGGCACCTAGGATTCCTTGTGTGCGCTGGACGACATGTAGCGGAGCGGCGATGACCGCCGCCCCACGATCCAGAGCCTAACTCAAAGGAGACAAACACGTGTGCCAAATCGACATGCAGAAGCTCGCCGACGACGCTCGCTTCAACCGCTTTCATGCCAAGGTGCTTCTGTGGTGCCTGTTGATTCTCATCATCGACGGCTATGACATCGCCGTGGTGGGCATCGCCCTGCCGTCCATCATGCAGCAGATGGGCGTGAACGCATCGACTGCCGGTTTCATGGCCAGTTCGGCCCTGTTCGGCATGATGTTCGGCGCCATGGTTCTGGGCACGCTGTCCGACCGGATTGGTCGGCGCTGGGCCCTCTCCATTGGCGTCATGCTGTTCAGCGTGTTCACCGCGGCCGCCGGATTCACCAAGGATCCCATCAGCTTCAGCGTGGTGCGCTTCATCGCGGGCCTGGGGATTGGCGGTGTGCTGCCGGTCATCGTGGCACAGATGGTCGAGTACTCGCCCAAGAAGATCCGCAGCCTGATGACGGCGCTGATGACTTCGGGCTACGCACTGGGCGGCATCCTGGCCGCGGTGCTCGGCAAGCAGCTGATCGGCGAGTACGGCTGGCAGGTCGTTTTCATCGCAGCGGGTGTGCCGGTCCTGCTGATTCCGTTCATCTTGAAGCTGGTGCCGGAATCAATGACCTACCTGATCTCGCGCAGCCGCAACGGCGAACTGGCCGAAGTGGCCCGTAATCTCCAGCCGGGAGTCAAGCACCCGGCGGACGCCCAGTTCGTCGTGCCCACCGCCGACCGCGTGGCGGGTGCGCCGGTCTCCCGGCTGTTCCAGGACGGGCGAGGCCCGAGCACGGTGCTGTTCTGGATCGCCTTCTTCTCGGGCCTGTTCATGGTCTATGCGCTCAGCAGCTGGCTGACCAAGCTGATGGCTATGGCTGGCTACAGCCTGGGGTCTGCCCTCAGCTTCGTGATCGCGCTGAACGTTGGCGCCATCATCGGTGCCGTGGGAGGCGGGTGGCTCGCCGACAAGTTCAACATCAAGTGGGTGCTGGTGGGGATGTATGCGCTGGGCGGCGTGCTGCTGTACCTGATGACGTTCCAGACCTCGACCGAGCTGCGTTATCTGATCATCGGCGCGGTCGGCGCCTGCACCACCGGCGCGCAATTGGTGGCCTATGCCTACTGCGGGCAGTTTTACCCGATGTCCATCCGCTCGACCGGCATCGGCATGGCCTCCGGCGTGGGGCGCCTGGGCGCGATCGCGGCGCCGCTGCTAATCGGCCAGATCGTTGCGCTTGAGCTGCCGCTGGAGCAGAACTTCCTGGTGATCGGGGCTTTCGGAATCATCGGCTCGATCGCCCTGGCGTTCATCAGGCATGGCGGCCCGGCGTCGGTGGGCCCGCAAGAGGCTGCACGCGAGTTGCGCCCGTCGCAACAGACGCCGCAAAACGCCTGATCGTAGCCATCAAGGAAATTCGCTGTGTCTGTCTACATAGCCCCCCTGCGCGAAATGCTGTTCGCCATGAAAGAGGTCGGCGGCCTGGACGCGATCTGCGCCCAGCCCGACCATGAAGAAACCACGCCCGACCTGGTCGAGGCCATCCTGCAGGAGGCGGCTAATTACGCCGCTGGCGTGCTGGATCCGCTCAACCGCCCCGGCGACGTGCAGGGCGCGCGCTGGCACGATGGTCGGGTCACGCCCGCCGACGGCTTTCGCGAAGCCTGGGCCAGCTTCTGCGAGAACGGCTGGAACGGCATGCCCGCTGCCACCGAATGGGGCGGCCAGGGCCTGCCCACGCTGGTCTCCACCGCCGTGCTGGAGATGTGGAAGTCGTCCAACCTCGCGTTCAGCCTGTGCCAGATGCTCACGCTGGGCGCGGTGGAGGCCATTGCGCACCATGGCAGCGACGCACTCCAGCGCCGCTTCCTGGCACCCATGGTCGAGGGCCGCTGGACGGGCACCATGAACCTCACCGAGCCCCAGGCCGGCTCTGACCTGGCCGCGCTGCGCAGCCGTGCCGTACACGAGGGCGACCACTACCACGTCAGCGGCAACAAGATCTTCATCACCTGGGGCGAGCACGACATGGCCGAGAACATCGTGCACCTGGTGCTGGCGCGCCTACCCGATGCGCCACCGGGGGTGAAAGGCATCTCGCTGTTCCTGTGCCCGAAGTACCTGGTCAACGACGATGGCACCCTGGGCGAACGCAACGACTTGGCCTGCACGTCGATTGAGCACAAGATGGGCATCCACGGCAGCCCCACGGCGTCGATGAGTTTTGGCGACAGCGGCGGCGCTATCGGCTACCTGGTCGGCGAGCCGCACCAGGGGCTGGCCTGCATGTTCACCATGATGAACCACGCGCGGCTGAACGTTGGCCTGGAAGGCGTGGGCATTTCCGAGCGCGCCTACCAGCGCGCACGCGCCTATGCGCTGGAGCGGGTGCAGGGCAAGCCGCTGATCAGCGGCAGCACCGCCATCGCAGGCCACCCGGACGTGCGGCGCATGCTGATGGACATGAAGGCCCGCACCGAGGCCATGCGCGCGCTGGCCTACTTCTGCGCCGGTCAGATGGACCGCGCCGCGGGCCACGCCGATGCGCAGGAGCGCGCGCAGGCGCAGGCCCTGGTCGGCCTGCTGATACCGGTGGTCAAAGGCTGGTGTACCGACAGCGCGCAGGGCATCACGTCCGACGGCGTGCAGGTGCATGGCGGCATGGGCTACGTCGAGGAAACCGGCGCCTCCCAGCACATGCGCGACGCGCGCATCACGACCATCTACGAAGGCACCACGGGCATCCAGGCCAACGACCTGATCGGCCGCAAGCTGGCACGCGAGGGCGGGCGCACGCTGAAGGCGCTGCTGGGCCGCATCGACGGCGATGCGCGCCGGTTGGTCGAATCGCCCGATGCAGTGCTGGCGCAGATCGGCCGCGCGTTGGCAGCCGCTGCCCAGGCGCTGGACGAAGCGGTCGACTGGCTGCTGGCCCACGACGGTCAACCCGCGCAGTGCGCGGCGGGCGCCGTGCCCTTCCTGCGGCTGGCGGGCACCGTGATCGGCGGCTGGCTGTCGGCGCGCATGGCCGAAGCCGCTACCGCGCAACTCGCGGCGGGCGCGGGCGATGCGGGCTTTCTCGGTACCAAGCGCGCCACAGCCAGCCATTACGCGGCGCATGTCCTGGTGCAGGCGCCGATGCTGCGCGACATCGTCACGGGCGGCGCCGCCAGCACGCTGGCCCTGGCGGACGATCAACTCTGAATGATCCTGAAAGGAAACCCTCCCATGAAAATCCTGGTTCCCGTCAAGCGGGTGGTTGACTACAACGTCAAGGTCCGCGTCAAGAGCGATGGCAGCGGCGTGGACATCGCCAATGTCAAGATGAGCATGAACCCCTTCGACGAGATTGCCGTCGAAGAGGCTGTGCGGCTCAGGGAGAAAGGCGCGGCAACGGAGATCGTCGCCGTCTCGTGCGGCGTGTCTCAATGCCAGGAGACGCTGCGCACCGCCATGGCCATCGGTGCCGACCGCGGCATCCTAGTCGAGACCAATGAAGAACTGCAGCCGCTGGCCGTGGCTAAGCTGCTTAAGGCCCTGATCGACAAGGAACAGCCCGGCCTCGTGATCCTGGGCAAGCAGGCCATCGACGACGACTGCAACCAGACCGGCCAGATGCTGGCGGCGCTGGCCGGTCTGCCGCAAGCCACCTTCGCCTCCAAGGTCGAGCTCGCCAGCGACAAGGCAGCCGTGACCCGCGAAGTGGACGGCGGCCTGGAAACCCTTAGCCTCACGCTGCCCGCGGTCATCACCGCCGACCTGCGTCTGAACGAACCGCGCTACGTCACCTTGCCCAACATCATGAAGGCCAAGAAAAAGCCGCTGGACACCATCAAGCCCGAAGACCTCGGCGTTCAAGTCGCCCCGCGCCTGAAGACCCTGAAGGTGACCGAACCCGCCAAGCGCGGCGCCGGCGTGAAGGTGGCTGACGTGGCCGCCCTGGTCGAAAAACTCAAGAACGAAGCGAAGGTGATCTAAATGTCGGTACTCGTTATTGCTGAACACGACAACGCATCCATCAAGGGCGCAACCCTGAACACCGTGACGGCTGCAGCCGCTTGCGGTGGCGACGTGCACGTGCTGGTGGCCGGCCACAATGCCGGCGCTGCCGCACAAGCCGCCGCCCAGATCGCCGGTGTCGCCAAGGTCATCCACGCCGACGCCGCAGGCTTGGCCCACGGCCTGGCCGAGAACGTGGCCGCCCAGGTGCTGGCCATCGCCGGCAACTATAGCCACATCCTGTTCCCGGCCACGGCCGGCGGCAAGAACGTGGCCCCCCGCGTGGCCGCCAAGCTCGACGTCGCCCAGATCAGCGACATCACCAAGGTGGTGAGCGCCGACACCTTCGAACGCCCCATCTACGCCGGCAATGCCATCGCCACCGTGCAAAGCAGCGACGCCACCAAAGTCATCACCGTGCGCACCACCGGCTTCGACGCCACAGCGGCGACCGGAGGCAACGCAGCAGTGGAAACGGCAACCGCAGCGGCAGACACCGGCAAGAGCAGCTACGTGGGCAGCGAAATCGCCAAGAGCGACCGGCCCGAACTGACGGCGGCCAAGATCATCGTCTCCGGCGGCCGTGCGCTGGGCAGCAAGGAAAAATTCGACGAAGTCATCACCCCGCTGGCCGACAAGCTGGGCGCGGCCATCGGCGCGAGCCGCGCGGCGGTGGATGCGGGCTACGCGCCCAATGACCTGCAGGTGGGCCAGACCGGCAAGATCGTGGCGCCGCAGCTGTACGTGGCGGCGGGCATCTCGGGGGCGATCCAGCACCTGGCGGGCATGAAGGACTCCAAGGTGATCGTGGCGATCAACAAGGACCCGGAGGCGCCGATCTTCAGCGTGGCCGACTACGGGCTGGAGGCGGACCTGTTCGCGGCTGTGCCGGAACTCGTCAAGGCCTTTTAACTTGGATGAGATACACCATGGAGCTTCGGCATTTGCGTTGCTTTATAGCGGTGGCCGAAGAACTTCACTTTGGCCGCGCAGCGGAAAAGCTGCACATCGATCAGTCCCCTTTGTCGCGCACCATCAAGGAGATAGAGGAAGAGCTCGGGGCGCAACTGTTCACGCGAACCACGCGAAGCACCCGCCTGACCTTTGCCGGAATGGCATTCCTGGAGCGGGTGCCGCGAATCTTCGAAGCTCTGAAACAGGCGTGTGACGGCGTCAAGTCCGCCGCCAGTGGGTTTCAGGGACAGTTGCGCATCGCTTTGTCCGATGGCATCACGCCCTCGCGAATGCCGACGCTGCTGGCACGGTGCCGAGAGGAAGATCCAGAGATTGACATTCGGTTATTTGAGATGCCGTTGGACCAACAGATCAAGGGTCTGCACGATGACCTGTATGACGTCGGCTTTTCGATGGCCGAAGAGGTGGGCGACGGCATTGTGGTCAGGCCTGCGTGGGAAGACGAGCTGATGGTGGCGGTCCCAGCTCGCCATCCTGTGCTGGCCCACAAGCACGTTCCGTTGGAAGAAGTGCTGCGCTATCCGCTGGCGCTATGCGATCCGGCGATATGCGAAGGCCATGCACGCCAAGTTGATCGCGTTTTGCAGCGCTACGAGCAACAGCCACTGATCGCCCAGCGCGTGGCGTCCTATGAGGTGATGATGACCTTAGTCTCCGCCGGATTGGCACTTGGTTTGGCGGGCGCCGCGCACATTGCATCCGGCCGTGGGCCAGGTGTTGTGGCCCGGCGCTTGGCGGGCAAGTCGCAGATGCTGGCCACGTATCTGCTGCACCGTGACGTGGAGCCCTCCGAAATGCTGGCTCGGTTCATCGCACGAGTGGACTCCATTGATTCGGCGGATGGCTCCAGCGCCGCCGAGGACTCCTGATCCACCTGCTGAAAGGACCCAAGCCATGCCCCGATTCCTGTCGCTGCTGATGGCCGCTGCACTGACAGCCTCCTGTGGGCCATCCCAACCGACGGAAACCGTGGACTTCCTCGTGGCCCATCCTGAGCGTCTCAAGGAAGTCCAGCGCCTGTGCAAGGAAGAGCGCGCGAAGGCCGGCGAAGAACTCTGCCGACGTGCCGCCGAGGCCGCGAATCGCCGCTTCTTTGGTGACCGGCCGGAGCAGAAGTCCCAATAAGGTAACCTTCCGTCGCGGCGCCGCGACAAAGTTCTCGCAGTTACCTCATCACGCCGCAGCGCGCTCGCGCATGCGGCATTTTTATTGTCTTCGCCACCGCAAGAAGTCTGGCTCTTTTGGCCTGAATCCCCGCCATAACGGTCTTTGACCGGCCTGCACGCTCGCCTTGATCCTCGGCACTACGGCACGTTCCTGTGCCGTAGTGGGAGGTTGACCAATGCAAGGAACGAACGTGCTGTTCGGTCAGATTGCCGTCGTCTTCGGCATCGTGATCGCTGGCGTATGGAGCGCCACGCAATGGACAGCAGCGGCCCTGGGCTACCAGCTACGCCTGGGCTCGCCGTGGTTCGACTTCTTCGGTACGCCGGTCTACCACCCCTGGGGCCTGTTCGAGTGGTGGTTCTTCTTCGACGCCTACGCGCCGCATATCTTCGACGCGGGCGGTGCCATTGCCGCAGGCAGCGGCCTGATCGCGATGGTAGTTGCCATCGGCATGTCGATCTGGCGCTCGCGCCAGTCCAAGCTGGTCACGACCTACGGCTCGGCCCGCTGGGCCAATGCGGAGGACATCCACAAGGCGGGCCTTGACCAGCCTGCGGGCGTGTTCCTCGGCCTGCATCGCCAGCAGTACCTGCGCCATGAAGGCCCGGAACACGTCCTGACATTCGCGCCCACCCGCTCGGGCAAAGGCGTGGGCCTGGTGGTTCCCACCTTGTTGAGCTGGCCTGCATCGGCCGTCATTCACGACATCAAGGGCGAGAACTGGAGCATCACCGCCGGCTGGCGCTCGCGCTTCTCGCATTGCCTGCTGTTCAACCCGACCGATGCGAAGTCGTCGGCCTACAACCCACTGCTGGAGGTGAGGCGCGGCGCGCACGAAGTGCGCGACGTGCAGAACATCGCAGACATTCTGGTCGATCCCGAAGGAGCACTGGAGCGGCGCAACCATTGGGAGAAGACCTCGCATGCGCTGCTGGTTGGGGCCATCCTGCACGTGCTCTACGCAGGCGAAGACAAGACGCTGCGCGGAGTCGCCAACTTCCTCAGCGACCCGGCCTGTCCCTTCGAGCTGACCCTGCATCGGATGATGACCACGCCGCACATCGGTGGTGGGCCGCATCTGGTGGTGGCATCGGCAGCGCGCGAAGTCCTGAACAAATCGGACAACGAGCGTTCCGGCGTGTTGAGCACCGCCATGTCATTCCTCGGCCTGTACCGCGACCCCACGGTGGCCGAAGTCACCTCGCGCTGCGACTGGCGCATTGCCGACCTGATCGCGGCCGAGCATCCGGTGTCGCTGTACCTGGTGGTGCCGCCTTCGGACATTTCGCGGACGAAACCGCTCATTCGCCTGATCCTCAACCAGATCGGGCGACGGCTGACGGAATCGCTCGACGGCAGCGACGGCATCGCGCGCCGCCACAAGCTGCTATTGATGCTCGACGAGTTCCCCGCGCTCGGACGGCTCGACTTCTTCGAGACGGCCCTGGCCTTCATGGCCGGCTACGGTATCCGCAGCTTCCTCATCGCCCAGTCGCTCAACCAGATTGACAAAGCCTACGGCCAGAACCATTCGATCCTGGACAACTGCCATGTCCGGGTGACGTTCGCCACCAACGACGAGCGCACCGCCAAGCGCATCTCCGAAACGCTGGGCACCGCGACCGAGCTGCGCGCGCAGCGCAACTACGCCGGCCACCGGCTCGCGCCATGGCTCGGGCATCTGATGGTGTCGCGCCAGGAGACGGCACGTCCGCTGCTCACGCCGGGCGAGGTAATGCAGCTTCCGCCCGACGAGGCCGTGGTGATGGTGTCCAGCGTGGCGCCCATCAAGGCCAAGAAGCTGCGCTACTACGCGGACAGCAATTTCAAGCGGCGCGTGCTTCCGCCGCCGGTGCTTGCAACCCTGTCCATGCAGGGGCGCTATGCCGATGTGCCACCGGAACGCGCCGACGACTGGAGCGGGCTGGCGATTCCCGCCATGCCGGTCGCACCGACGGCCGACGCCGCCGATGGGCTGGAGAACCTGGGTTCGGCCGACGACAGCGGCCCACGCCGCCAGCCCGAACTTTCCGAAGCCGTCACCTACGACCCCGACCTGGTTGCGCCCGCAGCCGACCTCGGGCTGCTCGATGACGACGACATGCCGCATCCCCTTCCTCGCCAGCTCGATCCGGCCCTGCAGCGCACGGCCCGGCTGGCTTCCCTCGACCCTGACGACGGAATCGACCTATGACCCAACACCGCCTCAATGTGTTCATCCAGCCGGAGCACAGCAAGCGGCTCGATGAACTGGCCGCCAAGAAGGGCGTGTCCAAGTCCAGCATCGTCGCGGCGGCCCTGGCCTCCTGGCTGTCGCCCGATGCGGCCGACCAGCGCGAGGCGGCAATTGCCAAGCGGCTGGACCGCCTGTCGCGCCACGCCGAGCGCCTGGAGCGCGACCAGAACATTGCCATCGAAACATTGGCGCTGTTCATCCGCTATTTCCTCACGGTGAGCACACCCGTGCCCGAGGCCCATCAGGATGCCGCTCGCGCCCAGGGCAAGGCCCGCTTCGAGCAGTTCGTCGAGCAGCTCGGTCGCCATTTGCTGCGCGGGCGCAGCCTGGTGCGGGATGTGGTGGAGGAACTGCACACCGATCCGACGCGACCGGAGGGCGCTGCGGCCGTCGCGGATGCCCAGGAGCGTGCCTTATGAGCGCCGTTCCTTCCTCCTTCACGGCCACCTCGCTGGATCGCCGCATCCAGATGCTGCGCACGGCCATGGGGCCGCTGATCGCTGCCGCGCTCGAAGACCCGGACGTGGTGGAAATCATGCTCAACCCCGATCGCACGCTCTGGGTGGATCGTCTGTCCACGGGCCGCGCGCCGATGGGCGTGGAACTGTCCGAGGCCGATGGCGAACGCATCATCCGCCTCGTTGCAGCTCACGTTGGCACGGAAGTTCATCGGGGCCAGCCGTTGTTGACGGCAGAGCTGCCCGAGACGGGCGAACGCTTCGAGGGCATCCTGCCGCCCGCCGCGCCGGGGCCGGCCTTCGCCTTGCGCAAGCGCGCCTTTGGCGTGATCCCACTGTCGCGCTACATCGAGGACGGAATGATGACCGCCGCGCAGGCGGGCCTGCTGGTGCGCGCCGTGCGCGAGCGCCAGAACATCCTGATCGCAGGCGGCACCAGCACGGGCAAGACCACGCTCGCCAATGCCTTGCTCGCCGAGATTGCCGCTACCGGTGACCGCGTGCTGGTGCTTGAAGACACGGTGGAGCTGCAATGCGCGGCGCGCGATCACGTACCGCTGCGCACGCGCCAGGGCGTGGTGTCGATGACCGAGCTGGTGCGCTCTTCCATGCGCCTGCGCCCGGATCGCGTGATCGTTGGCGAAGTGCGTGGTGCCGAGGCGCTGGATCTCATCAAGGTATGGGGCACGGGCCACCCCGGCGGCATCGCCACCATCCACGCCGGCTCCGCGCTGGGCGCGCTGCTGCGCCTGGAGCAACTGATTCTCGAAGTGGCGGAGAACCCGCCCCGTGCGCTGATCGCGGAAGCGGTCAACGTGGTCATCCACATCGCCGGGCGCGGACGCAAGCGCCGCATCGAGAGCATCGCCCGCGTCGTCGGCTTCGATGGCGCGGGCTACCAACTGGCGGATGCGCTGGAGGCTCCATTCCCGGAGCTGCTGTCGCAGTCCGACCTTTCTTCCCTGTCCCCTGACCAACCTGGAGAACTGCCATGACGCAGATGATCGTTCCTGCTTTCCGTATTTCTGCAAACCCGCTTGCCCTGCGCTGCCGTCCCGCGCGGCTGGATGGCTTGGCACGCCCAGCCCTGCAGGGCCTGATGCTCGCGGCGCTGATGCTGCTGCTCGCAGGCACCGCGCAGGCCGCCGGTTCCTCGATGCCTTGGGAGGGGCCGCTGCAATCCATCCTGGAGTCGATCCAGGGTCCGGTGGCCCGGATCATCGCGGTCATCATCATCATCGCCACGGGCCTGGCGCTGGCCTTCGGCGATACCTCGGGCGGTTTTCGCAAGCTGATCCAGATCGTCTTCGGTCTGTCGATCGCGTTTGCCGCGTCCTCGTTCTTCCTGTCGTTCTTCAGCTTCTCGGGCGGGGCTGTCGTATGAGCGCGGCCCACGATGGCGTGCAGGGGTTCGCTCCGGGGTTCGAAGTGCCACTGCACCGCTCGCTGACCGAGCCGATCCTGCTGGGCGGCGCGCCGCGCACGGTGGCGATTGCCAATGGCACCTTGGCCGCGGCCGTGGGCTTGGGCCTGCAACTGTGGATTCCGGGCCTGGTGCTCTGGATCGCCGGCCATGCGTTGGCGGTCTGGGGCGCGCGTGTCGATCCGCGGTTCATGCAAGTCTTCGCGCGCCATATCAAGCACCGGCCGCTGCTGGACGTGTAGGGGCAAAGGGAGATATCGCATGCTGAACCTTGCCGAATACCGCCAGCGCCCGGCCTTGCTGGCTGACTGGCTGCCTTGGGCCGGGCTGATCGCTCCGGGCGTCGTGCTGAATAAGGATGGCTCCTTCCAGCGCACGGCGCGCTTTCGGGGGCCAGACCTCGACAGTGCCACGCAGGGCGAGCTGATCTCTACGTCAGCACGGTTGAACAACGCGCTGCGCAGGCTGGGTTCGGGCTGGGCCTTGTTCATCGAAGCCGAGCGCCGGCCCGCCGCCAACTACCCGCACTCGGAGTTTCCCGAGCCGCTGTCGTGGCTGGTGGACGAGGAGCGACGGGCCGCCTTTGAGGACTTGGGCAATCACTTCGAGAGCGGCTACCACCTCACGCTGGTGTACCTGCCGCCCGAGGAGGCCCGTGCCCGTGCCGCGGGCCTGCTGTACGAGAACCGGCTGACCGAAGGCGTCGATTGGCGCGAGCGCCTGACTGCCTTCATCGCGGAGACGGAACGCATCTTTGACCTGCTCGACGGCGTGATGCCGGAGATCGCCTGGCTCGACGATAGCCAGACGCTGACCTACCTGCACGCCACCGTGTCTACACGGCGTTACCGCGTGGGCGTGCCCGAGGTGCCATTCCACCTCGATGCGCTGCTGGCCGACGCGCCGCTGATCGGTGGCTTGGCGCCGATGCTGGGCGACCAGCACCTGCGCGTGGTGTCGGTGCGCGGTTTTCCGATCTCGACTTGGCCGGGGATTCTGGACGACCTCAACCGTCTGGGCTTCGCGTATCGCTGGAGTACGCGCTTTCTCTGCCTGGACAAAGCCGAGGCGGAAAAAGAACTCGCCCGCCTGCGCCGTCAGTGGTTCGCCAAACGCAAGAACGTCATCGCGCTGCTGCGCGAGACGATCTTCCAGCAGGAAAGCCCGCTGGTCGATACCGACGCCAGCAACAAGGCCACCGATGCCGATGCCGCCTTGCAGGAGCTGGGCAGCGATCAAGTGGCCTTCGGCTACGTGACAGCGACCGTCACCGTCATGGACGCGGATGCCGCCGTGGCCAACGAGAAGCTGCGCAGGGTGGAGCGCGTCATCCAGGGGCGTGGCTTCGTCACCATCCCCGAAACGCTCAACGCCGTGGATGCGTGGCTGTCGTCCATTCCGGGCCATGCCTACGCCAACGTCCGCCAGCCCATCGTCTCCACGTTGAACCTGGCGCACCTGATGCCGGTGTCGGCGGTATGGGCCGGGCCGGAGAAGAACGCGCACCTCGACGGCCCGCCGCTGATCGTCACGCGCACTGAGGGCGCGACGCCGTTCCGGCTGGTGACGCACATCGGCGACGTGGGCCACACGCTGGTGGCTGGCCCTACGGGCATGGGCAAGTCGGTGCTGCTCGCCACCTTGGCGATGCAGTTTCGGCGCTATCGCGGCTCGCGCATCTTTGCCTTCGACATGGGGCGCTCGATGCGCGCCACCATCCTCGGGCTGGGTGGTGAGCACTACGACCTCGGGATGGATGGCGAGATCGCGTTTCAGCCTCTCGCCCGCATCGACCGCGAGGGCTACCGCACCTGGGCCGCCGAATGGATCGAAGGGCGCTTGCGGCATGAGAGCGTGGCCGTCGGCCCCGAAGAGAAGGCCGCTATCTGGTCGGCGCTCGGCAGTCTCGCCGGTGCGCCGATGGAACAGCGCACGATGACGGGCCTGTCGGTACTGCTGCAATCGAATGCGCTGCGCCAGGCGCTTGCGCCGTACGTGCTGGGCGGCGCCCACGGCAAGCTGCTGGATGCGGATTCGGATCGCCTGGGCGCTGGCTCCGTGCAGTGCTTCGAGATGGAGGAATTGATGCACAGCAAGGCCGCCGTCATGGCCGTGCTGCACTACCTCTTTGCGCGCTTCGATGAGCGCTTTGACGGTGCGCCCACGCTGCTGATCCTCGATGAAGCCTGGCTGTTCCTCGATGACCCGGTGTTTGCCGCGCGCATTCGCCAGTGGCTCAAGACGTTGCGCAAGAAGAACGTGTCGGTCATCTTCGCCACGCAGAGCCTGGCCGACATCAAGGATTCGAGCATCGCGCCCGCGATCATCGAAAGCTGCGCGAGCCGCATCTTCCTGCCGAACCCGCAGGCGACCGAGCCGCAGATTCGCACGATCTACGAAGGCTTTGGGCTGAACTTGCGCCAGATCGAGATCGTCGCCACCGCGCAGCCCAAGCGCGACTACTACTACCAATCCCGCCTCGGCAATCGCCTGTTCGACCTCGACCTGGGACCGGCGACGCTGGCCTTCGCGGGCGCATCCACGGCGCAGGACCAGCGCGACATCGACGCGGTGCTCGCTGCCGCCAGCACCTCCACACCTTCCGCTTCCACCCCGTTCGCAGCCGCATGGCTGCGCCACCGCAGCCTCGATTGGGCGGCCGATCTGCTGCGCGATTTCCCCGGCCCCGCGCCGGGTGCCGCCCCCATCCCCAGCCATTCCCAGGAGAACCTGCCATGAAACCCCATGCCCACAATCTCGCCGCGCTGACCACCGCCTGCGTGCTCGCCTTCGGCATTGCGCAGCCCGCGCATGCACTGTTCGGCGTTGGCGACATCGTGTTCGATCCGACCAATTTGGTGCAGAACACGCTCACCGCCGTTCGCACGCTGGAGCAGATCAACAACCAGATCCGCCAGCTCCAAAACGAAGCGCAGATGCTCATCAACCAGGCGCGCAACCTGGCCAGCCTGCCGTCCAGCGTGGTGGGCCAGCTGCGCGCCAACCTGGCGACCACCCAGCGGCTCATCGCCCAGGCCAAGGGCATGGCCTACGACGTGGCGAACATGGACCAGATGTTCCAGCGTCTGTACCCCGAACAGTACTCCGCCACCGTCAGCGGCAATCAGATGTACCGCGATGCGCAGGAGCGCTGGAAGAACACGCTCACTGGCCTTCAGACCACCATGCAGATGCAGGCCCAGGCTTCGCAGAACCTGAGCGATGACGAGGGCGTGCTGGCCGACCTCGTGGGCAAGAGCCAGTCCGCCGTGGGCGCTCTCCAGGCGATGCAGGCCATGAACCAGTTGCTGGCCCTGCAGGCCAAGCAGTCCATTCAGACCCAGCGCTTGCAGATCACGCAGGACCGCGCGGCCTCGCTGGAGCTGGCGCGGCAGGCCGCCGCAGTGGAGCGTGGCCGCGAGGTGAATCGGCGCTTCGTGGGCACTGGCACGCCGTACACGCCGCAGCCCGTGAACTTCTACAGCCGCTGACGGAGCCGGGCCATGAACGACGTTTCGGTCATCGACCGCTTCCTCGACGTTTTCTCGCGCTACATCGACTCGGGATTCGGCCTGGTGCAGGGCGAGGTGGCGTTCCTGACCGCAACGTTGATCGTCATCGACATGACGTTGGCCGGGCTGTTCTGGGCGATGGGGCATGCCACCGGCCAGGGCGAGGACGTGATCGCCAAGCTGATCCGCAAGGTGCTATACGTGGGTGCTTTCGCCTACATCATCGGCAACTTCAACACCCTGGCGGGCATCCTGTTCCGTTCCTTCGCCGGGCTGGGCCTGACGGCCAGCGGCTCGACCTTGAGCATGGGCAACTTCCTGCAGCCGGGACGGCTGGCCAAGGCCGGCATCGACGCGGCGGCGCCCATCCTCGACCAGATCCGGGAGATGGCGGGCTTCCCCGAGGTGTTCATCAATATCGCGCCCATCGTCGTGCTGTTCCTCGCGTGGCTGGTGGTCATCGTCAGCTTCTTCGTGCTGGCGGTGCAGCTCTTCGTCACGCTGATCGAGTTCAAGCTGACCACGCTCGCGGGCTTCGTGCTGGTTCCGTTTGCCCTCTGGAACAAGACGGCGTTCCTGGCCGAGAAGGTGCTGGGCAACGTGGTGTCCTCGGGCATCAAGGTGCTGGTACTCGCCGTCATCGTGGGCATCGGCTCGGGGCTGTTCGCCGAATTCAGGATACCGCCGGGCTCCGAGCCGTCCATCGACCAGGCGCTGGTCATCATGCTGGCCTCGTTGTCACTGCTCGCCCTGGGCATCTTCGGGCCGGGCATTGCAACGGGCTTGGTATCGGGCGGGCCGCAGCTCGGCGCGGGCGCGATGGCCGGTGCTGCCATCGGTGCAGCCGGAACCGCTGTGGCGGTCGGTGCCGCGGCTACTGGCGTCGGCAGCGCCGTGGCGGCTGGCGCGCGCATGGCGCCCGCAGCCGCCAAAGCAGCGGCCAGCGGTGCCCGCTCGATGGCATCGACCGCCAGCAGCGCCAGGTCGGCGTACCAGGCGGGCTCCGCTTCGGCCGGTGGAGGCCTGAAAGGTGCCGCCGCGGGCGTGGGCAATGTTGCCAAGACTGGCGCGCAGGCGGCGGGGCAGAAGGTGGCCGAAGGCGCACGCTCGATGAAGGAGCGTGTCGCTGCCGCCTTCCGGCCCGATGACACATCAGCCTCCGGCGCCGCACCCACCGGCCCTGACGCTGCCGGATCGGCTCCATCTGCCGAACAACCCGCGTGGGCCAAGCGCCTGCATCGCAGGCAGCAGCTCACCCATGCGGCGACCACCGCCGCCCACACGCTGCGCGGCGGCGATGGCGGCAGCTCCAGTCAAGGCCCAAGCCTTCGCGATTCCGACTCATAAGGAGAACTCCCATGCGATTCAAACGACCGCAGGTGCGCTACGCCGATACGCCGCAGCCTGCTACCCCATACCAATCCGCCGCCCAGGTCTGGGACGAGCGCATCGGTTCGGCCCGCGTGCAGGCGAAGAACTGGCGCTTCATGGCCTTCGGCTGCCTCACGCTGGCCGTACTGATGGCCGGCGGCCTGGTCTGGCGCTCGGCGCAGTCCATCGTTACGCCCTACGTGGTGGAGGTGGACAACGTGGGCCAAGTGCGCGCTGTCGGCGAAGCCGCCACGCCATACCGGCCCAGCGATGCCCAGATGGCCTATCACCTGGGCCGCTTCATCGGGCTGGTGCGCTCGCTGTCCATCGACCCCATCGTGGTGCGGCAGAACTGGCTCGATGCCTACGACTACACGACCGACAAGGGCGCCGTGGTGCTTAACGAGTACGCGCGGGTGAACGATCCGTTCGCGCGCATCGGCAAGGAGTCGGTGACGGTGCAGATCACCAGCGTGACCCGCGCCAGCGACACGTCTTTCAACGTGCGCTGGACGGAGACCCGCTTTGTGAACGGTGCGCTGGATCGCACCGAGCGCTGGAACGCGGTGGTTTCCACGGTGCTGCAAGCCCCGCGCACCGAGCAGCGTCTGCGCAAGAACCCCTTGGGCATCTACGTCAATGGTCTGTCGTGGAGCCGCGAACTGGAAGGAAACGAAGGAGCAAAACCATGAACGCACATTTCCGTAAATCCGCCTTGCCGGTGATCCTGCTGGTATCCACCGTCCTGTTTGCAGGCTGCGCTTCGCAGGGCAAGCCGCCGCCGTCCATTTCGCTCGATGAGCCGGTGCAGGCCCAGCCTCTGCCGGAGCCGCCTGCGCCTGTGGAAGTGGTGGCCGTGCCGCAGGTGCTGCCGATGCCGGCGCAGATGAAACCTGTGCCGGATGCCAAGCCCACGCCGGAACCCGCCGATGAAACCGTGCGGGTGTCCCGCGCCAACGCCGAGGCGCGCATCGCGCCGACGCGCGAGGGCTACGTCAACGCAATCCAGGTCTGGCCCTTCACCGATGGCGCGCTGTACCAGGTCTATGCAGCCGTGGGCCGCGCGACGGTGATCGCGCTCCAGCCGGGTGAGGAACTGGTGACGGTGGCCGCTGGCGATACCGTCCGGTGGATCGTCGGCGACACATCGAGCGGCAGCGGTGATGCGCTGCGCGTCAACGTGATGGTCAAGCCGATCCGCTCAGGGTTGAAGACCAACCTGGTCATCACGACCAGTCGGCGCACCTACCTGCTGGAGCTGACTTCGACCGAGAAGACGTGGATGGCCTCGGTGTCCTGGGAATATCCGAAGGACAAGATGCTGGCCTTGCAGCGCCAGTCGCAGGCGGCCAGCGCCGCCGCGCCGGTCGATGCTGGCCTGTCGCTGGAGAAGATCCGTTTCCGTTATGCGGTCAGCGGCAGCAATCCGCCGTGGAAGCCGCTGCGGGCCTTCGACGATGGCGAGAAGGTCTATATCCAGTTTCCGCCGGGCATCGCCCAAGGCGAACTGCCGCCGCTGTTCGTCATCGGCGCCCAGGGCGATGGGCAACTCGTCAATTACCGCTTCCGGCCGCCGTACTACATCGTGGATCGCCTGTTCGGCGCCGCCGAACTACGCCTGGGCGGGGACAAGGGCGATGTGGTGCGGATCGAACGTACCGATGGCACGCGGAGGAACTGAGCATGAGCCAGGACGATTCCCCTGACTTTGCGCCGCAGGCGGGCAAGGTCGCGCCCGAGGCGGTGGCGCTGCGCGCCCAGCCGCGCCCGGTCACACGCCTGAACCGGCGCACGCTGGCCATGCTCACCGGTGGCCTGTCGGTCGCCGTGCTCGGGGCCACGATCTGGTCATTGCAGCCGCACCGGCGCGGCGCAGGCGAGCAGACCGAGCTTTACAACGTCGATCGCGTCTCGAAGTCCGAGGGGCTGGATGGCCTGCCTTCGGATTACTCCAAGCTGCCGCGAAAGGTGCCCGAGCTGGGGCCGCCGCTGCCGGGCGACCTTGGCCCGGCCATCGTGAAGGCGCAGCAGCCGGTGACGCCCACCTACGCGCCGCCGGGCCACGACCCGGAGGATGCACGGCGCAAGGAAGCTGAAGCGGCAGCAGCTTCCTCGGTGTTCTTCCGCTCGGGCACGCCTGGCAAGACCGCCGCGCCAGCGGCTGCGCAAGTCGCTGCGGCTGGCCAAGCATCGGCCTTGGCGGGCTTCGACCCGCTCGCCGCCGGGCCGGCCTCGACGGCGGCCCAGCCCGCCGACCCGACCGCTGTGCAGAATCGACAAGACCAGAAAGAGGCGTTCCTGAAAGGCGGCTCTACGGAAACCCGCAATTCCGGGGATCTGAAAATGCCGTCCTCGCCGTATCAGGTGATGGCCGGGACGGTGATCGCTGGCGCGCTGGTGACAGGCATCAAGTCCGATCTTCCGGGCGACGTGATCGCCACGGTGACGGAGCCGGTCTACGACACGGCCACGGGCAAGTTCCTGCTGATTCCGCAGGGCTCGCGCATCCTGGGCCGCTACAACAGCCAGGTCAGCTATGGACAGAGCCGGGTGCAGGTGGTTTGGAACCGCATCATCCTGCCGGACACGTCCTCGCTGACGCTGGACAACCTCGTCGGCACCGATCCGGCCGGCTATTCGGGCCTGGAAGACGGTGTGGACTACCACTGGAGCCGCATCGTCGCCGGTGCGGCGCTGACGACGCTGCTGGGCATCGGCGCCGAGTTGGCCGCGCCGGAGAACCGGCAGGACGGCAACCGCATCGTGATCGCCGGGCGCGACAGCGCACAGGACAGCATCAACCAGGTCGGGCAGGAGATGACCCGGCGCAACATGAACATCCAGCCGACGCTGACCGAGCGGCCCGGCCTGCCGGTGCGGATCATCGCCAACCGCGATCTGGTGCTGCGTCCGTACCAGCCAATGTTCTTCCAGCGGGGAGCGATGCAATGAGCACGACCAAGAAACTGCGGCTCGGGCCACTGCCCAAGACCGAGAGCGTCAAGCTGACCTTCGCTTGCCCGGCCAGCCTGAGGGCCACCCTCGACCGCTATGCCGCGCTGCACGCGCAGGCATATGGCGAGACCGTCGATGCAACGACGCTTATCCCGCACATGCTGGAGGCGTTCATGGCGGGGGATCGGGGATTCAGGAAGGGCACAGCGACACGGAGCGCGCCAACGAAGCCGACATGATGGCGTCGCGTACCAATGGCATCCGTCGAACGCGCAGCCCCAGGCTGCGCGTTCTTCATTCTCTGGATGCCGCACGCAAAGCCTCTTGGGCTATGATGGTGCGACAGGCCCGCCGTTCCTCGGCAATCCCGCACGCTCCAGCGCGATCCGGCTTTCCCTCCCGACGCTCCTATGTGGCTCCTAGCCCACAAGGCCGCACTTCCGCAAAGTGGCCTGAAAACGAGCTAACCTACTGTCCCATATACGGTTTCAAGCTCTGCGTGATTTGCACGAAGGACTTGACACCAGAACTTTTTTG
>NZ_JBFRFW010000030.1:0-55292 GCF_052115025.1 Bradyrhizobium sp. 2TAF24 | reverse complement strand
ACCGCCGATGTAGAAACCGGTCCAGTTGTAGATCGGAGCAGGCACATAGGCCGGCGCCTTGGTGTAGGTACGGGCCGGCAGGTCAGCCGCGAAAGCCGACGTGCCCAGCGCGATCAGCGCCACGCTGCCCAGCAGGATCTTCTTCATCATCGTATTCTCCACTACATCCCCACGCGCACTGAGACGGCGCGCTTGAATGGCCGGGTGATACAGGGATTCCATTAAGAAAGCTGTGACGCGTCGGCAACACACAGAGGCTGTCGTGCGAAAAAATGGAACCGCTAACTCCTTGAAAATGACATCAAATTTCCAAATTTTCTGGAGCGGTTCCAAGTTTCGCTAACCCGCAATCCTTGCCGAAAAAAGTTCAACTCGAAATGATCTGGCAAGGGTTTGAAAGTGCACGCAGAAATAGCGCGGTCGTCGACCTGCGACGATTTGCTGAGGCCGTGCGAGCAAAAAATCTAGCCGGATATGAGTGGCGGCGACCGCGCGGCCTGCCCAAAAGAGTGGGGCCTCGCGCCGGGCGCGGGCCCCTGATCACAGGAACGTGAGTGCCATGCGCTACGCGGCGCCAAGGGCGGCGATCAGGCGCGTGGCGTGATCCTCGAGCACCTGCGGCGTCTCCTTGTGGCTCATCGGCGGCAGCAGCGCGACGCCGGTGGTGCGCGGCATCACATGCATGTGCAGGTGGAACACGGCCTGGCCGCCGGCATGTTCGTTGAACTGCTGCACGGTGATGCCGTCGGCGTTGAACGCCTTGCGGGCGGCGCTGGCGATCTTGTGCGCGGTGCGGGCGACATGGGCGAAGTCGTCGGCCGTGATGTCGAGGATGTTGCGCGCAGGCGCCTTCGGGATCACCAGCACATGGCCCGGCGAGCGCGGCATGATGTCGAGGAAAGCGAGGGTATGCGGGTCCTCATAGACCTTGTAGCAGGGGATCTCCCCACGCAGGATTTTGGCAAAGATGTTCTCGGGGTCGTATGCCGTCATCGGGGCCTCTTGCTTGCGAACCATCGCGCGGCGCCACTCTCGCCGCCGCGCCAGAGCCGGTCAAGCCGCTCAGCCCTGATCGTCGCCCGCCTTGCGGAACGGACCAGCGTCGGTCATCTCGCTGATGTCGTCGGCGACATGGGCGCGCTCATGCGTCAGATACTCGCGCACCGCGCGGCGGAAGCCGGGGTCGGGGATATAGTGGGCGGAATACGTCGTCTGCGGCAGGTAGCCGCGCGCCACCTTGTGCTCGCCCTGGGCGCCGGCCTCGACCCACGTCAGGCGGTTGGCGATCGCATAGTCGATGGCCTGATAGTAGCAGACCTCGAAATGCAGGAAGGGGTGATGCTCGATGGCGCCCCAGTTGCGGCCGAACAGCGTGTCGGAGCCGATGAAGTTGATCGCGCCCGCGATCCAGCGATCGTCGCGCTTCGCCATCACCAGCAGGACATGGTCGCGCATGGTTTCGCCGATCTCGGCGTAGAACTTGCGGTTGAGATAGGGCCGGCCCCATTTGCGCGAGCCGGTCTCCATATAGAACTCGAAATAGGCGTCCCACGCCTCCTCGGTGATGGCCTCGCCGGTGAGGTGGTGAATGGTGATGCCGGCGGCGAGCGCATCGCGGCGCTCGCGCCGGATCGCCTTGCGGTGGCGCGAGGCGAGGTTGCCGAGAAAATCCTCGAAGCTCGCATAACCTTCATTGTGCCAGTGAAACTGACGGTCGGTGCGCTGCAGGAAGCCGTGCTCGGCGAGACGCTGCCATTCCTGCTCGCGGGCGAAGGTGACATGCACCGAGGAGGCGTCGGTCGCGTCGCAGAGCCCGATCAGGCCGCGCGCGAGCATGGAGGCGATCGCGTCGCGGTCGACACCGTCGCGGATCAGAAGGCGCGGTCCGGTGGCGGGGGTGAACGGCACGGTGGCCTGCAGCTTGGGATAGTAGCGCCCGCCGGCGCGTTCATAGGCGTCGGCCCAGCCATGGTCGAAGACGTATTCGCCCTGGGAGTGCGCCTTCAGATAGCAGGGCACGATGCCGACGATCGCGCCGTCACGACGTGCCACCAGATGGCGCGCGCCCCAGCCGGCGCGGGCGCTGGCCGAGCCGGAGGCTTCCAGCGCGGCGAAAAAGGCATGGGACACGAACGGATTGAACGCCTCGCCGGCCGGATGGGCACAGGCGTCCCAGTCGGCGGCCGGGATCCTGGCGACGGAGGGAACGGCTTCAAGCGTCAGGTCGGGCTCAGGCATTCAGCGGGCAGGGCGGTTGCGCGGCAAGGGGCGGTGGTCGGTGATGTCCATCGGTGTCCTTCAGATCGGAACGCGCGCGCCATTTTGCAAGCGGGCGCGGCCGTCATGGCTGCGGCACGAACCCCTCGAAGATCATCTGGTCGGCATGGCGCGCGGCGCGCTGGCGCTGTTCCGTGGTGCGCACCGTCCAGGTCAGCAGCGGGCAGCCGAACACGTTGCGGGCGATCCAGGGCGCCGGCGCCGGCAATTGCTCGATCCAGTAGGCGACGAAATGCGGCTGGGTGTGAAAGCCATGGCGCAGCCCCAGCATGGCGTTGCGCTGCGCAAGGGGCAGATGCTGCCAGTAGTCGTCGTCATAGCTGCGCTGGGCGACGATCCCGCGCGGCAGCGACGGCGCGATCTCGCGCACCGCCAGCACCTGATCCGGATCGAACGACATCGCGACCGCGGGGCCGCTGTACTCCGCGAGCACCTGCGCCATCCGCCGCACCAGCCGCCGGTCGCCCGTGAACGCGCTCTTGACCTCGATCACCAGCGGGACGCGTCCTGCGACCAGGGTGCAGAGATCACTGAGCGTCATCATGCGGTCGGTGGTGTCGCGAAACGCCACCGCCTTGAGCTGTGCCGCCGTCAGGTCGGCGAGCTTGCCGGTGCCCTCGGTCAGCCGGCCGAGCGCGGCGTCATGATGCACCATCGCTTCGCCGTCGGCGGAGAGCTGGATGTCGACCTCGATGGCGAAGCCGCGCGCGGCCGCAGCCGCGGCCGCGGCCGGCATGTTCTCGATGATGCCGCGCGCGCGGTCGTGCAGTCCACGATGCGCGACCGGGCGCGCCGTCAGCCAGTCGGGGGCGCGCATCGCGGTCAGGCGACCTCGAAGACCGCTTCGACTTCCACCGCCGCGTCCGAGGGCAGGGCGGCGACGCCGACGGTGGTGCGCGCATGGCGCCCCTTGTCGCCGAACGCTTCGACCATCAGGTCGGAGGCGCCGTTCAGCACCTTCGGGCCGTCGAGGAAGTCGGGAGCTGCGTTGACGAAGCCGCCGAGCCGCACCACGCGGGTGACCTTGTCGAGGTCGCCGAGCGCGGCCTTGACCTGGGCGAGCAGGTTGATCGCGCAGGCCCGTGCGGCGGCGCTGCCCTGTTCGATGCTGACGCCGGCGCCGAGCTTGCCCTTCGCGACCAGCTGGCGGTCGGCGCCGAAGCACACCTGGCCGGACACGAACAGCAGGTTGCCGGTGCGCACGAAGCCGACATAGTTCGCAACCGGTGCCGCCGGCGCATGCAAGGTGATGCCCAATGTCGCGAGTTTCTGCTCAACCGTTCCGGCCATTGTGTGTGTCCTCGATCCCAGGTTGCGGCGCGCCGGCTCGGCTGTGTCGGCTTTCAAGCCGATTTGACCGGAGCTCGTGTCCCGGTTCTAACATTTGCGCCACTTTGCGGAAGGCTTTTTTGCGAATGTCAGAATCAGAGGGACACTTGCAAATATAAGATTCTAGAGTGGTTTTGGACCTGACATTCGCTTGATGGACTGGCGGAGATGCCGAAGCGAATGCCAGATCCACCAAACCGGCCTTATTTCACCCATCAACGGGCGCCATGCAAGTTTGGCAATGACAGGAAACATGGCCGTTTTTTAATGGAGCCGGCGACGGTTTCGAGAGCTATCCCGATTGCGGCGCACCATGGCGGCAACTATGGTTTGATTCGTTTGTCCAAGGAGGCGGCATGCGTCGCTCGCAGCTCTACGTTCGCTCAAGTGCCGTGACCATGCGCAAGATCGCGCCGCTGTTGGCTGCTGCCGTGCTGACCTTCACCGCCGGCGATACCGTGCGGGCGGCGCCTGCGGCCAGCGTGCCTTTCCTCGCCCATCAGGCGGTCTATGATCTCAGCCTGCGCAAGGCGCGCGGCAATGCCGCGGTGAACAGCGCGCGCGGGCGCATCCTCTACAGTTTCTCGGGCAGCAGCTGCGATGGCTACACCACCGACTTCCGCCAGGTGTCGGAGCTCGACAGCGGCGAGAGCAGGACCACCATGAGTGACCTGCGCTCCACCAGCTGGGAAGAAGCCGACGGCAAGAGCTATCGCTTCAAGGTCGAGACGCGGATGAACGACAACGCCCCGGCCGCGGTCGATGGCATGGCCGAGCGCACCGCCCACGGCATCACGGTGAAGCTGAAGCAGCCGCAGCAGAAGACCTTCAACCTCGGCGAGGAGACGGTGTTTCCGACCGAGCAGGTCAAGCGCATCATCGCAGCGGCCAAGGCGGGCAAGACGATCCTTGAGCTCGTGGTCTATGACGGTTCGGACGATGGCGAAAAGGTCTACAACACCCTGACGGTGATCGGTCAGCCGATCCCCGGAGACCGCAAGCCGGCGCAGCCCGACGCCAGCAGCGACAGCGATGCGCTCAAGAGCATGACCCGCTGGCCGGTGACGGTGAGCTATTATGATCGCGCGGCGAAGTCCGACGCCGGCGAGCAGACCCCGGTCTATGCGATGTCGTTCGAGCTCTACGAGAACGGCGTGTCGCGGGCGCTGGTGCTCGATTACAACGATTTCGTCATCGCCGGCGCGATGGGCAAGATCGACGTCAAGGATACCAAGCCCTGCAAGCCGTGAATTCTTCAAGTCGTGAATTCTTCAAGCCTTGAGTTCCTGTAAGCCTTGCACTGAGCGTTTCGGGTCGGCGGCTGCGGACGCGCCAAGCCGGCCGCTTCCTCTGTCTGCTTCAGTCTGACTTGGCTGGACCGTCATAGGCGATGCCGCGGATCACGGCGGCCGAGCCGAATTTTTTCCTGAGGTCATCCATGGCCCGCTCCGCATGGGCGGAGCGGCGATCCAGCATGTCGGTATCGTCGGCGGCGCTGGCGCCGGGCTTCAGCGCGCTGACGCCGGCACCGATCAGGCGGAATGCGGTGCCGTCGATTTCCCTCGCGAGCATGTCCCGCGCCGTCGCGAAGATGCGGCCGGCGAGCTGGGTCGGCGCGTTGATCGACTGCGAGCGCGTGCGCTGGCGGAAATCCGCCGTCTTGAGCTTGAGCGTGATGGTGGAGCCCGCGAGCTCGCCGCTCTTGAGGCGGCCGGAGACTTTCTCGCACAGCCGCCACAGCACCTTCTCCAGCGTCGCCAGGTCCTTGATGTCGCTTTCGAACGTGGTCTCGTTCGAAATCGTCTTGGCGTCACGGTCGGCAATCACCAGGCGATCGTCGATGCCGCGCGCCAGCCGCCACAGCCGCCGTCCTTCCGGGCCGAACTGCCGCATCAGCTCGATCTCGTCAGCACGCTGCAGGTCGCCGATCAGGCGGAAACCGCGCTGGGCGAGCTTGGCTTCGGTGGCGGGGCCGACGCCATAGATGAAGCCGACCGGCTTTGTCGCCAGCATTGCGGCGGCTTCCGCCTGGTCGAGGGCAGCGAAGCCGCGCGGCTTGTCGAGATCAGAGGCGACCTTGGCGATGAATTTGTTGACCGACAGGCCGATCGAGACGGTGATGCCGATGTCGCGCTCGACGTCGCGGGCGAAGCGCGCCAGCACCTTCGCCGGGATCATGCCATGCAGCCGCTCGGTGCCGCCGAGGTCGAGGAAAGCCTCGTCGATCGACAGCGGTTCGACCAGCGGCGTCAGCGCCAGCATGGCGGCGCGGACCTCGCGGCCGACGCGGACATACTTGGCCATGTCGGGCGGGATGACGACGGCGTCCGGGCAGCGCTCCAGCGCCTGGAACATCGGCATCGCCGAGCGCACACCATAGGTGCGCGCGATGTAGCAGGCCGCCGACACCACGCCGCGCTTGCCGCCGCCGATGATCACCGGCTGGTCGGCAATGTCGGGACGATCGCGCTTCTCGACGGTCGCATAGAACGCATCGCAGTCGATGTGCGCCAGCGTCAGGCCGGGGAGGTTGTGGTGGCGCACGATGCGGGGGGAGCCGCACGCCGTGCATCGCGTGGTCGTGCGTGGCAGGTCTGCCAGACAGTCGCGGCAGAAGCACTGCGGCGCCTCGCTCACGGGTCCTCACGCTCCCATGTCGGCCCGCCCAGCACCTCGCGGGCGTTGGAGACGATCTTGGCGTCGAGATGCGACGATTCGCAGAAGGCGAGCAGCGCCGCCTCGTCGCGCAGCAGGAAATCCAGCACGCCGGTGAGGAATTCGGGGTCTTTCGCGGCCGTGCGCAGGGTTTCCGGCCCGATGCCGGTCTCGGCCAGGAAGGCGCCCAGCCGCTCGACATCGCCGGCGATGAAGGAAAGCGCCTGAATCGCCACGATTTCAGCAACTTCGCGGGGATCGTGCGATCGCTTTGTCATCAATTCTGTTTGCCTTTCCGTAACTTATCGTCTCTATTTTGAATCATCATGCCCGAGTCAGCGGAGCCTTATCAAGCGACGCCATGGTCCGACTCGTGCTGTGATCGCGCTGTCCACGTTGTTTTGAAATGAGCGCCTGGCGCGGCGAAAGTGATTGTTTGCCGATGACGGATGCATTGCACCGGATAGGAGGGACGGGATGGCCAAAACCGTCCTGATCGTGGAAGACAACGAGCTCAACATGAAGCTCTTCCGCGACCTGCTGGAGGCCCATGGCTACCAGACCGTCGGAACCAACCGGGGGACCGATGCGCTCGACCTCGTGCGCCGGCACCGGCCCGACCTGATTCTGATGGATATTCAGCTGCCCGAAGTCTCCGGGCTCGATGTGACGCGCTGGATCAAGAACGATCCGGAGCTGCGCGCCATCCCCATCATCGCCGTCACCGCGTTCGCCATGAAGGGCGACGAGGAGCGGATCCGCGAAGGCGGCTGCGAGGCCTACCTGTCGAAGCCGATCTCGGTCGGGAAATTCATTGAAACGGTCCGGCAGTTCATCGGATAAGATGAGGTTGCGATGTCCGCACGCATTCTGGTCGTCGACGACATTCCAGCCAATGTGAAGCTGCTGGAAGCCCGCCTGTCCGCCGAATACTTCGACGTGCTGACCGCCAGCAGCGGCGCCCAGGCGCTGGAGATCTGCGAGCGCGCCGAATGCGACATCGTGCTGCTCGACGTCATGATGCCGGACATGGACGGCTTCGAGGTGTGCCGCCGCCTGAAGTCCAATCCGAAGACCCACTTCATTCCGGTGGTGATGGTGACCGCGCTCGATCATCCCTCCGACCGCGTCAAGGGGCTGGAGGCGGGCGCCGACGATTTCCTGACCAAGCCGGTGTCGGACGTGGTGCTGATCGCCCGTGTCCGCTCGCTGACGCGGCTGAAGATGATGACCGACGAGCTGCGCATGCGCGCGATCACCTCGTTCGAGATCGGCATCCAGAGCCCGGAGCGGGAGGCGGTGGCCGATGTCGGCAAGGGCGGCCGCATCCTGCTGGTCGACGACCGCCCCTCGTCCTATGAGCGGCTTGCGCCGGTGCTCAGCACCGAGCACACCGTCGACGTCGAGACCGATCCGAACGAGGCGCTGTTTCACGCCGCGGAGGGCAGATACGATCTCCTGATCGTCTCGCTCAGCCTCGAGAACTTCGACGGCCTGCGGCTGTGCAGCCAGGCGCGCTCGCTCGATCGGACCCGCCAGGTTCCGATCCTGGCGCTGGCGGATGCCGACAACAATGCGCGGCTGCTGCGGGGCCTCGAGATCGGCGTCAACGACTACCTGCTGCGCCCGGTCGACAAGAACGAGCTTCTGGCCCGCGCGCGCACCCAGATCCGCCGCCGCCGTTACACCGATCACCTGCGCGACAACGTGCAGAGCTCGATCGAGATGGCGATCACCGACGCGCTGACCGGCCTGCACAACCGCCGCTACATGGAAAGTCATCTCGCGACGCTCGCCGAGCAGGCCGCCACGCGCGGCAAGCCGCTGGCGCTGATGATGCTCGACATCGACTTCTTCAAGTCGATCAACGACAGCTATGGCCATGACGCCGGTGACGACGTGCTGCGCGAGTTCGCGGTGCGCATCCGCAAGTCGATCCGCGGCATCGATCTCGCCTGCCGTTACGGCGGCGAGGAGTTCGTGGTGGTGATGCCGGAGACCGACATCAGTGTCGCGGCGATGGTCGGCGAGCGGCTGCGCCGCTCGATCGCCGGCGAGCCGTTCGCGATCGAGAAGGGCGCGCGGCGCATCGACGTCACCATCTCGATCGGCATCGCCGTGCTCGGCGGTAACGGCGAGCCGGTCGCTGACGTCATGAAGCGCGCCGACCAGGCGCTGTACCGCGCCAAGCACGACGGCCGCAACCGCGTCGTCGCCAACGCCGCCTGAACGGCGACGGCGCAGTCCAATCCGCTTACGTTTTTGCGCCTCGCGACCGGCGCGTGGCGTGCGCCGTCTTCGGTGTGCGGCGAGGGGCGGCCGCCTCGCGTGCGGCCCGCGGCGCGGCGGCGAGCGGCGCATCGAGCTGTACTCCGGCGTTACGCAGCAGCACGGCGGCCGCGGCTTTCGCCGCCTGCGCCATCGCCGGATCCCGGCGCACCAGGTCGGCGGCGATTGCGCCGTCGATCAGCACCACGATCTGGGTGGCGAGGCGATCGGCCTCGGCGGCGCCGAGCTGTGTCAGCAGATCCCGCGCCCACAGCCGGCGGCTCTCCTTGAAGTCGAGGGCGATGCGCCGTGCCGCATGGTCCTCGCTGCTGAGCTCGGCCACCGCGTTGACGAACGGGCAGCCGCGATAGTCGCTACGGCCCGAGGCGCGCGCCAGACGATCGAACGCCCCGAGCAACTGCTCGAGCGGCGGCTTGTCGGAGGCGGGCACCGGCGTCGAGCGGCGTGACAGGTAGGCGGCGATCAGCAGGTCCTTGGACGGGAAGTGATTGTAGAGCGTGCGTTTGCTGATGCCGACCTCGGCCGCCACCGTGTCGACGCCGACGGCACGGATGCCCTGCAGGTAGAACAGGCGGTCGGCCGCGGCGAGGATCCGCTCCTTCATGGTCGGCTTGGGCGAACCCGGCTGTGCGGGAGTGGCTGGCATGACACAGACCTGTGTTCTTTTCCCTTGACGCTGGGGGCGCTGCCGACTCTAATTACACAGATCGGTGTAATCAAGTCGCGAAAACGGCGGCAAAGGGGAGGCCGCGGGCCGCAACGGCCGAGCGGACAAGACCTCGGGAGAACAACAACAATGCCGACGACCGTGCTGCGAACCCTGCGTCCTGCGTTGCCCATCCTGATCGGGGCGTCGGTGATGCTCAGCCTCAGTATGGGGCTGCGGCAGAGTCTCGGCATCTTCATGCAGCCGCTGACCCATGACATCGGCATCTCGGTCGCCGATTTCACGCTGGCGATCGCGGTGCAAAACCTCGCCTGGGGCTTCCTGCAGCCACCGGCTGGTGCATTGACGGTCCGCTACGGCTTCCGCCCGGTCATGATGGCCGGCGCGCTGCTCTATGTGGCCGGGCTGGTGCTGATGGCGGCGGCGCAGGGCCTGCTCGCCATCATGCTCGGGGCGGGGCTCCTGATCGGCGTTTCGCTGGCCTGCACGGCGGCCGCGATCGCGATGTCGGTGGCGACGCGGGCCACGCCGCCGGCGGTGCGCAGCACCGTGCTCGGCATCGTGTCGGGCGCCGGATCGCTCGGCGCGCTGATGGCGGCGCCGCTCGGCCAGGTCCTCAGCCAGGCCCACGGCTGGCGCATCGGGCTGGTCGGCTTCGTCATCCTCGCGCTGGCGCTGATTCCGTCAGCTTGGTTCGCCGGCAAGGTGGACCGCGTGCCGCTGCCCAAGCCTACGGGCGCTGAGATCCGCGAGACGTCGGCGGGCGTCGCGCTGCGTGGTGCGCTCGGCAGCGCGCCGTTCGTGGTGATGACCGCAGCCTATTTCGTCTGCGGCATGCAGCTCGTGTTCATCACCACGCATCTGCCGTCCTATCTGCAGTTCTGCGGCATGGATCCGATGTTGAGCGCACAGGCGCTCGGCGTGATCGGCGGCTTCAACGTGCTCGGCAGCCTGTTCTTCGGCTGGGCCGGCGGGCGCTGGAACAAGCTGATGCTGCTCGGCATGATCTATGTCGCGCGCTCGCTGGTGCTGGCCTGGTATTTCATGTCGCCGCCGACGGCGACGAGCACGCTGGTGTTCGCCGCGATGATGGGCTTTCTCTGGCTCGGCGTCGGCCCGCTGGTCGCGGGAGCAGTGGCGGAGATGTTCGGGCTGCGCTGGCAAGCGATGATCCAGGGCGTCGCCTTCATGAGCCACCAGATCGGCAGCTTCCTCGGCGCCTATGGCGGCGGCATCATCTACGACGTGTTCGGATCCTACACGCTGGCCTGGCGGTTCGGCGTCGCGCTGGGGCTGACCGCGGGTGTCGTGCAGGTGGCGTTCGCCCTGGTACGGCCGTCAGAGCCGCCACTGGTTGCCGCCGGGCGGGGCTGACCAAAGGTCAGGCCGGTAAGACAACAGGGAGCCAGAACAAAAAACGGGGCCGCAAGGCCCCGTCCCGTCGATCGGCAGACGGCTCGCGCCAGCGGCGCGATCTGCGATCGCTTACTTGATCTTGGCTTCCCGGAACTCGACGTGCTTCTTCGCGACCGGGTCGTACTTCTTCTTGACCAGCTTGTCGGTCATGGTGCGCGAGTTCTTCTTGGCCACGTAATAGAAGCCGGTGTCGGCGCTGGAAACCAGCTTGACCTTGATGGTGACCGCTTTGGCCATGCGAAACCCTCGGGTGTTCTGAAAAATGCGAAAAGCGGGCCAGCCACGCCGGACCCGCGTTTGGGCGGCAAACTAGCCGGGAACGCCGCAAAGTCAAGCTTTTGGCAAGAAAATCACGGGTCTTTCTCGCCTCGCGGGCCCCGGAACCGGCGCTTACAGCCGATTTCAGGCCTTTTTCACCCCGATTTGCCGCATCATCCGTGGCACGATCAGGCGATGGAACGGCAGCACCAGGCACAGATAGGCGCGACCGAGTCGGTTGTGGGTGCGCACCAGGGTGGTTCCGGTGACCTCGCCAGTGCCGGGGGCCTCGATCACCAGGCGAAAATCGAGGTGCCGGTCGTCTATTCCGAGCACGACCCGGTCGGGTGCTTCGCTGAGCACGGGGAAGATGCCGAGGCGGGTCATGCTCTCGGGCAGCGGCTCGCGGCCATGCTTGAGCCCGAACGGCGACACGAGGAGGTTGCGCAGCGCCAGCAGCGCCGCGACCCACGGCAGCGGCTGCGTGGCGCGCCGTGCGACGGTGAAGGCGTCGAGCTGCGGATCGACGGCGTCGATGCGGTAGGCATCGGCGAAATCGGCGCCCTGCAGCAGCGCCGCATGTCGGGGATCAGGAGACACGGGCTGCACCTTCATGATGTCTCTCCTCGCACCGGCCGGGGGAGCGCCGCGACAGCGTGCGGACCGGGGTTTGCCGATCGTAGCAACCCTGGCGGCGCGTGCGCCGGACAAATTGTCCAAGGTGACAACCCACCGCAGACTCCTGTGAACGGCATTGTCACGATTCTGTCGTCGACGGGGGACTAGTGTCCGCGCCGTTTGCCGGCTCGCAGCGGGGGGAATGGATCCCGCGCGACCGGCTGCGCCAGGGAAGACTGCGTGCGTTGCGAATCCGAGCGGCCGTGTCAGGCCATTCCGCCCGCCTTCAATCGCGGCCGTGCCGGCTGGGCGGCCCTCTGGCTGATGCTCGCGCTGACGTCCGGCGCGATGCGGTCCGCCGTCGCGCAGCACGATGCGGCCGCGCCGTTCGATATTCCCGCCCAGCCACTCGCCGCGGCGCTCGACGCCTACAGTGCTGCGACCGGTCTCGTCGCCGTCTACAATGGACGTCTCGCCTAGGGGCGAATCTCCAACGCCGTCCGCGGCATCTTCGCGCCCGAGCAGGCGCTGCACCTGCTGCTGCGGGACAGCGGCCTCGTTGCCCAGTACACCTCGGCGGGGGCTTTTGTTGTCGTCGTCGCGCCGGACGATCCGGGACTGATGCGGACGCCCGCCGCGATCGCGCGCGCCGCATTGTCGGCGCAGGACGCCGTGGAGCGACGCTATTCTGCGCTGCTGCAGCAAAGCGTCAACGAAGCGCTGTGCGGCAGGCCGCTGACGCGGCCCGGCGACTACCGCGCCGCGCTCAGCCTGTGGGTCGGCGCGGATGGCGCGGTGACGCGGGTTCGCCTGTTGAGTTCGACCGGCGACGTGCAGCGCGATGCGCAGATCATTGACGGCGCCACCGCGGTCGCGGTCGGCGAGCCGCCGCCGGCACGGATGGCGCAGCCCTTCACCATGGTGCTGCTGCCGCGCGCCTCGGGCGGCGTCGTCGCCTGCACGGCCACGGAGAACCATCGCCGTGGCTGACGAGCGCGACGAAGCCAATGCGGCCGGCACGGGCCATGGCGCCCCCGCGCTGCGTGCGCTGCTGACCGAGCGCTATGGCGACCTGAAATCGCGTCTGGCGCGGCGGCTGGGCTCGACCGAATGGGCGGAGGACGCGCTGCAGGACACCTATCTGCGCCTCGACGGTGCCGAGGCGGTCGGCAAGGTCCGCAATCCCGTCGCCTACCTGTTTCGCGCCGCCTTCAACATCGCGCTCAACCAGCGCCGCGCCGAGGTCCGCCGTCTCGGCGCGGCGGAGGTCGACGACCTCCTGCACATCGCCGACGATGCGCCGGACGCCCAGCGCATCATCGAGGGCCGCTCGGACATCGAGCGGCTGAAGCACATCATGGCGGAACTGCCGCCGCGGCCGCGCGCCATCCTCCTGGCAGCGCGCCTCGAGGGGCTGTCGCGGCAGGCGATCGCGCAGCGCTTTCGGATTTCCGTCAGCCTCGTGGAAAAGGAGCTGCGCCGGGCGCAGGAATATTGCGTCACCCGTTTTCGCCAGGGCCGCGGGAGGCGTTGACGATGATCCCTCAACAAATTGATGCGGGTTTGAGCATCCACAGGTGTCTATGCAACGGAGGGGCCTTGAGCCGCTCCGCCGGCAGGATTGCGACGGCCGGGGTGGACGCGAGAGGGCGATGGTGGTGACCGACGGGCAGACGGAGGAGCTGGCGGCCTTGCAGGCCGAGGCCCTGGCGTGGGTCCGGCGCCTGACCTCGGGCGAGGCGACGACGGCCGATGCGGCGGCGCTGCGGCAGTGGTGCGCGCGCAGCCCGGCCCATGCGGCGGCCTTGTCGGAGGCGCGCCAGTTCTGGGATGCGTTCGGTCCGGCTGGCCGCAGCCTGCTCGATGACGAGCGGGCGGCGGCCGATCGCGCGCGGATTGCGACGGCCTCCCGCCGCATCGGCCGGCGGGCGCTGCTCGGCGGTGCGCTCGCGGCGTCCGCGGCGGGCGTGATGGTGGTGCGGCCACCGCTCGGACTGTGGCCGTCGGTGTTTGAGCTGCGCGCCGACTATCGCACCGCCACCGGCGAGCAGCGTCACGTCACGGTCGCCGACGGCATTTCGGTGCAGATGAACACCCGCACCAGCCTGTCGGTCGGTGCCGGATCTGACGCCCGCACGGTGGAGCTGATCGCAGGCGAGGCCTCGTTCAACCTCGCGCAGCAGGCGCGAGCCACGGGCGCAGAGAGCGAAGGGCTGTTCCGCGTCGTCGCCGCCGGCGGCCGCACCACGACGCGCGGTGCGAAGTTCGATGTCCGCATGACCGGCGCGACGGTGTGCGTGACATGCCTTGCCGATGACGTGCGCGTCGAGCTGGGCGCGCAGGCGGTGACGCTGTCATCGCGTCAGCAGGTCGTCTACGGCGCCGACGGCCTGCGCCCGGTGGCGGCGATCGATCCCGCCGTCGTCGCGGCTTGGCAGCAGGGCCTGATCGTCTGCAACATGCAGCCGCTCGCCGAGGTCATCGACGAGCTCAACCGCTATCGCGCCGGACACATTGTCTTGCTCAACGCCGACGCCGGGCGCCTGCCCGTGAACGGCCGCTTCCGGATCGACCGGCCCGACGAGGCGCTGGCGCAGATCGAGCAGGCGTTCGGCGTGCGCCGGCGCTCGCTGCCGGGCGGCGTGGTGCTGTTGTCGTAATCATGCACGCACGCGATCGCGTGTGATGTGAGGCGGCCAGCGGCGAATCGCCGGTTCCCCGCTGACACCGAACTTTCATAAAAATCCTTTGAGGCTTTGCAGGTCCCTGGGTGTCTCAGCATTGAGGCGTGCGTACCGCGCGCGCGAATGCTGAAAGGACACGTCATGCCGCTTCGGAATGCAACCTCGCGTGCGGGGAACTCGCATCGGTTGTGGTGTCGCGGCGCGACGGTTGTTCGGCCGTCGGAGCATGTGGCGTGTAGCCTTGATCGTCGCTTCGGACGAGACGCTCGGGCATGAATGTCGTGTCGTCCGTGACCCAAACTAACGAAGCCGCCGCGCCGCGCGTGAATCCGGCTGAGGCGATCGACTATCAGGTGACGCCGTCGTTCGTGGCGCTGCTGGAGCGGCTCGGCTGCTCGCTGGTGATCACCAACTATCAATCGAGCACGGTGATGACGTTCTCCAGCCTCGGCGAGGGGCGTCCGGTGCAGATGTTCGCTCGCTTTCCCGCGGCGATGGGATTGGCGCTCGACGGTGATCGGCTGGCGGTCGCGGCGCGCACCGAGATCGTGGTGATGAGCAACATCCGCAAGCTGGCGCCGGGCCTGCCCAAGTTTCCCGGCGTATTCGACGGCTATTTCGTGCCGCGCGCGCGCTACCTCACCGGCGAGTGCGCGCTGCACGACATGGTGTTTGCTCCCGAGGGCCTGCTCGCAGTGAACACCGCGTATTCCTGCATCTGCCGCATCGACGGCTTTCACAGCTTCGTGCCGGTGTGGCAGCCGCCCTGGATCAGCGAGATCCGTCCCGGCGATCGCTGCCATCTCAACGGCATGGCGGTGGTGGATGGCGAGGTGCGCTATGTCACCGCGCTTGGCACCACTGACACGCCGCGCGGCTGGACCGCAAACCGCCTCGATGGCGGTGTGCTGATGGATGTGC
This sequence comes from Bradyrhizobium sp. 2TAF24, assembly GCF_052115025.1. Taxonomy (NCBI): domain Bacteria; kingdom Pseudomonadati; phylum Pseudomonadota; class Alphaproteobacteria; order Hyphomicrobiales; family Nitrobacteraceae; genus Bradyrhizobium; species Bradyrhizobium sp. 2TAF24. The sequence goes on along the minus strand of NZ_JBFRFW010000030.1, from coordinate 40,178 downwards.
CGGGCAGGCGCATGCTCGCCTCCGGCCTGTGCATGCCGCATTCGCCGCGGCTGATCGGCGAGGATCTCTACATCCTCGAGGCTGGCACCGGCACGCTGCTGCGGATCGACCGCGCGAGCGGGGCGTGCTCGCCGGTGGTGTCGCTGCCGGGCTTCGCCCGCGGCGTCGCCGTTCATGGCGGCTACATGTTCGTCGGCCTGTCGCTGATGCGCGGCAGCCAGCCGTTCGAGGGGCTGCCGGTCGAGCGCGGCGGCCGCGAACTGATCTGCGGCGTGGTAGCGATCGAGCTCGCACGCGGGCAGGTGGTCGGCACGCTGCGCTACACCGGTGGCTGCAGCGAGATCCATGACATTCAGGTCGCCGCCGGCGTGCGCCGGCTCGGCATCAGCGGCCTCGACACCGACACCGCGACACTGGCGGTCGACATGCCGGAGGTCGGCCTCTGGCTCGAGCCGCCGTCCGCCAGCGATGACGCCGCATCGTTGCCGATATCCCTTTCATCGTGACGCCTGCCAGCGCGCCGTCCCTGCAACCGTTTGCCTGAGGATACCCCATGTCATTCCCTGCCAAGTCCGCCAACGGAGCCACCAAGGCGCGTCGTTCGCGTCACGCTGCGCGGCGTGTTGCACCGCTGCCGATGGGGCGGCCGGCCGGGCTGATCTCGCGGGCGGCCTTGCTGGCAGGCACCAGCCTGCTGACATTGCTGGTGGCGGCCGAGCAGGTCTCCGCGGCGCAGCTCGGCGGCGGCGTCGGCATTCCGGCGACGACCTATGCCACCGATGCCGCGGCGCTCGCCGCGCAGCAGGCGGCGGCAGCGGCCCAGCAGGGCCAGAGCGCGATGCGGCGCTCGATCGAAGCGATCCAGGCGATGCAGGGCGCCCAGGCGGCGGCGCGTGCGGCTGCTGCGGCCGCGCAGCGCTCGGCGACGATGCCGCAGATCACCGTGCCCAATGGTCTCGGGGCGGGCGGCCTGCAGGTCGCGCCCAATGCAACCTGGAGCGGCGCCAATGCGCCCGTGCAGAGCGTGAATGGCAGCGGCACGACCGTCACCATCAACCAGACGGCGCCACAGGCGATCCTGAACTGGCAGAGCTTCAACGTCGGCGCTCAGACCACGGTCAATTTCAACCAGCAAGCCTCGACCTGGACGGCGCTGAACCGTGTCATCGGCAATGTCGGGCCGAGCCAGATCCTCGGCCAGATCAACGCCCCCGGGCAGGTGCTGATCATCAACCAGAACGGCATCATCTTCGGCGGCGCCAGCCAGATCAATGTCGGCTCGCTGATCGCGTCCACCGCCGGCATCACCGACCAGCAGTTCCTGACGAAGGGAATCTATTCCAATACGGGCGGCAGCAACGGCTACCTGCCGAGCTTCACGGGCGCGGGCGGCAAGATCATCGTCGAGAACGGCGCGTTGATCACCACCAGTGCGCCGACATCCGCCACCTCCGGCGGCGGCTTCGTCGCCTTGCTTGGTAGCGAGGTGCGCAACGCCGGCACCATCGCCACGCCGAAGGGGCAGGCACTGCTCGCCGCCGGTGACGATTTCGTCCTGCGCGCCGGCTATGGCACGGCAGGCAACCAGTTCTCCACCACCAATGGCAACGAGGTTGCGCCGATCCTCTATGCCGGCAGCGCCAGCGGCACAGTCGGCAACAGCGGCCTGATCTTCGCGCAGCAGGGCGATATCACGCTCGCCGGCCGCACGCTGATCCAGGACGGCGCGCTCCTCTCGACCACCTCGGTCAACCAGCGCGGCACCATTCACCTGCTCAACTCGGCAAGCGATGCCAACGGCAGCGTGACGCTGACCGGCAACAGCACCACGCTGATCCTGCCGGAGCTGCGGTCCTCCGATACTGCGTTGAACTCCCAGCGCGATGCACTGATCGCGGCGTCCGGACCCAACGCGCTGGCCCTCGGTCTGTTCGATAATCTGTCGACGTTGGGTGACCGCAAGGACCAGTCGCGCGTCGAGATCGTCACCGGTGGTCTCGTGAATTTCCAGAACGGCTCCGTCACCATGGCCCAGGGCGGCCAGATCGCGGTGTCCGCTGGCAAGCGTGTGTTCACCGAGAACGGCGCGACGCTCGATGTCTCCGGTGTGCAGGGCGTGCTGCTGCCGATGTCGGCCAACGCCATCCAGGTCAACATCCAGGGCAACGAGCTGCGCGATTCACCGGACAACCGTGACAGCGGGTTGTTGTTCAACCAGAACGTCTGGATCGATGCACGCTCGCTGACGCTGGTGCCGGCCGGCACCGGCGGCTACGCGACCGATCGCTACTACACGGCCGGTGGCCTGCTCGAAGTCTCGGGCTATCTCAGCAACACGCGGCACACCATCGGCGAATGGACCGCGGTCGGAGGCACCATCACGCTGTCGGCGCCGGAGGTGGTGGCGCAGCAGGGCTCGATCTTCAACATCTCCGGCGGCTCGGTCACCTACCAGGGCGGCTTCCTGCCGCAGAGCTATGTGCTCGGCAGTGACGGGCGGATCTACAACATCAACAGCGCGCCGGCCAACCTTAGCTATTTTGGGGTGATGAGCGGCTTCACGGTTTACCACAACCAGGGTGGTAAGCGTGACAACAGCCTGACAGAGACCTACGCCAGTCCTCTGGGCTTCGGCGGCAGCATCTGGCAGGACGGCTACACCATCGGGCGCGATGCCGGCCAGCTCATCCTGTCGACGCCGACCTCGGTGTTCGAGGGCCAGATCATCGCCGACGTGATCACCGGCCTGCGGCAGGCCAGCGCGCGTCCCACCACTGTGACCGACGGCTACAAGCAGACGCAGGGCACCGCGCCGCTTGCGGGCACGCTGGCGCTCGGCCAGTACAACACCTACGGCCTGGCTGGCGCCTACAATACCGACGTGAAGTTCGACCACGTCACGCCGGTGGTTAACCAGATCGGCGCGACCGATGCGCTGTCGGCTGACCGCACCAATACCGCGTACTTCGATGCGCCAGCCCTGAACAGCTATGGTCTCGGCGGCCTCAACATCAACACCGGCAACAAGATTGCGGTCGATGCGCCGCTGAACCTTGCGCCGGGCGCCCAGGTCAAGCTGACGGCGCCGGTGGTGGATGTTGCCGCCAACATCACCGCGCCCTCCGGCAGCGTCAGGATCAGCAATATTCTCAACGGCGCCAAGGGCGATACCGTGCTGACGCCGGCGGTCGGGAACGTCCAGCTGACCCTGGAATCCGGTGTCACCATCGATACGCGTGGCCTGTGGGTCAATAGCGTGACGGATCCCGCCAGCGTTTCGGGGCTCGCCTTCCTCAACGGTGGCAACGTGACCTTCGATTCCACCGGCAACGTGGCGCTCGCCGATGGCAGCGCCATCGATGTGTCGTCGGGCGGCGCCATCCTTGCCAACGGCAAGACGCAGGGCGGCAAGGGCGGCAATGTCACTGTTATCGCAGGCGACACCTTTGGTGGCGATCCCGGCGACGTGACGTTGTCGTTCGGCAGCGCGATCCGAGCCTATGGCGTGACGGGCGGCGGCACGCTGACCATTTCCTCGCCGGGCAACATCCTGATTGGCAACAACGCGTCGCTGGCGGGCGGTGTGCTGGCGGCCGGCACGGCGGCGCCCGTCGCGCTGAAACTCCAGCAGGCGCTGACTATTCCGGCAGGGCAGCCGTTGCCGGCGGCACTGACGGTGACGCTGACGACCATGATGCTCGATACGCCGGCACTCGCTGACATTACGCTCAGCAATATCATGCCGAGCGGACCGACCGGCGCCGATTGGCCGCTCCCGGCCGGGCTGACGGTATGGACAACCACCGGATGTTACGGCGGATGGCCCTGTGCGTCCGCAACCGTGCCGATCGGCTCGATCATCACCACCTGGGCGGGATCCGGAAAGATTCCTGCAGGAGTCACCGTTCCCTCGAGCGTCTTTCCCAACGGCCTTCCGGTCCTGCCCTACCAGGTGACCTACGCCGCCGGATCGGTGCAATCCACGCCAATGACCTATCCGGTCGGCTACATCATTCCGGCAGGCGCGGTGCTGCCGCAGACGGTCGCGATCGCGCCTGCGCCCGCGCTCGATCCGTCGCTCTTCACCGCCGGCTTCTCCAGCTACGACATCAATGGCGGGCAGAGCGTGCTCGTGGCGAACGGCACCGTGCTTGCGCCGACGATGCCGGTCTACCGTTTCACGGACGCGAGCTTCAGTGCGCGCACGGGCAGCGATCCGGCGTCGGCGATGTCGGTGTGGCTGCCGCCGCTGTTCATGGAGAATCCGCAAAGCGCGACATTGACCCAGCGTGCCGGCGCCAGCCTCGCGCTGCGTTCGGTGATCAAGTCGGGATATGGCAGGGGGAGCGCCGTCGTGATCGGCGACGGCGCTTCGATCACCGTCGACCCGGGACAGAGCATCACGCTCGATGCCTTCGGGCAGATTGCGGTCAACGGCAGTCTCACGGCTCACGGCGGCACGATCGCCATGATCAATGAGGCCAATGGCAGTATCGATGTGGCCAGCCGAAATTTCGATGCAGCAGGGCACGGCCGTGGCGTATCGATCTGGATTGGCACCGACGCTACGCTCGATGTGTCCGGACTGGCCTATCGCGCGACTGACGCCGCGGGGCGTCCCTATGGTGTCGCGTCCGATGGCGGCACGATCAGTCTCAATGGTGGCGGGGCGTTCGTGATCCTGCGTCCGGGCGCCGAGCTCAATGCCGACGGGACGCAGGCCGCGATCGATCTCTCCGCCGGCACGAAGGGCGGCACACCGTCCCAACCGCTGACGCTCGCCAGCAATGGCGGCTCCATTGCGCTCAGCTCATCGAGCGGCCTTTACCTCGATGGCAACATGCACGCCGCGGCGGGCGGCGCTGGAGCGGCCGGCGGCAGCCTGTCGATCGCACTCATCACGCCGATATTCCGCGACGACACTTTCGTCCAGAACGGCCAGACCGTTACGCCGCCCAATGTCTTTCTGCCGAGCGTCATGACGGTCGTGCAGACGCGCCAGCTTTCGCTGTTGCCAACGGACATCGCGCCGGGGACTGACGCTTCATCGCTCGTGTTCGGCCAGACCACAGTCAGTGCCGACATGGTGAAAGCCGGTGGCTTCGGCGCGCTATCGCTGAGTTCCGGTGACTACATGCAGTTCGCGGGCGATGTCTCGCTCGCGCTCGGACGGAGCCTGACGCTCACCGCTGGCGCGTTCAGCTCGGGCCCCGCCATCGCGGGTGGCCCTGATCCGTCGGCGCCACCTGTGACCGGCAATGTGCAGCTGTCGGCACCATATATTCTGCTCCGGGGGAATCCCGTCATCCTTCCGGATCACATGATCACTGGCGGCATTCTAAACCCGGCGCCGTCCGGGTCACCGACCACCGCCACTTTTGAGGCGGACGCCAACCAGATCGACATCCAGGGGCTGGTTGCCTTCTCGGCGGCGGCGCCGAACAGCATGCGCGCGCCCGGCTTCTCCTCGGTCAGGCTGGTCAGCCAGGGGGACATTCGTTTCCTGTCGACCACGGCTCCGCAGGGGACGACGCTCCAGACGGACTGGAATCTGGATCTGATTGCGGCGCAGATCTATCCGGCGACGAACGTCGTCGCCACAGTCTATGTCGGACAGAACAATATCAGCTACGACCCGGACAGTCCGCCGACCCTGACCATCGGTCGGAGCACCGCGACCATTCCGGATGCACCTCTGTCCGTGTTCGGCAGCCTGACGCTTGGCGCGCGGGTCATCGAGCAGGGGGGCATCCTTCTGGCTCCGTTCGGCAGCATCCAGCTCGGCCAATTCATGTCGGGGACCGCGCGGGCGATGGTGTCGCAACGGGTCGATCTGCTGCCGGGCAGCATTACGTCCGTCTCGATGGCGGGCGTGACCATTCCTTACGGCGGCACGCAGGATGGCGTGACCTACACCTACAACGGGGCCAGCGTCACGTCGAAGCCTCTGACGAACATGGACACGCGTGCATCCGGCGTCACGATCGATACGCTGTTCAGCAACGTCCAGAGCGGGGCGATCCTCGATCTCTCGGGCGGAGGCACGCTTGCCGGCGCTGGCTTCGTCTCGGGCCGCGGTGGCTCGGTCAACGTGCTCAATACGCCGTTGGTCAACGCCAATCCGACGACGACCCTGAGCAAGGCCTCGGACAAGGTCTATGCCATCGTGCCGGGCTACGGCTCCGCATACGCCCCCGTCGCTCCCGAAAACGGTGCGGGCGACCCGGTGATCGGCCAGCAGATCACGATCCCTGCGGGCGTGCCGGGGCTTCCGGCCGGCACCTACACGCTGCTGCCGTCCAACTACGCGCTGCTGCCGGGCGCCTATCGCGTCGAGCTCGGGGCGCCCACCGCCGCACCGATTCCGGCTGGGTTCGCCATCGGCAACGGCACCTATGTCACTTCTGCCTATACCGGCATTGCCAACACCGGCATCCGCAGCAGCCTGCCGTCGCTTGCCCTGGTCACGCCGGGGACGTCCGTTCGTCGATATTCGCAATACAACGAGCAGAGCTACAGCGACTTCATGGTCGTCCAAGCGGCGCAGTTCGGCGGCATTCGCCCGCTGCTGCCTGCCGACGGCAAGACCTTGTTCCTGACGTTCGAGACGCCGACGCAACAGCTTTCGGGATCCGCGCTGGTGTTCGACGGCACCGCCTTGTTCCAGGCCGGGGCGGGCGGTGCTGCGGGGCAGGTGGTCCTCAGGAACATCGGCGAAATCTATGCGGATGCGCCGACACAGGGCTTTGCCAGCCCGTCGGTCCGTGCGTCCGATCTCGATGCCATCGCGGCGCCGCGGCTGCTGATCAATGGTTCGGCGGGGATCATCGATGGTACGATGGTTCTGTCGGGGGGCAGCGACCTCTTCATCCGGGACGGCGTCACGCTCAGGGCCGCGGAGCTATTCCTGTTCGGCGGCAACATCACGATCGGCAATAATGTGGTGCTGACGACCGTCGGCCAGGGACCTGCGCCTTACGATTCCGCCTCGCTCGGCGTCGGCTATTCGACCGGTGTCGGCACGACTGTGCTGGCGTTGTCGAACGGCGACCTCCAATTCCTGGGCTCGAAGGGAACGGGAGCGATCACGGTCGGGGCCGGGTCTGAGCTCTATTCCGAGGGAACGCTGGCGTTCGCCACCAATGGGGTTTCCACCCTCGATCCATCGGCCCACTTCGGCTCGCGCAACATCACGCTCGCGGTCGGCACGATCAACATCGGGGATGATGCCACCATCGCGGCGGCGGGATCTCCGGCAGGGCTGCTGTTCAACCAGGCGCTGTTCAACACGCTGGTCAACGGCGATCCGACCCACGGCGCGCCGGCGCTGCAGACCATCACACTGAGCGCGGCCAATGCCATCAACGTGTTCGGCTCGACCGGCCTCGATGCGACCGCCGCCGGCATCAACCTGACTTTCAACACCCCGGCGATCTACGGCTACGGCTCGGCCGGCGACAGCGCGACCATCGCCGCCGGCAAGATCGCCTGGAACGGCATCTCCGGGGCCTCGCCGCCGCAGGTCGTCGTCGGTGGGGCAGGGAGTGGAGCAGGGACACTCAACCTCGTCGCCAGCGAGATTGATTTCGGCAAGTTCGTCTCCCTCGACACCTCCTCGGCGAGCCGGGTCATCTACGGCTTCGGCAACGTCAACCTTGTCGCCAGCACGCAGATCGTCTCGGCCGGCAACAGCTCGCTGTTCGTCTACCAGGCGCCGAGCACTGCGGCAGGCGCGGTGTTTGGCCAGAGCGGCACCGGCGGCAACCTGACGCTGTCGACGCCGCTGCTCACCGGCGTGCAGAAGTCGGTCATGGCCTATGCGGCCGGTGGCGTGCTCAACGTGGTCACGCCAGCGGGCCTTGCGCCGAGCACGGCCAGCTCCACGGTGTCGGGCGCCGAGATCGACCTCAGCGGTGACAGCGTTGCCATCGCCAGCACCATTCTGCTGCCGAGCGGCAAGCTGGTGGTCAATGCCACCAACGACATTACCTTGAATGCCGGCAGCCGCCTCGACCTGTCTGGCCAGCCGTCGATGATCCAGCGCGCGACCGTTTACGGCTTCGGCGGCACCGTCATCCTCAGCAGCGCGCAGGGCAGCGTGACCCAGGCGGCGGGGGCGGTGGTCGACGTCTCGGCGATCAATGCCAATGCCGGCTCGATCACCGTCAATGCGGGCAATGGAGGAGTTTCCTTCGGTGGTGCGGTGAACGGCACCGCCACCGCCGGGTATACCAGCGGCGGGTTCAGCGTTACCGCCGGCACGCTGACTGATTTCGCAGGCCTCAACGCCACCCTCAACCAGGGCGGCTTCTTCGACAGCCGCAGCTTCGACATCAAGACTGGCGATCTCGTCATCGGCGACGGTGTCAAGGCGCACAACGTGACCGTCTCGGTCGATGGTGGCAGCCTCACCGTTGCCGGCACCATCGATGCATCGGGCGCCACGCCCGGCACCATCCGCCTGTCGGCCATCAACGGGCTGACGCTAGCCTCGACCGCGGTGCTCGATGCCCACGGTACCGTGCTGCAGGTCGACAGCTACCGGCAGCCGATCGAGGCCAGGAACCGCGGCCATATCGAGCTGACCGCGACCCGTGGCCGGCTCGTGCTGGCGGGCGGCGCGACCATCGACCTGTCGACGCTGGACGGCGTCGCCTATGGCGAGATCAATCTCAACGCGTCGCGCACTGGCGAAACGTCGGGCGATATCAACATCAATGCTTCGGGGCCGCTCAACATCCGCGGTGCGCAGAGCCTCGCGGTCAATGGCTTCTGGACCTACGCACCGACCGATGCCTACGGAACCATCGTCCAGGACAATGGCGACACCAGTCCGGTGTCGGCCTCGACGGGCTTTGTCGGTCTGAAGCAGATCGATACACAAAGCCAGGCTTTCATGACTGCGGCGCTCGCCAACAGCAGCCTGCAGGGACGCCTCGCTGGACTGAGCGCCTATACCAATGCCTTCCATCTGCGTCCCGGTGTCGAGATCGACGGCGTCCCCAGCGCAGCGAACCCGACCGGCACGCTGACGGTGGCAGGCGATCTCGAGCTCGCCGGCTTGCGCTATCAGAGCCTCAATCCGAACTTCCAGAAGACCGGCGTCTACGGCTCGGGCGAGCCCGGCGCGCTGGTGCTGCGCGCCAGCGGCAATCTCGACATTGTCGGCAGCATCTCCGACGGCTTCATGCCCGCGCCGGCCACGTTCGACGACAACAACTGGCAGCTGAAGACCGGAGTACAGACCGGCAGCGTGGTGACGCTGATGCCGCTGGTGCTCAGCAGTGGGACCAGCTTCCCCAACACCGCGGGGCTGTCGCTGCGCTATGCGATCAGCATCAATCCGGCCACCATCCGTGCTAACACGGCGATCCCCGTGCCGGTGACGCTGGCAGCCGACGTGACGCTCCCGGCGGGGACGCGGCTGACCGGCAACGTGCTCGACGGCAGCGGCAACGTGCTGTATCCGGCAGGCACTGTGCTGGGTTCGGCAATGACCATTCCGGCAGGCGCGCAATTCGCGGCTGGTTCGGTGTTGCCGACCACGGTCAGCATCACTGCGATGACTTGGCCATCAGGTGCCTCGCTCGGCGTCTTCACCGCCGCGGTGACCACCAGCGGTGACACCACGGTGCCGTTCGAGGGGATCATTCCGGTCGGCGCCAATGTTCAGATGGCGCAGTCCAGTGCACCGACCCGTCCAACGGGATCATCGGGCAAGCAGGGGACGATTCTGCCCATCGCCGCGATGTTGCCGCAGGGCTCACTATCCTGGTCGATGCGGCTTGTTGCCGGTGCCGACTTGAGTGCGGCTGATACGCGCGCGGTCAGGCCGACAAGCGCGCTCCAGGCGTCGGGCGCCAGCGGCAACCTGACGTTGACAGATAGCCATTTTCAGGCGGCGACGACTTTCTTCTACTACTTCAACGGCAACAAGAATGGCCCCAAGAGCGTGGCCAAGTACGGCTACCTCTGTAACTATTATACGTGCGTGACAGGACCTACGCCGGCCGTGCCCAGTGTCGTCCGAACAGGAACCGGGAATCTCGACCTGATTGCCGGCGGCAGCTTCAGCGAGCAGTCCCTGTTCGGCGTCTACACCGCCGGCACGCAGTCGGCGCCGATCACGGCGTCCGATGGCAGCAACCCGTACAACCAGCCGCGCGCCTTGCAGAAGAATGGTACGCTGCTCGGCGGGGACAACGCCATCAATGCTGCAGCCGCGCTGGCCGCGTACCAGGCCTGGTATCCTGAGCATGGTGGCGACGTGCTCGTGTCCGCCCAAGGCAACCTCACCGGCAACATCGCGCTCACCGACACCCCGGTACGTTGGGTCGATACGGATCGGACCGGAAACTGGCTGTGGCGCCAGGGCGGCGGTGGCTTCGCGACGCAGCCGACGGCGTGGTGGATCAATTTCGGCACCTACGCTCAGGCGAGCGGAGATCCGAACGCTTCGACGAACACAACCTTCGACGCCAGCGTGGTCGGCTTCCAGGGCATCGGCACGCTCGGTGGCGGCAACCTCACCGTCATCGCGGGAGGGAATGCGGGCGTGCTGAACATCGGTCGCAACACCAGTTCGACCGGTCTGGACCTCGCCGTCGCCTCGACCGGACGGGTGCTGCCGGATGGCACGCTGGTGCAGACCGGCGGCGGCGATCTCACTGTGAAGATCGGCGGCGCGCTCAACCCGGTCATTCCCATCGGCTCGTTGGCTGTACAGGCGGACTATTTTGGATCGATCGCCGACCTGCGCGGCAACATCACGATCAATGCGGGCGCGGTCGGCGCGCTCGCTCCGGGTGCTGGCGGCGCCTATTTCTCATCACTCGATCCGCGCACGCTCGATGCCAATACCTTCAGGCGTTCGTACAAAACCCCCGGGCCGGTGGTGACGCCAGGCGATGGCAGCGTCAGCATCACCACCCGTGGGGACCTCGTCCTCGGCGGCGCAGCGGACGCTGGAATGGGCGTGCCGGTTGATCAGAACGGTCTGCCCTATACGCTGAGCGCGAACGGGACGTTCTATGCCGGCGGCGCGGCCTCGAGCTTCGCCCTGTGGACCCCGGCGACGTCGATCAGCCTGTACGCGGCCGGCGGCGACGTCGCTCCCCTGAACGTCAGCAATGCGGGGCAGGGCGCCACGCAGAATGGCAACGGCTTCTATCCGGGCACGCTGATCGCGGCTGCCGCCAACGGCGATATCCGCTTCGCAGAACCTGGGGTGACCGGGTCCGCGTTCCCGGTCATCGAGCTGATGCCGTCTCCGTTCGGTCAGCTCGAATTGCTGGCGGCGGGCTCGATCTATGGTTCGACCCAGGTGGTGGCGATGTCAGGCGCGGCAATGAGCAGCGTGGCCACCCCGTTCCATCCGATTTTTGCTCAGTCATTTGGCAACGTGACCGCTGGCAAGACCAATGCCAGCCCGAATTCGGGCTATGTCATGACCGGGACCAGCCCGATCGCGTTCGGGCCGGATACCGCGACCAACCTGCATGCCGGCGACACGCGGCCGGCGCTGATCTATGCCGGTGTCGATATCGTGGATCTGATTGTCGGGCAGGCCTCGCAGACCTTCCCGACGCTCGACTTCAGGCCGGAGTTGTCGATCTGGTATACGGTCGCCAAGCCCTTCCAGATGATCGCCGGCCGCGACATCGTGGGCACGGGTACGACGCCTGATGTGTTCTTCAACATCGGACCGAACGATATCTCGCTGGTCCGTGCCGGGCGCGATGTCATCTACCAGTCGGTGACGATCGCCGGCCCGGGATTGCTCGATGTGGAAGCTGGCCGCAACCTCTATCAGGGGTATTACGGCACGCTGGCCAGTTTGGGCGACCTGTCCAGCAGCTCGTTGAGCAAGTCCAACGGCGCGGGCATCACGACAGTCGTTGGCGCCGGCGCCAAGGGGCCGGACTACAGCGCCTTCGCCAGGCTGTATTTCGACGCCGCCAATCAATTGTCCGGCGATGGCACGCCGCTCGCCGGCAGCGGCAAGGTGGTTCACGCCTACGACCAGGAGCTGCTGACCTGGCTGCAGCAGCGCTTCGGCTACAACGGCACATCAGCCGATGCTCTCAGCTATTTCCTGGCTCTCCCGGCGGAACAGCAGGGCATCTTCGTCCGGCAGGTCTACTACGCCGAGCTGACCGCCGGCGGTCGTGAATACAACGACCCGACGAGCCCGCGGAGCGGCAGCTACCTTCGGGGGCGTGAGGCCATCGCGACGCTGTTCCCGAGCGTCGATCAGCAGGGCAAGCCGATCACCTATAGCGGGGGCCTCTCGATGTTCAGCGGCCTCGCGCCGAACGGCTCGGGAGGGACCTTCCTCGCCGACGCCGGCATCCGGACGGAGTTCGGCGGGGACATCCAGATCCTGGCGCCCGGCGGGCAGACGCTGGTCGGCGTGGAAGGCGTCACGCCCGGCGCCAAGGCGGGCCTCATCACGCAAGGCGCCGGCAATATCGACATCTACTCGCTCGGCAGCGTGTTGCTCGGCCAGAGCCGCGTCATGACCACCTTCGGCGGCAACATTCTGGTGTGGTCTGCGACAGGCGACATCAACGCCGGCCGCGGCTCGAAGACGACGACCATCTTCTCGCCGCCCAAGCGCGTCTATGACGGCTACGGCAATGTGACGCTGGCGCCAACGGCGCCGGCATCCGGCGCCGGGTTCGCGACGCTGCAGCCGCTTCCGCAGGTGCCTCGCGGCAACATCGATCTGGTGGCGCCGCTCGGCACCATCGACCTCGGCGAGGCCGGCGTCCGCTTCTCCGGCAATCTCAACCTTGCCGCGCTGCAGGTGGTGAACGCCGCCAACATCAGCGGCCAGGGCACGGTGACCGGCATTCCCACGGTGCAGGGGCCGCCGACGGCGGCGCTGACCGCGGCGTCGAACACCACGGCGGCAACGCAGCAGGCTGCGCCGCCGGCGCAATCTAACGGCGGCGGCCAGCCGTCGATCATCATGGTCGAGGTGCTCGGCTATGGTGGCGGCGACGGATCGCCGGCGCCGAAACAGAATGATGATGACGATAAGCGCAGCCGCTCGCGTGACCAGAGCTACAACACCAACAGTGTGCTGCAGCTGGTCGGCAATGGGTCACTCTCGCCGACCCAGCAGGAGGCGCTGACCGATGAGGAGCGGCGCAACCTCGCCGCCCGCTGACCGAAAAATGCATAGGGCCGGACATATTGCGTCCGGCCCTTTTGATTTTAGCGCTCGCCGGACCGGCGAGGGGCAGAGGCCGCCCGTCAGCTGAAGAACCGGTTCTTCGGCCGTGGCAGGCCGAGGTGCTCGCGCAGCGTCGCGCCTTCGTACTCGCGGCGGAAAATGCCGCGGCGCTGCAATTCCGGCACGACGCGGTTGACGAAGTCGTCGAGGCCTTCGGGCAGATAGGGGAACATGATGTTGAAGCCGTCGCTGGCTTCACTCACCAGCCATTCCTCCATCTGGTCGGCGATGGTCTTCGGCGTGCCGATGAACTTCAGGCCGGAATAGCCACCGAGCCGGCGGGCGAGCTGGCGCACGGTGAGATTGTCGCGCCGTGCCGCCTCGACGACGCGGGCGCGGCCACTCTGGCTGGCGTTGGTCTCCGGAATTTCCGGCAGCGGGCCGTCCGGATCGAAGCCGGAGGCGTCGTGTCCCAGCGCGATCGACAGTGAGGCGATGCCGGAATCGTAGTGCACCCTGCTGTCGAGCAGGGCGAGCCTCTCGCGCGCCTCCTCATCGCTGTCCGCCACCAGCACGAAGGCGCCGGGCAGGATCTTGAGGTGGTCGCGATCGCGCCCGAGCTTGTCGAGGCGCCCCTTGACGTCGGCGTAGAACTGCTGGCCCGCGGCGATGTTGGCGGAGGCACCGAAGATCACCTCGGCCGTCTCGGCCGCGAGCTGCCGGCCAGCTTCCGACGCGCCGGCCTGCACGATCACCGGCCAGCCCTGCACCGGGCGGGCGATGTTGAGCGGACCGCGCACCGACAGGTATTTGCCCTTGTGGTTGAGCACATGCATGCGCTGGGGATCGACATAGAGACCGCTCTCGACATCGCGGACGAAGGCGTCGTCCGCAAAGGAATCCCACAGGCCGGTGACCACGTCATAGAATTCGCGGGCGCGGCGGTAGCGCTCGTCATGCTCCATGTGGTCGTCGAGGCCGAAGTTCAGCGCGGCGTCCGGATTGGAGGTGGTGACGATATTCCAGCCGGCGCGGCCGCCACTGATATGGTCGAGCGAGGCGAAGCGCCGGGCGATGTGATAGGGCTCGTCAAATGTTGTTGATGCGGTGGCGACCAGGCCGATGCGCTCGGTCGCGCCCGACAGCGCCGACAGCAGCGTGAACGGCTCGAACGACGTCACCGTGTGGCTGCGCTTGAGCGCGTTGATCGGCATGTTGAGCACGGCCAGGTGATCGGCCATGAAGAACGCATCGAATTTTCCACGCTCGAGCGTCTGGATGAAACGTTTGATGTGCGAAAGGTTGAAATTCGCGTCAGGAAACGCGCCGGGATAGCGCCAGGCGCCGGTGTGGATGCTGATCGGGCGCATGAACGCGCCGAGATGCAGTTGACGTTGGCCGGCCATCGATGAAGTCCCCCCGAATGATCACCTGCGTGATGGTGGGACCTGATCTATGGCGTCGGCCTGCGGGCGCAAGGGGCGGTGTCAGGACGTCGACGTCAGGGTATCCATGCGCATGGCGCCGTCGTACCAGTGGAAGAACGGGATCGGAGCGTCGTGGCGCAACGGGCCATTGGCGAGCCGCAGTTCGAGCTGGCGCAGCACGGCCTTGGTCATGTTGTGCGCATCCGCCAGCGGCTCCGAGCCGATCTCCACCCACACCAGCTCGACGAGCTCGGCATCTGCATGCACCACGCCGGGAATGCGGTGGGTGATGGCGGACGCTTCCGCCGAGAAGAAGCGGGTGTCGAAGCGCCGCACCCGGCCGGGCGGCGTGATGGCGCGGGCGATCAGGAACAGGCTCGATGGATCGGGCAGCAGGCCGTTGTCGGCGAACGGCTTCCACACGCCGTCGAGTTTTCCGGCCCGGCCGTCCTCGACCTTGCGGCCGAGGCACAGGCCGGTCTCCTCGCAGGCTTCGCGGATCGCGGTGACGGCGAGGGAGCGGGCGCGCGACGCTTCAGTCTTGGGGCGGCCGCGCAGCAGGCTCGCCTCCAGCTCGGGCGGGATCGGTGCGGCGACCGGCACGCGGTTGTCGGTCTTGTCGACGCGGCCGCCGGGAAACACGTACTTCCCGGGCATGAACACCACCTTGTCGTGGCGCCTGCCGACCAGCACCTTCGGCCGGCTGCCGCTGCGATCGATCAGGATCAGTGTCGCGGCATCCTTGGGGCGGACATAGGGATGGCTGTCGTCTTCTTTTTCATTTTTCGCAAGTGCCAGTGGAGCGTTCATCCCAAGTCCTGCTTTTGTCCTGTTTTTGTTGTTGTTGGCGCGGCTGTTATTTCTGCGGGGCGGAAGGATCCGGCTCAGACGCGTCGTCGAAGCCGTGCATCCGGAAGGCCCATTGCAGCGCCACCACCGCGCCCTTGACGGGTTGCAGCAGAGCAAGCGAGGCGACCAGCGTCAATGGCAGATAGATCGCGAGCTGCAGCGCCACCGGCGGCGCATAGTTGGTCTCGATCCACAGCGCCAGCGGCACCACGATGTGGCCGACGATGACGATCACGAGATAAGCCGGCAGATCGTCGGCGCGGTGATGGCTGAAATCCTGGCCGCACACCGAGCACTTGTCGGCGACCTTGAGGAAGGCGCGGAACACCTTGCCTTCGCCGCAGCGCGGACAGCGGCAGCGGAAACCGCGCTTGATCGCGAGCCAGGCGTCGCGCTTGGGCGGCTCGGCGTCTTTCGGGGTCCAGGTGGACAGCGCGTTCCGTGTCATCGCTTGCCCTTCTTTGGCTTGCCCTTGCGCGCGGGATGCTTGCCGGCCTTGCTCTTCGCCTTGCGCTTGTGGTCGGTTTTGTCGTTGTGGCCGGCCGCCTTGCGGAACTCGGCAGGGCGAGCGTCGGGCGCCCGGCTGCGCTCGGGCCGGCGGCGGCTCCTCGCTGTGGTGCCTTCGGACAGCAGCTCGAAGCGCAATGCGCCGGCGACCGGCGCGGCTTCGACGAGGCGCACCTCGACGACATCGCCGAGGCGATGCATGGTTCCGCTGCGCGAGCCGATCAGCGCGTGGCGGGCCTCGTCATAGTTGTAGAACTCGGTGCCGAGCGTGCGGATCGGGATGAGGCCGTCAGCGCCGGTGTCGGTGAGCTTGACGAAAAGGCCAGCGCGGGTGACGCCGGAAATGCGGCCTGCGAAGGTTGCGCCGACGCGGTCGGCGAGGAAGTGCGCGATCAGGCGGTCGGCGGTCTCGCGTTCGGCCTTCATCGCACGCCGTTCGGTCAGCGAGATGCTGGCGGCGACCTCGTTGAGGGTCTCGACGGTCTCGTTGTCGGGCAGGGCACCAGCGCCCAGGCCGAGCGCGCGGATCAGGCCGCGGTGCACGACGAGGTCGGCGTAGCGGCGGATCGGCGAGGTGAAGTGGGCGTAGCGGCGCAGGTTCAGGCCGAAATGGCCGTAATTCTCTGACGCATACTCGGCTTGCGACTGCGACCGCAGCACCACCTCGTTGACGAGCGGTTCGGCGTCGTGTCCCTTGACCTGTGCCAGCACGCGGTTGAACATTTCGGGACGCAGCGCGCCGCTCTTGGCGAAGTTCATGTCCAGCGTCTTGAGGAATTCCTGAAGGTTGTGGACCTTCTCCGCCGTCGGCTGGTCGTGCACGCGGTAGATCAGCGGCAGCGACTTCTTCTCCAGCGTCTCCGCGGCGGCGACGTTGGCGAGGATCATGAACTCCTCGATCAGGCGGTGGGCATCGAGGCGCTCTGGCACCACGACACGGTCTACGGTGCCGTCGGCCTTCAGCAGGATCTTGCGTTCCGGCAGGTCGAGGTCGAGCGGGTCGCGGGCGTCGCGGGCCTGCTTGACGCAGGCATAGGCGGCATAGAGCGGCTCGAGGATGGTCTTGAGCAGCGGGCCGGTGATGTCGTCGGGCCGGCCGTCGATCGCCGCCTGGGCCTGTGCATAGTTCAGCTTCGCCGCCGAGCGCATCAGCACGCGGTGGAAGGTGTGCGAGACCTTGCGCCCGTCGGGGCCGATCACCATGCGCACCGCGAGCGCGCCGCGCGGCTCGGACGGTTTCAGCGAGCACAGGTCGTTGGAGATGCGCTCGGGCAGCATCGGCACGACGCGATCGGGGAAGTATACGGAGTTGCCGCGCTTGAGCGCCTCGCGGTCGAGCGCGGAGCCCGGCCGCACGTAGAACGCGACGTCGGCGATGGCGACATGAACGATGAAGCCGCCGCGGTTGGCCGGATCGGGATCCGGCATCGCATGCACGGCGTCGTCGTGGTCCTTGGCGTCCGGCGGGTCAATGGTGACGAGCGGGATGTCGCGCCAGTCTTCACGGCCGTCGAGCGTAGCGGGCTTCGCCGCCTCGGCCTCCTGCACGACGGCCTTGGGAAATTCCAGCGGGATGTCGTGGGCGTGGATCGCGATCAGGCTGACGGCCTTCTCGGTGCTCAGCGACCCCAGCCGCTCCTTGACGCGACCGGCAGGCAGGCCATAGCCACGGCCGCGCAGCAGGTTGACGCTGACAAGGTCGCCGTCCTCGGCGCCGCCGCGATCGGCTTCCGCGATCGCAAGCTCGCGCCCAGCCTGCTTCTTGTCGACCGGGATCAGCCGGCCGCCGCCGTGGGGCAGGGCGCGGAAGATGCCGAGCACGCGGTCGCGGCCATGGTCGAGGACCTTGATGACACGGCCGCGATAGGCGGCGACGTCGTCGCCCTCGATCGGGTCGATGCGGACGAGGGCGCGGTCGCCGACGCCGACCGCGGTGCCGGGTTGGGGCCGGCGCGGCAGGTAGAGGCGGATCTTCGGCGGCTCGCCGTCCTCCTCGTCCCATTCGGCGGGAGCGGCGAGCAGCTCGCCGTCCGTGTCCTTGCCGGTGACGTCTGCCACGAGGGTCGGCGGCAGCGCCGCGGTCTCCTGCAGGGCCTTGCCCTTCTTGGTGATGACGCCGGCCTCACGCAGCTCGCGCAAAAGGCGCTTGAGCTCGACGCGGGCGGCATTCTTGAGCCCGAATTCACGGGCGATTTCGCGCGTCCCGACCTTGCCGGGCTGGGCGCGAAGGAACGCGACGATGCTGTCCCGGTCGGGGAAGGCATCGCTCGCGCTACGGGTCTTCTTCAATGAAATAGTGTCTTTCGTTGCTTTGGACATGCGCCGAAAACCGATTCCCCGATTTTCGGATCATGCCTCATCCGCGGGCTTTTCCGGCGGTTTTCTTGGTGACGGGTTTGGGCGGCGCCTTGACCGCCTTCGGCGCGGCGGCGGCGCGGGGCTTGGCGGCCTTGGCCTTGCCCCCAGCCTTACCCGCAGCCTTGGCGGCCGGCTTGGCTTTCGCCGCCGGCTTGGCTGCCGAGCCGTCCTCGGATGCCTTCTTGGCGGCCACCTTGGGCTTGGCCGCCTTCTTCGGCGCGGCCTTCTTGCCGCCGGCCTTTGCTCCGCCACCCTTGGCCGCGCGCTCGTCGATCAGCGCGATGGCCTCGGCGAGGGTGAGCGCGTCCGGCGTCTTGTCGGACGGGATGGTGGCGTTGATGCCATTGGCGGTCACATAGGCGCCGTAGCGGCCGCTCTTGAGGCTGATGGTGCCGTGCTCGGGATGCTCGCCCACGGGCTTGCCCGGGTCGGCGCCGAACCGGCGCTTGCTCGGCCCCTTGGCGATCTTGTCGGCGATCAACGTCACCGCGCGGTTGAGGCCGATGGTGTAGACGTCGTCGCCGGCCTCGAGGCTGGCGTAGGTCTTATTGTGCTGGACATAGGGGCCGAACCGGCCGATGCCGGCCTTGATCGGTTCGCCATCCTCGGGATGCAGGCCGACCTGACGCGGCAGCGCCAGCAGCTTGAGCGCGAGCTCGAGCTCGACGTCCCCCGGCGACATGCCCTTGGGAATGCCGGCGCGCTTGGGCTTCTCCTCCTCGGAATAGTCCTTCTGCTCGCCGAGCTGGATATAGGGCCCGAAGCGGCCCGACTTCACGGCGACGTCGAAGCCGGTGTCCGGGTCCTGGCCGAGCACGCGGTCGCCACCGCCTTCGCCGCCGGAGGCGAGCGGGCGGGTGTAACGGCATTCCGGATAGTTCGAGCAGCCGACGAAGGCGCCGAACTTGCCGGCCTTGAGGTTGAGCCGGCCGGTGCCGCAGGTCGGGCACTGGCGCGGATCGCCGCCATCCTCGCGCGGGGTGTAGATGTGCGGACCCAGCATCTCGTCCAGCACGTCGAGCACCTGCGAGACGCGCACGTCCTTGATGTCGTTGATGGCGCCGACGAAGTCCCGCCAGAAGTCCTTGAGGACCTGCTGCCAGGAGATCTCGTTGTTGGAGATGCGGTCGAGCTGTTCCTCGAGGTTCGCGGTGAAGTCGAACTCGACATAGCGCGCGAAGAAGTTTTCCAGGAACGCGATCACGACGCGGCCCTTGTCCTCGCCGTGCAGCCGCTTCTTGTCGAGCTTCACATAGCCGCGATCCTTGAGCACCTGGATGATCGAGGCGTAGGTCGAGGGGCGGCCGATGCCGAGCTCTTCCATGCGCTTGACCAGCGAGGCTTCGGAGAAGCGCGGCGGCGGCTCGGTGAAGTGCTGGTTGACGGCGAGGCCTTCACGCTTGAGCGCTTCGCCTTCGCTCATGGCGGGCAGGCGGCGGCTGTCGTCGTCGTCGCCGGCGTCGTCGGTGCCTTCGGTATAGAGCGCGAGGAAGCCGTCGAACTTGACCACCTGGCCGGTGGCGCGCAGCTCCAGCGTGCGGGCACCGGCCTTGGCGGTGATGTCGACGGTGGTGCGCTCGAGTTCGGCCGACTCCATCTGGCTGGCGATGGTGCGCAGCCAGATCAGCTCATAGAGCTTGGCCTGGTCCGGATCGAGCTTCTTGGCCATGTCGCGCGGGCGGCGCGACAGGTCGGTCGGGCGGATCGCTTCGTGCGCTTCCTGGGCGTTCTTGGCCTTGGTCTGGTACTGGCGCGGCTGCTCCGGCACGTACTCGCGGCCATAGTCCTTGCCGATCACCTCGCGGGCCTGGACGATCGCCTCGTTGGCGATCTGCACGCCGTCGGTACGCATATAAGTAATGAGGCCGGTGGTCTCGCCGCCGAGATTGACGCCTTCATAGAGGCGCTGGGCGATGCGCATGGTGATCGCCGGCGCGAAGCCGAGCTTGCGGCTCGCTTCCTGCTGCAGCGTCGAGGTCGTGAACGGGGCGTAGGGGTTGCGGCGCGCGGGCTTGGCTTCCACCGTCGACACGGTGAAGTTCGCCGCCTCGATCGCCTTCTTGAAGTCTTCGGCCTCGGCGCCCGAGCCGATGTCGAGGCGCTGGATCTTCTTGCCGTCGGCGCCGACGAGGCGGGCCTCGAAATTGTCGCCGCGCGGGGTCGACAGCGTCGCGATCAGCGACCAGTACTCGCGCGCGACGAACTTCTCGATTTCGAGCTCGCGGTCGCAGACGAGGCGCAGCGCCACCGACTGCACGCGGCCCGCCGAGCGGGCGCCGGGCAGCTTGCGCCACAGCACCGGGGAGAGGTTGAAGCCGACGAGATAATCGAGGGCCCGGCGCGCCATGTAGGCGTCGACCAGGGCGCCGTCGATCTGGCGCGGATGCTTCATCGCCTCGGTGACGGCCTGCTTGGTGATGGCGTTGAACACCACGCGCTCGATTTCCTGGCCCTTGAGCGCGCGCTTCTCCTTCAGCACCTCCAGGACGTGCCAGGAGATCGCTTCGCCCTCGCGATCAGGGTCGGTCGCCAGGATCAGCTTGTCGGCGCCCTTGACCGCACGGGCGATATCATTGAGCCGGCCGGCCGCCTTGGCGTCGACCTCCCAGATCATCTTGAAATTGGACTCCGGATCCACCGATCCATTCTTGGCCGGCAGGTCGCGAACATGGCCAAACGAGGCCAGAACCTCATAGGACGACCCCAAATACTTATTGATCGTCTTGGCCTTTGCGGGCGACTCGACAATAACGATATTCATGTCTTTCCAATAACTTATGGGAAGAATGCAGGCCGATTCCGCGAGAGTCGCGCCGGCCGCGCTGGCGGATACATGGGTAAATCGGCCGGTCCTGTCAAATGGACATCCGGTGATCGCTTAAGGAACCGGCAAGGGCAGGCGCCGTTTCCGGGCCAATTTCATATACATATGGTTTTGAATTCGGTTGCTCACAATCTGTGGCTGCGTCCCGATTGAAGGTCTCATGATACCGTTAATGTACGGTCGTGAGGTTAGGCCAGTGCGACCAGCCCGCCGCCTTGCCGCTCGAGCCGGCCGGCGAGTTCGAGCTCCAGCAGCACCATGCGCACCACTGCCGGCGACGCGCCTGACAGGCGGATCAGGTCATCGAGGCTGACGGCCGTCGGGCCGAGCAGGGCGACGATCCGCTGGCGCTCGCCGTCACCGGGATCGGCACCTGTGGCGGGCAGGTCCGGTTCGTCCAATGACAGCATCGGCTGGCCGAGGATCGGTCGCACCGCCTCGATCACGTCGGCGGCCGAGGTAATAAAGACAGCACCCTGCTTGATCAGGGCATTGGTGCCGGCGCAGCGCGGATCGAGCGGCGATCCCGGCACCGCGAACACCTCGCGGCCCTGCTCGCCGGCAAAGCGCGCGGTGATCAGTGAGCCCGAGCGCTCTGCCGCTTCCACCACCACGACACCGAGCGACAGGCCGGAGATCAGGCGGTTGCGGCGGGGAAAGTCGTGGGCGCGTGCGGTGTGGCCGAGCGGCAGTTCGGACACGGCGGCGCCGCTCGACCGTACGATCGCGGCGTAGAGGTCGGCATGCTCAGGTGGATAGATGCGGTCGAGGCCGCCGGCCAGCACCGCGATGGTGCCGCTCGCGATGGCGGCGCGATGGGCGGCCTGGTCGATGCCGCGCGCGAGGCCGGAGACGACGACAAATCCGGCGTCGCCGAGGTCGTGCGCCAGCATCTGCGCGAGCTTCTGCCCGGCGGCTGAGGCGTTGCGCGATCCGACGATGGCGAGCATCGGCTGCTGCAGCGCCTCGGCGGTGCCATGCACGCCGAGCAGAGGCGGGGGATCGTCGATCTGCACGAGGCGAGACGGATAGCTCGCCTCGCACGAGGCGATCATCCGTACGCCGAGGCGACGGGCCTCTGCGATCTCCTGCTCAGCATCGGCCGCACTGCAGATCTGCCCGTGCCGCACGGCGCCGCCGCGGCGGGCGAATTCGGGCAGCGCCGTGAGCGCGGCGGCGGCGCTGCCGCAATGACGCAGCAGCATATGAAAGGTGCGCGGCCCGACATTCTCGCTGCGGATCAGCCGCAGCCAGTCGCGCCGCTCGGTGTCGGTCAGAGATGTCGCGTCAGGCGATCGGCTGTTCACGTGAGCCCCCGGGCGGGGCAGTGTCGCGCAACTTCGTCGCCGCGACAATCGCTACAGGGGCGCTATATGGGTCCGGCGTCAGCCCTTGCTGCCGATCCGGCCTTCGGTGCCGTTCATCAGGCGTTCGATGTTGGGGCGGTGCTTCCACCACAGCAGCCCCGTCAGCACCACGAACAGGATCGCGAGCGGGTAGTGGCCGAACCACCACAGCGACAGCGGCGTGATCGCGCTCGCCACCAGCGCCGACAGCGACGAGTAGCGCGAGGTCGCGGCGGTGGCGAGCCAGACCACGGCAAAGGCAAGCGCGGCGGGCCAGAACAGCCCGAGCAGCACGCCGATATAGGTCGCGACGCCCTTGCCACCCTTGAAATTGAGCCACACCGGGAAGAGGTGGCCGAGGAAGGCGCCGAGGGCCGCCGCCATGGCGGCCTCCGGACCGGCGGTGAAGCCGGCGATGATCACTGCGACGGTGCCCTTGAGCATGTCGCCGATCAGGGTCGCCGCGGCGAGGCCCTTGCGGCCGGTGCGCAGCACGTTGGTGGCGCCGATGTTGCCGGAGCCGATGGCGCGGATGTCGCCGCCGCCGGCGAGCCTGGTCAGGATCAGCCCGAACGGGATCGAGCCCAGGAGGTAGCCGAGCACGAGGGCCGCCAGCAGCATCAGTTCACGCGACATTGGGGCTCCTTGGGGTGAGGGCGAGCGGTCGGGTCATGGCGATCGGGATATTCTGCCACATCGCTCGTCATTTCTCCTCATGGTGAGGAGAACCATGAGGCCCGAACAGCTTGGTGGCCTCGCCCTTCGAGACGCCCGCTGCGCGGGCTCCTCAGGACGAGGGAAGAAGTTCATAACGTACCGCGCCGCCTATCCGGTCGCGTCAGACCAGTTCGTAGACTGTGCGGCCGCCGATGATGGTGCGCTCGACGCGGCCGGAGAACTTCGCTTCGTCGAACGGGGTGTTCTTGCACGCCGACTTGAGGTCGGCCGGATCGAGCACCCACGGCACGTCGGTGTCGATCACGATGATGTCGGCGGGGGCGCCGGGGCGCAGCGTGCCACCGGGCAGGCCGAGCAGTTCCGCTGGCCGCGTCGACATCGCGCGGATCAGGTCGGTGAGCTTGAGGCCGTCATTGTGCACGAGGCGCAGTGCCGCCGGCAGCATGGTCTCCAGCCCGATCGCGCCGGCGGCGGCTTCCGCGAACGGCAGGCGCTTGGTCTCGACGTCCTGCGGATTGTGGTCCGACATCACGACGTCGATCAGGCCGGAGGTGATGGCGGCGGCGAGCGCCAGCCGATCGTCCTCGGTGCGCAGCGGCGGCGCCAGCTTGAGGAAGGTGCGGTAGGGGCCGATGTCGTTCTCGTTCAGCGTCAGGTGATTGATCGACACCGAGGCGCTGACCTTGAGGCCGGCATCGCGGGCGCGGCGCAGGATCTCCAGCGACTCGACGCAGGTGACCGAGGCGGCATGGTAGCGACCGCCGCTCAGCGCCACGAGGCGCATGTCGCGTTCCAGCACCACGGCCTCGGCGGCGGTCGGAATGCCGAGCAGGCCGAGGCGCGAGGCGAACTCGCCCTCGTTCATGACGCCGTCGCCGATCAGCTGCGGATCTTCGGTGTGATGGACGATCAGCGCGTCGAAGTCGCGGGCGTAGGTCAGCGCGCGCCGCATCACCTGGGCGTTCATCACGCTGTGGCTGCCGTCGGTGAAGGCGACGGCGCCGGCGGCCTTGAGCAGGCCGATCTCGGTCATCTCCTCGCCGCGCATGCCCTTGGTCAGCGCCGCCATCGGATGGATGTTGACGATCGCGGTGTCGCGGGCGCGGCGCAGCACGAAGTCCACCGTCGCCGAGTTGTCGATCACTGGCGAGGTGTCGGGCTGGCAGATGATGGTGGTGATGCCGCCGGCCGCGGCGGCGCGGCTCGCGGACGCAAAGGATTCGCGATGGCTCGCGCCGGGTTCGCCGACGAAGGCGCGCATGTCGATCAGGCCGGGGGCGACGACCTTGCCGGCACAGTTGACGATGTCGGTGCCCTCGGGGACGCCGGCGGCGCCGATGCCGCGGCGAGCGTCGCGGATGACGCCGTCGGCGATCAGCACGTCGCCGGGGCCGTCGAGGTCGCGCGACGGATCGATGATGTGCGCGTTGGCGAGCAGGATGGGGCGGCGGTCGGTCAGCATGGCATCACGCGTTCGGCAGGTTGCGGGCGAGCGCTTCCAGCACCGCCATGCGCACGGCGACGCCCATCTCGACCTGTTCGCGGATCAGCGACTGCGCGCCGTCGGCCACGATGGAGTCGATCTCGACGCCGCGGTTCATCGGTCCGGGGTGCATCACCAGCGCGTCCGGCTTGGCGTAGGACAGCTTCTTCTGGTCGAGCCCGAAATACTGGAAGTACTCGCCGCTGGAGGGGATCAGCGAGCCGTTCATGCGCTCGCGCTGCAGGCGCAGCATCATGACGATATCAGCGCCGTTGAGGCCCTCGCGCATGTCGCGCGCGACCTCGACGCCCATGCGCTCGATGCCCGGCGGCAGCAGGGTGGAGGGGGCGACGACGCGCACCCGCGCACCCATGGTGTTGAGCAGGATGATGTTGGAACGCGCCACGCGCGAATGCATGACGTCGCCGCAGATCGCGATCAGCAGGCCCTCGAGCCGGCCCTTGTTGCGGCGGATCGTCAGCGCGTCGAGCAGCGCCTGGGTCGGATGCTCGTGGGCGCCGTCGCCGGCATTGATCACCGAGCCGTCGACCTTGCGGGCGAGCAGTTCCACCGCGCCGGAGGCGTGGTGGCGCACCACCAGAATGTCCGGGTGCATCGCGTTCAGCGTCACCGCGGTGTCCATCAGGGTCTCGCCCTTGCGCATGGAGGACGATGACACCGACATGTTCATGACGTCGGCGCCGAGACGCTTGCCGGCGATCTCGAACGACGACTGGGTGCGGGTGGAGGCCTCGAAGAACAGGTTGACCTGGGTGCGCCCGCGCAGGTCGGAGCGCTTCTTGTCGACCTGGCGGTTGAGCTCGACATACTCTTCGGCGAGGTCGAGCAGGCCGGAAATGTCGTGATGGGAAAGGCCTTCGATCCCCAGCAAATGCCGGTGGGCGAAGACAAAGGACGATTTCGGTGCTGCGGTCATTAAAGCAAGACCTATAGGGACAGTTGCAAAGCGGGGCAAGGTGGAATTCCCGGCCGCCGACTTATCCCCCGTTTCAGTCCCGCGGGGCCGCGACCGCGCCGGCTTGCATTCGCGGGGGTACCATGGTCGGTGACGTTCCGTTGATCCGGAGATGACAATGGAACGGGCCGCACTCCACGGTTTCGCCGCAGTTCGCAGGCGCAGGCTGCGCGCCGTGCTGCCGGTGCTGGCGTTTGTCCTGGTCTGGATGTCCGGCGCGGCCGCTCAGGCGCTGCCGGATGACTTTATGTATCTGCGTGAGGTGGCGCCAACCATCCGGCAGGACATCCGCTACGCGGGGGGCAACAATTTCGTCGGCCGGCGGCTGCCGGGCTATGAGGCCGCCGAATGCATCGTGAAGCGGCCGGTGGCGGAGGCGCTGGCGCGGGTCCAGCAGGATCTCGCCCGCCAGGGGTTGTCGCTGAAGATGTACGACTGCTACCGGCCGGTGCGGGCGGTGCAGGCCATGGTGGCCTGGTCCCGTGACGGCGCGGAGACGCCGGCCCAGCACGCCTACAATCCTGCTTTCCGCAAGGCGGACCTGTTCCGTCTCGGCTACATCGCCGAGCGCTCCGGCCATTCCACCGGCGCGGCCGTGGACCTGACGCTGGTGCGGCAGGACGCGCCGGCAGCCGCACCATTCGATCCGAACCGGCTCTATGGCGATTGCACTGCGGACGCCGCCCGGCGGGCCCCCGACGACGCCATCGATATGGGAACCGGCTATGACTGCTCCGACCTGAAGGCGCACACCGCAGCCGCCGGCATCACGCCGGCACAGCGGCGCTGGCGGCAGCTCCTGGTCGCGGCCATGGCGAGGCAGGGCTTCGTGAACTATGCCAAGGAATGGTGGCACTTCTCGCTGCGCGGGGCGGGGGGAGGAGCCTATGATTTTCCGATCGTGCGCGCCCGTTAGCCGCGATGCAATCGCGCCGCGAAGCGCGTAGTCTTTTCGCCATCGCTCGTTTCGACAGGAAATTGCCCATGACCCAGGCGCCATTCGCGACCCACGACGTCCTCAACCAGTCGCCGCCGTTCGAGGACGTCAACCTGTTCACGCTCGACCGGCCGCTGGTGGACGCGGTGCGGGCGGCGGCGGGCGATGGCGCGCAGGACGAGCTCGCGACGTTCGGCGGCCACTGGGGATCGGCGGCGATGGCCGAGCGTGGCCGCATCGCCAACGAGAACGGCCCGAAGCTGCGGCTGTTCGACGCCAAGGGTTTTCGCCGCGACGTCGTCGAATTCCATCCGGCCTATCACGAGCTGATGGCACACAGCGCCCATGGCGGCCTGCACAACTCGACCTGGACCCCCGACGGTCGTCTCGCGGGCGGTAGCGCGGAGGTGATCCGCGCCGCGAAATTCTTCATCGCCGCGCAGGTCGAGACCGGGCACCTCTGTCCGATCACCATGACGCGCGCCGCGGTCGGAGCGCTGGCGATCGACCCGGCGCTGCTCGCTGCGGTGATGCCGGTGCTCGGCACCCGCAGCTACGATCCGGCGTTCGCGCCGTGGCCGCAGAAGCGTGGCATGACCATGGGCATGGGCATGACCGAGAAGCAGGGCGGCACCGACGTGCGCGCCAACATGACCCGCGCCGAGCCGGATGGTGACGCCTACCGCATCACCGGCCACAAGTGGTTCATGTCGGCGCCGATGTGCGACGCCTTCCTGGTGCTGGCGCAGGCGAAGGGCGGGCTGACCTGCTTCTTCATGCCGCGCTTCACGCCCGACGGCCGGGTCAACGAGATCCATTTCCAGCGTCTCAAGGACAAGCTCGGCAATCGCTCCAACGCCTCGTCCGAGGTCGAGTTCACCGGCGCGTACGCGCTGCGGCTCGGCGAGGAGGGGCGCGGCGTGCCCACCATCATCCAGATGGTGTCGCTGACGCGCCAGGACTGCGCCATCGCCTCCAGCGGCCTGATGCGTTCGGGGCTTGCGCATGCGCTGCATCATGCGCGCCATCGCAGCGTGTTCCAGAAGCACCTCGCCGACCAGCCCTTGATGCGCAGCGTGCTCGCCGACATGGCGCTTCATGTCGAGGCGTCCACCGCGCTGACGATCCGTCTGTGCCATTCGTTCGACCGCGCGCCGGCGGATGCCGGCGAGGCGGCGCGGATGCGGCTGCTGACCCCGGTGGTGAAGTACTGGACCTGCAAGAGCGCGCCCGGCTTCCTCTACGAGGCGATGGAGTGTCTCGGCGGCAACGGCTATGTCGAGGACGGCATCCTGGCGCGCCACTACCGCGAGGCGCCGGTCAATGCGATCTGGGAAGGCTCGGGCAACGTCATGTGCCTCGACGTGCTGCGGGCGCTGGGGCGCGAGCAGGACGCGGCGCAGGCGGTGCTGGCTGGGCTCGCCGGCGAGACCGCAGGGCTGTCCGGCGCGGCCGAGGCGGTGGCGTTCATCGCCAAGGCATTGCGCGGCGGCGACAGCGAGCGTCTCGCGCGGGCCGCCGTGGAGCGGTTGGCGCTGCTCGCCGCCGCGGCGGCCTTGAACGGCATCCATCCGGCGCACGCCGAACTGTTCGCCCGTACCCGCCTGACAGATGCGCGCGGCGATTTTTATGGCTCGGCCGATCTCTCGGTGGAGGACAGCCGCGGCCTGCTGGCGCGGGCGCTGCCGGAGAGCTGATCCTAACGCACCAGCGCCAGCGCGAGCGGCATGGTGATGGCGGCCAGGGCGGTCTGCAGGGTGATGACCTGCGCCAGCAGCGGGGCGTCGCCCCCCATCTGCCGCGCCAGCACGTAGGCGCTCGATGATGTCGGCACGGCGGCGCAGCACACCACGACCGCGAGGTTGGCGCCGTCGAGATGGAATGAGAACGCGAGGGCGGCGGCGATCAGCGGCATGACCACGAGCTTGAGCAGCACGGCCGCGATCGCCGCGGGCCCGATCCGTAGCAGGCCGTCGAGCCGTAGCCCAGCCCCGGTGACCAGCAGGCCGACCGCGAGCGAGGCGTTGCCCAGCGCGGTGCCGAACTGGAAGACCGGCCCGCCGAGCGGGATGTGCAGCAGGCTGATCGCGATGCCGATCAGGCAGGCCCAGATCAGCGGGTTGCGCAGGATCAGGCCCACGACCTGCCAGTGTGTCAGCGGCTTGGACGCCGCATAGCGCGTCATCACGGCAACGCTCAGCACATTGAGGATCGGCACCATCGCCACCGTGGCGACCGAGGCGAGCGTCAGGCCTGTCGTGCCATAGAGGTTGCCGACCACCGACAGCGCCACATAGGTCTGGAAACGCGTGGCGCCCTGGAACACGGACGTGAAGGCCGGGCCGCTGACGCCAAGCCGTGCCAGCAGCGGCCGGATGACGAAGCACAACGCCGAGGTGATCAGTGCGGCGAGCAGCAGCGCGAAGCCGACGTCGGCCGCCGGCACCGAGGCGAGGTCGGCGCGGCCCAGCGTCACGATCAGCAGCGCCGGGAACAGGACGTAGTAGACGATCCGCTCCAGGCCCACCCAGTGAATGTCGTCGGGCAGCAGCACGCGGCGCAGGATCAGCCCGAGCGCGATCAGCATGAACACCGGCAGCAGGGCGTTCAGGACGACCAGCATATCCGTCAGGCCGCTCCGCCGGCGCGGCGCAGGGTGGCGAGGCGGTCGAGCGCGCCCTGCAAGATGAAGATCGCCGCGTGCTCGTCGATCACCTTGGCGCGCTTGGCGCGGCTGGCGTCGGCGGCGATCAGCTCGCGTTCCACCGCGGCTGTCGACAGCCGCTCGTCCCACAGTCCGATCGCAAGGTTCGTCAGCCGGGCGAAGTTGCGGGCGAAGGCGCGGGTCGACTGCGCGCGCGGGCCCTCGCTGCCGTCCATGTTGATCGGCAGGCCGAGGACGAAGCCGACGACGCCGCGCTCGGCGGCGAGCGCCAGCAGGCTGTTGGCGTCGGCGGTGAAGGCGGTGCGGCGCACGGTTTCGACGCCGGTCGCAACCTTGCGGTCAGGGTCGCAGACGGCGACGCCGATGGTCTTGGTGCCGAGATCGAGGCCGATCAGGGCGCCGCGCTCGGGCCACAGCGGCGCAGCATCGGCGAGAGGAAGGATTGGCGCGGGCATCGCTATCGCTTAACACGCATGCCGTAATCGACGCAAAGCGGGAATGACGCCGTGGATGCCCTGACCTGGTTCGGACTGTTCGCCGTGACGGCGATGCTGGTGTGCTATGCGCTGGAGCAGCGCAGCCCCTGGTTCATCCTCGGCTTCGCCGCCGCATGCGCGCTGGGATCGGTTTACGGCTTCCTGCAGGGGGCCTGGCCGTTCGGCGTGGTCGAGGCGATCTGGGCACTGGTGGCGCTGCACCGCTGGTGGGGGCAGCCCGGCGACTGATCACGGCCACCCCGACGGCGTCGGCCGCTTGCACAGGGTTCCGCCGGCGCGCGTGCAAAAAGAGCTGCGGATCAGTATCTTGTCGACAGGAAGCGGTTCTGGCTTGCGGCGATGGAGTTGGCGCAGGCCGCCAAAATGCTCTATACGGCGGCTGAACGCGGCTGCTGGCCGCCGGCTTTCGCTGTGGATGCGACCTTCTGTCCGATCGGGTGGTGGGGCGCTCCGGACCTTGAGGATCACGTTGATGTCAGTCGATGCGGCCACCGTGCGCAAGATCGCCCATCTCGCGCGCATCGCGGTCAAGGACGACGAGGTCGCCCACCTGCAGGGCGAGCTCAACGCCATGCTGGCGTTCGTCGAGCAGCTCTCCGAAGTCGACGTGACCGGCGTCGAGCCGATGACCTCGGTGACGCCGATGCGCATGAAGGAGCGCGACGACGTTGTCACTGACGGCGAGATCGCCGACATCGTGGTCGCCAACGCGCCGATGACCGAGGATCACTTCTTTCAGGTGCCCAAGGTGGTCGAGTAACCGGCGACGAGCCCGGGAGAACCGCAATGTGCCTGCTGTGCGACGACGAAAAGGCCTACCAGGCCTATATGGCCTACCTCGACGCGATGGAGCGCCAGGGCAAGGACGCCGATCAGGACAAGGCGATGGACGCGGCGCTCGCGGTTCTCACCTCGTCGAAGCCGGTCCCCGACACCACGCTCTCGACCCACACTCCTTCGGTCTCCGCACCTCGTTCTCCTTTCTCCTGTGCCCCGGTTGATGAATGACTGACCTCACTTCGCTGACGCTCGCCGATGCCCGCGACGGTCTGAAAGCCAAATCCTTCACCGCCCTCGAACTGACCGACGCGCATCTTGTGGCGATGGAGCAGGCACGGGCGCTCAACGCCTATGTGCTGGAGACGCCGGAGGAGGCGCGCATGATGGCGCGCGCCGCCGACATCAGGATCGCCAAGGGCGAGGCGGGCCCGCTGGAAGGCATCCCGCTCGGCGTCAAGGACCTGTTCGCGACGCGGGGCGTGCGCACCACGGCCTGCTCGAAGATCCTCGGCAACTTCGTGCCGCCTTACGAGTCCACCGTCACCTCGCAGCTATGGCGCGACGGCGCGGTGATGCTCGGCAAGCTCAACAACGACGAGTTTGCGATGGGCTCGTCCAACGAGACCTCGGCGTTCGGCCCGGTGGTCAATCCGTGGCGGCGCGATGGCTCTGATGCCAAGCTCGTGCCCGGTGGCTCGTCGGGCGGTTCGGCGTCGGCCGTCGCCGCCAATCTCTGCCTCGGCGCCACCGGCACCGACACCGGCGGCTCGATCCGCCAGCCCGCCGCCTTCACCGGCATCGTCGGCCTCAAGCCGACTTACGGCCGCTGCTCGCGCTGGGGCGTCGTCGCCTTCGCCTCGTCGCTCGACCAGGCCGGGCCGTTCGCACGCACGGTGCGCGACACCGCCATTCTGATGCGCTCCATGGCCGGCCATGATCCCCGGGACACCACCTCGGCGGATCTGCCGGTGCCGGACTACGAGGCGGCGGTCGGCCGCTCGGTGAAGGGCATGAAGATCGGCATTCCCAGGGAGTACCGCATCGACGGCATGCCGGCGGAGATCGAGAAGCTGTGGGGAGCCGGTGCCGAGTGGCTGAAGGCCGCGGGTGCGGAGCTCGTCGAGGTGTCGCTGCCGCACACCAGGTACGCGCTGCCCGCGTATTATATTGTCGCGCCGGCCGAGGCGTCGTCGAACCTCGCCCGCTATGACGGCGTGCGCTACGGCCTGCGCGTACCCGGGCGCAACATCATCGACATGTACGAGAACACCCGTGCCGAAGGCTTCGGCGCCGAGGTGCGCCGCCGTGTCATGATCGGCACCTATGTGCTGTCGGCAGGGTACTACGACGCCTACTACCTGCGTGCCCAGAAGGTGCGTACCCTGATCAAGAAGGATTTTGAGGACTGCTTCGCCAAGGGCGTCCACGCCATCCTGACGCCGGCGACGCCCTCGGCGGCGTTCGGCATCGGCGAGCGCGGCGGCGCCGATCCGGTGGAAATGTACCTCAACGACATCTTCACGGTGACCGTGAACATGGCCGGCCTGCCGGGCATCGCGGTTCCCGCCGGCAAGGATGGCCAGGGCTTGCCGCTCGGACTGCAACTGATCGGCCGGCCGTTCGACGAGGAGACGCTGATCTCGCTCGGCGCGGTGGTGGAGAAGGCGGCCGGTCATTTCACGCCGGCACGGTGGTGGTAGCGACCACACTGGCGCCTGAATTAACCGGGAGTTCTGGTTTTCGCCCCACTCTGTCGTGGGGTTGCGACATCAAGACGGATCGCGCGACGTCGTGAACGGGCGGGGCGTCGGCTCGGGAGTGGATACAGTGCTGCGTTGGTGGCGTTTTGCGGCGGTCATGATGGTCAGTGCGCTGGCGGTGGCCGGCTGCGCCTCGGTCTACAACCTGCCGTCCAACCAGCCGCTCACTGCGGCTCAGCCCGCCAATGTCGTCGGCGCGACCGAACCGGTCTCCGAGGGCGATCTGCTGCTGGCGCTGTCGTTTTCCGGCGGCGGCACCCGCGCCGCGGCATTCTCCTTCGGCGTGCTCAACGAGCTCGATCGGATCCATTTCGGCACGGCGACACTGCTCGATCGCATCGACTTCGTCTCCGGTGTCTCCGGCGGATCGGTCACGGCGGCGTATTATGGCCTGAAGCGGCGCGGCGCGCTGGCCGACTTCCGCGAGCGCTTTCTGCTTCGCAACGCGGAGGAGGGGCTGCGCACCGAGATCAGCCTCGGCAATCTCGGGCGGGCGCTCCGCGGCGGCGTCAACGACAGCCAGTTCCCGCGCTGGCTCGACCAGAACGTGTTCGAGGGCGCGACCTTCTCGGCGTTCCGTGACAACCGTCCGACGATCTGGATCAACGCGTCCGACATCTATAACCGTGTGCCGTTCATCTTCGACAAGACGGCGTTCGACGCGCTGTGCAGCGACATCGGCGCCTACAAGATCGCCGACGCGGTCGCGGCATCCGCCGCAGTGCCGGTCGCGTTCGCGCCGATCGTGCTTGAAACGTTTCCCGGCGGGTGCGGCGCACGGCTGCCAGACTGGATCGAGCGCGCGCGCAGCAATCCGTCCACCCAGCCGCTGCTGCGTTCCTATGCCTCGGCGCTCGGGCGCTACCAGGACGGCGGGATGAAGTTTGTGAAGCTGCTGGATGGTGGCCTCGTGGACAATTTCGGCCTGTCGGGTCTCAGCATCGGCATCCTGGGGGCGCAGCGTCCGTTCGAACCGCTGGGCGAGCGTCAGGCGGCGCGGGTGCGGCGCCTGATGTTTCTGGTGGTCGATGCCGGGCGTGGTGCGTCCGGCGACTGGGCCAACCGCCTGGAAGGGCCGGCGGGGGTAGACCTCGTGGAGGCCGCCGCCGACACCGCCATCGACGCCAGCGTGCGTTCGAGTTACGCGGCATTCAGCGCGCTGGTGAACGACTGGACCAACAAGGTGCGCCGCTGGCGCTGCGGGCTGTCGGCGGCCGATCGGGCGCGGCTTGGCCTGCCGGCGGGCTGGAAGTGCAACGATGTCGTCGCGTTCGTCGACCGCATCGGCTTCGACCGGCTGGGCGCACCGCGCTCCGGGCTGCTGGAGGCGATCCCGACCCGCCTCGCGCTGCCGGCCGAGCAGGTCGACATGCTGATCGAAGGGGGCGCCGATG
The DNA here is from genome assembly GCF_052115025.1 of Bradyrhizobium sp. 2TAF24. Taxonomy (NCBI): domain Bacteria; kingdom Pseudomonadati; phylum Pseudomonadota; class Alphaproteobacteria; order Hyphomicrobiales; family Nitrobacteraceae; genus Bradyrhizobium; species Bradyrhizobium sp. 2TAF24. Next base: position 6,517 of record NZ_JBFRFW010000030.1, on the reverse strand, counting down.
CGCTGCGCAAGAGCACGGCGTTCCAGTCGTTCCGGCAAGGCCTATGACCGCGCCGGCGACGGCCGCCGGACTTGACTGGCTGTCGCCGTTGCGCGAAGCGAAACGGAGCATCCGCGCGGACACCGTCCGGCGCGCCGGAGTTTGGATAAAGCCATGAACGCACCTGTGAAACCGTCGAAGCTGATCAAGGGCGCCACCGGCGACTGGGAAGTGGTGATCGGGCTCGAGATCCATGCCCAGGTCACCTCGAGGTCGAAGCTGTTTTCCGCTTCCTCGACCGCGTTCGGCGGCGATCCCAACAGCCATGTCTCGCTGGTCGACGCCGCGATGCCGGGCATGCTGCCGGTGATCAACGAGGAGTGCGTGGCACAGGCGGTGCGCACCGGGCTGGGGCTGAAGGCACAGATCAACCTGCGCTCGGTGTTCGACCGCAAGAACTACTTCTATCCGGACCTGCCGCAGGGCTACCAGATCAGCCAGTACAAGTCGCCGGTCGTCGGCGAGGGCACGGTGATCGTCGACGTGCCGGAGGGCGAGACCTTCACGGTCGGCATCGAGCGGCTGCACCTCGAGCAGGACGCCGGCAAGCTGCTGCACGACCAGCATCCGACCATGACGTTCGTCGACCTCAACCGCTCCGGGGTCGCGCTGATGGAGATCGTGTCGAAGCCGGACATCCGCTCCTCGGAGCAGGCCAAGGCCTACGTCACCAAGCTGCGCACCATCCTGCGCTATCTTGGAACCTGCGACGGCGACATGGAGAAGGGCAACCTGCGCGCCGACGTCAACGTCTCGGTGCGCCGTCCTGGCGAGCCGTTCGGCACCCGCTGCGAGATCAAGAACGTCAACTCGATCCGCTTCATCGGCCAGGCGATCGAGTACGAGGCGCGCCGCCAGATCGGCATCATCGAGGACGGCGGGGTGATCGAGCAGGAGACGCGGCTGTTCGACGCCGGCAAGGGCGAGACGCGCTCGATGCGCTCCAAGGAAGAGGCGCACGACTATCGCTACTTCCCGGATCCGGATCTCTTGCCGCTCGAGTTCACCCAGGCCTATGTCGACGACCTCAAGGCGCATCTCCCGGAACTGCCGGATGAGAAGAAGGCTCGCTTTATCAGCGACTTCGGCCTCAAGCCGGACGATGCCGGCGTGCTGGTGAGCGAGCGCGAGAGCGCCGACTTCTATGAAGCCGTGCTGGGGACGCTCGCCGACAAGGCGCGCGACGGCAAGCTTGCCGCCAACTGGGTGATCAACGAGCTGTTCGGGCGCCTCAACAAGGAAGGCAAGGATATTGCCGCCTCGCCGGTGTCGGCGGCACAACTCGCCGCGATCATCGACCTGATCGGAGAAGGAACCATCTCCGGCAAGATCGCCAAGGACCTGTTCGAGATCGTCTGGACCGAGGGCGGCGATCCGCGCGCGGTGGTCGAGGCGCGCGGCATGAAGCAGGTCACCGATCTCGGCGCGATCGAGAAGGTGGTCGACGACATCATTGCAGCCAACCCGGACAAGGTGGCGCAGGCGCAGGCGAAGCCGGCGATGGTCGGCTGGTTCGTCGGCCAGGTGATGAAGTCGTCGGGTGGCAAGGCCAATCCGCAGGCCGTGAACGATCTTCTGAAGTCGAAGCTCGGTCTCTGAGCGGGCGTGGCGGTTGCTGAGCGACCGCATGCCGTGCCGCGTGACGCGGCACGACCAGTCGCGATCATCGACAGACGATCGTCAGCGCGCTCATGATGTGATGGCGCGCGCGCCTCACAGCGTCTGCGGGCATCGTCGCGTTGCGAATCGGGGGGACGCGATTCGCATCGGGACGGCGGGTTTGACCAGTGTCGCGGGCGCTTCTCGACCCGATCACTGAAAATAATTTTGTTGCCAACTTTTCCGACTCAGAGTCCGCGACGGGCGTTTTTGCGAGTCGCCGCGACTCGCCACAATCGTTGGTGAACAAACATGCGCAACGAAGCGAATTCAGGATAGGCCTTTATTTAAGGCACTTCTTCGATGTTGACACGCTGCTGTCTGGACTTCTTGCACGTCGCGACGAGGAAGTCGCGCGTTTGCTGCGTTGTCTCTTGCTAACGCGCGCGTCGCAACGCGCGGCGCAGGCGTCAACACTTCCTTAAGCGGGACACTGTTTTTTTCCATGTGTTGGTGTAATCCAAGAGAAGTGCATTTCGATTCCCGAATGCACGAAGCGATTAAGCCATCTCACATCTGACGGAGGGCAACATGGCCAAGAAAGCGAAGAAGGCGAAGAAGGCAGTGAAGAAGGTCGCGAAGACCGCGGCGAAGAAGACTGCCAAGAAGACCCGCAAGGTCGCCAAGAAGAAGAAGTAAGGCTTCGCCTTATGGATTGCCGGCAGCTTGATGCCGGCATCGTCTTGAGAGCGCCCTGACTTGATCCGCGACCCGCGGAGATCGGACAGACCGCACTGAATGACGAAAGAGGGTGTCGGCGAGACATCAGGTCAGGCGACCAGATCGTCACTTTCATCGGGGTACGCTCGGATGAAGGCCGGTCTGGTGGAAACGATCACAAGTCGTTTGCGGACTTCGGTCCGCAGTTTCACCAGCGGCTTCGTCTGCGTGAGATCTCGATCCTGACGTGTTCACCGACGCCCTCGTTCTTCCGCAGCCGGTCCGAGGGCCGGCTTTTTTATTTTGATCCCCGCACATCGTCGCTCTGGTCTCCGGTTGCATGCAGCCGGTGCGTGTTCGCGTGCGTCACGCGGCGCGCGGACGACGGGTTGGCGCGATGGTTACCGCGACGGCAAGGCGGACGGTAAACCGAACCCTGCCGAATCGCGGAAGGCCTTGTAATCGGACAGCTTTTTGTCGTGATGCGCGGCCGCACGACGCCCGCTTTCACCTTCGATTCATCGCGATACTTAAACTGCTCTTCAAATTTGATGGGTCATCATCCCTGCAACACGCCGGGCCAAACCGGCGGTCAGGGAAGGCGGCACCCGGACAATTGGACAGGAGCCGCGGCGGTGTTTTCGGCGGACGGTCGTTGCGGACCGCGCCGGCAAAAGATGGGGAAGTGTCATGTTGCAGTTCGAGATCGATGTCGCTACGGCGATTCCTGCCGAGGCCAGCAATGATCCTGACGTTCTGTTCGACCTCGGCATCGTCTGCTCGAGCGGCCGGACCGGCGCTATCGACCTGGTGGCCGCGCACAAGTGGTTCAACCTCGCCGCGCTCAAGGGACGGACGGACGCGGTGCCGATGCGGCGCGAGGTCGCCACGATGATGTCGGACGCCGAAATCGCGCTGGCTCAGCGCGAGGCCCGGGTCTGGATGACCGCGCACTGAGGCGGTCTCGGGCGGAGGCACGGTAAGATGTTGCGCCCGGCCGATGAATCACCGGCGATGGCGGTCAGGCAAACCGGCTGACAACATCCAGCATCACGCGGTTGAACAGTTGCGGCCGCTGCAGCGGTGCGAAGTGGCTGACACCCGGCAGCACGATCAGCTCCGCCCTCGGGATCGTGCGCGCAAGATAGGCGGCGTGCTCGGGCAAGATGAACTCGTCGAGCTCGCTGTGCACGATCGTGACCGGCACATCGATGCCGGCGAGATCGGTGGCCGTGGCATCGGGCTGGGTCGCCATCATCGCGCTGACAGCCTCGCTGAATGCCTTGAACTGATCCGGCGTCGCCGACAGCGCCGCGTAATCTTTGATATGCCGTTCGAGGCAGCGGCTGACGACCGGGCCGAGGGCCTCGATGGGCTTGGCGCCGCTCGGATCCATGTTGCAGCCAAAAAACAATACGCCGGCGACCCGTGCCGGGGCGGCCATGGCGAGCGTCAGTGCGATGCAGGCGCCATCGCTCCAGCCGACGAATGCGGCCTTGTCCAGCCGCAGGCTGTCCATGACGGCGATCACATCCGATGTCATCAGCTCGTAGGCGTACGGTCGCCCGTCGCGGGTGCTGCGGCCATGTCCGCGGCTGTCGATGACGATGACCCGGTAACCGGCGTCGATCAGCGCAGGCACTTGATGACCCCAGTTGCCGCTGTGGCCGAGGCCGCCATGCAGCAGCACGACCGGCGCTCCGGTGCCGAAGGCCGCATACCAGATCCGCGCCCCGGCGTGCGCGACATGATCCTGATGGCTCGCCGGCGGCAACGCCGGTGCGCCGCCGGCTGCGAAGATGGCGAGGTCGTCGTCCTGATCAGGCTTCATGCTGCGCTCCTTCGCATGATCCGGACGTTGCGTCATCGCGGCGGGGATGGGAGGTCCCTTATTCTTCCGGCGGTCTCGCATTCCGGCGTGGCGGGCTGCTGATCTCTGGAAGAGATCGGCACAGCGGGTCCGATGATCGTGGCGGCCTGCCGCTGTCGTCAGGTTCGTGGGGCTGGGGGCATGGTCGGCGAGGAGCGGCTGAACAGCATGGCGACGCGCGATGCGAGAAGCTTGACCACCAGCGCCGGGGGATAGCCGGGATGATTTGGCACGTCGTCGGACAGCACGATCGTGTCGGGTTTGAAGCGGGTGCAGATCCGCATCTGCAATGGCGGGGCGTGCTCTCCCAGCCGCGCGCGATATACCGAGATCCAGTGCGGCCCGCGATCGAAGTTCACGAACATCGCGGTGTGACAGCAGGTCGCGACCACTCTGTTGGTCGGGGTTGTCCGCCCGTCGAGCTTGTAGCCCTTGAGCAACTCGGCGCCACGTGTGCACGCCACGCGGTCACGGCGATAGAGCGCATAGCCGGTCCCTCCGTCGGGATCGGCGACACGCTGCGCATTCGGCAGCGCTTCGATCTGGCGCGCTCCTTTCTGGCAGTCGCGGCAGTAGCAGGCGGCGCTTGCGATCGGGGTGCCGGCGGCCGTCACTTCGACGCGTCCGCAGACACACGAGGCGGTGAGGGCGGGGGCGGGCATCAGTGGGTCTCCGCGCGGCTGCCGTAGGACGTCCAGCGAATCAACGCCGCCGTCCTGGCGTGGTGGCCGTGGCCGCGCTGGCGGGGGCCTCCGGGGCGCCATAAGCTGGCGATATGTCTTTGGACAAACATCGAAAACTCGGACATCGGTCTGTTTCCTCACAACACTTCACAACGGGATCCGCGGTTGAATAAAACTAGACTGTCCAGTACTAGTCAATTGTGACAACGGCATTGGCCATCGAGGTGGGGACAACATGACGTCAGGCGTGGTGATCGGGGAGCCCGAGGCGGGGGGGCGTTCGGCGCGCAAGCGGCTCGCCATTCTCGACGCGGCCACCACCATCTTTCTCCATGACGGCTATCTCGGTGCCAACATGGATGACATCGCCGCGATGTCGGCGGTGTCGAAGCAGACCGTCTACAAGCATTTCGCCAGCAAGGAAGCGCTGTTCATCGCAATCGTCACGCGGATGGCGAATGATGCGAGTGATACGGTTCACAACGACATGCCGATGGTCGCTGATGGCAGTGACCTTGCTGCGTATCTCGAACGCTATGCGGAGCGTCAGTTGATGGTGGTGCTGACGCCGCGGCTGATGCAACTGCGGCGCCTGGTGATCGGTGAAGTCGGCCGCTTTCCAGAGCTGGGACGTGTGCTGTTTGCGGGCGGACCGAAGCGGGCGATGGCTGCGCTTGCGGCCGCGTTTGCGCAGCTCGCGGAGCAGGGGCTGCTCGCGCTCGATGATCCGGCGGTCGCTGCGGGGCACTTTAACTGGCTGGTGATGGCGGCGCCGCTGAACCGGGCGATGCTGCTTGGTGACGACGCGATCCCCGGTCCTGCGGAACTGCGTCGCCACGCGGTCGATGCCGTGCGGGTGTTTCTCGCGGCTTACGGCAACAGGGATGTCGGCGACCTCGGGAGCAAGCGCGACCTCGGGAGCAAGCGCGACCTCGGGAGCACACGCGACCTCGGAAACAGGCGCCGCCTTTGAGACGCCTGCCGGTCTGGCTTGGGCGCCGTTTGTGCGGCGCTCGTTCGCTCGCGAGATGGCGTTAGCCCTGACGAGGCGATGATTGAGCCATCCCGCGTCCTGCATCTGCGCCGATGGTTGCAGGCCCGCGAAAAAAAATCAGGGCGAATGCAAGATGCGGGGCCCGCGTGCGGCGCGGCTCGAGGTTGTTACGAGCGGTGTTTTCCCTGCAAATTCAGCGGGAAGTCCGACGTTTCGACGCCCTTTTCAACACCCCGAATTTTGCTTTGCAACAGGCGCTTGACAAAACGTCGTGAGAGCTTCATATCACCGGCCATGGCGCTGCCCGTTGGGCGCTGCTCCGGCCCCGAGCCGAAGCAAGCTTACGCGCTTCAGTAGCTCTCCATCGCGATGWGTGAAGMTCCAGCCGATCAGTTGTCGGTTGGGCTTTGTCGTCGAAGAGGGTTGCTGATCTCTCTTTTTATAGAGAGTGAGGTCTTCGGAYCTCGGGCTGTTTGACAAGTGAAGATGAAGAAAGAGAAACGTGGACGGCGGAGTCCTTGCGAGCTGCTCGCGGAGAGAACGTAAGTTCTTGAAGTGGTAGCTGGACGAAAGACTTCGGCGGTACACGTTTACATAGGTAACACCATCGTA